>OMJJ01000097.1 GCA_900299305.1 bacterium | reverse complement strand
GCTCAAACTCCTCGAACGCACCTACAAAGATTTAGAGATACGCCTAAACCGCCCCGCTACCGAGACTGAAGTCGCTGAAGAGCTGGGTATGGAGACCGAAGAGTTTCAGAAACTCCTGATAGATGCTGGCAGAACCAGTCAACTCTCTTTAGAAGAGGTGCTGATATGCGGAGACGGAAGCGAGCAACTCCATATCTCCGATGTGCTACAAGACGAAACCGCCCTCCCTGCCCTAGAGATAGAGCTACACGAACGCAAGCGGCTCTTGGGCAAAGCCATAGATAGGCTTCCCGAACGTGAGCGCATGGTTATCGCTCTCTACTACTTTGAAGGGCTAACCTTCAAAGAGGTAGGGCGCACTCTCACCATCTCCGAGTCCCGCGTCTATCAGTTGCACACGCAAGCGGTTATTCGCCTTAAAGGGTATCTTCAGCGGGATGATGTGCTTTTTGTGTAGAAGAGTTTGCGTTTTCGGAAGTCGTTTTGTGGTTTTTGCCCGTATAGAGACAGGATAGGAGTGACACCCGTGCAAAATATCATTATTGGGGTGATGTTTGCCTTTCAGGTAGTACTCGCCGCATGGATGGTAAACTACTATAAGAGTGCCAAGCGTGACCTCAATGCAACCACCGCCGAAGCCCCTATGCTCAAGGAGGTCTCTGCTCTGCAAAAGAGCGTCAAAGAGTTGCTCTCCGCTATCGAAGAGGCATCTCAGGAGACCACTGCACGGCTCGAGGTACGCTGTGCAGAGGCGCGTTTTGTACTTGCTACGTTGGAAGACCGCTTAGCAAAACTCGAAATGGAGGAGGCTACTGCCACTGCCCCCAATGTGCAAAACTACCTGCCCAAGCCTGCCGCGCAAGAGATGGCATACCAAGTCGTCTCGAACGTGCCTAGCCCCGCCACTTTTGAAAACAACGAACACTATCGAAAGCACCAAGTTATCTATGGGCTTGCCGACTCCGGCTTAAACCCTACCGAAATATCTCGCCAAACCGGTATTGCAGAGGGAGAAGTACAACTGCTTCTTAGTCTTCGCAACCACCACGCTGGCGCATAATACGAAACACCTACCATTAAGGAGAGCCTTGATTTGAAGTCATTACATAGTAAAAGGTGGTTGTGCCTTACGACTGCCCTCCTACTGCCCACCGCTTTTGTAGGGTGCGGCAATCAGGAAAAAACCGTTGCCGTTGTTGGCGAACACACCATCAAAGAGAAAGAACTCAGCGAAAAAGCACTCACCATGCGCGGTCCCGAAATCCCCCTCGATATGGACGCAGGTGCAGCAGGGCTTACTTCGCTTATCAAAGATCAACTGCTAGAGCAGTGCGTAAAAACAAAAGGGCTTACCGTCTCCGACGAGCAGGTAAAGAACCTCAACCGCTACCAAGACCAGTTCGATGTGCAGTCGGGTATCCGTATGCGGGTAACGGGGCAGACCCCCGAAGACTTCGAGCGTTCTATTCGTACCTCCCTGCTAGAGTTTGCGATTGGAACCGAAGGCGCGAAAGCAGACCCCAAAAAACTGGAAGAGGAGTTCAATAAACTCAAAACCCAACCCACCGGTGTTCCCACCGCCTCTGACCCCTACGGACTGACGGGGAACCCTGTGCGCCGCCCCGAAATTTTCAGTATCAAAATGTTGCGCGTTCCCTCGTTGGAAGCGGGCAAGAAAATTATTGAGATGCTGAAAAAAGATGGCGACTTCAAGAAAATCGCTCGACTGCTAAACCCCGACCCCGCCGCCGTCTCTGCTCAGGGCAACGAGACTCCCGTCTCCCGCGCCATTCTAAAACAGCAACTCCCCGAACTAGAAGAGGCACTTGCAAAACTCGGCGACGGACAGATAACCCCTGAACCCATTGTAAAGGTCGTTCGCAACCCCGCACAGCCCGCCCAGTCTCAAACAGGCTACTTTGTGGGTCAGATTGTGAAAAAGTACCCCGCGAAAGACTTTGGGCTAGAGGACGTAAAGACCGCCCTAGAGTTCCGTATGGTGGCACAAGAGCATCCCGAATGGATAACCCACAAGGACGCAGAGGTCTCCAAGTTCACTCAACAGCTCTTCAAAGACAACAAAGTCCAGATACTCGCCCAGAAGTATCAGGCGGTGGTCAGCAACTTTATCAAGAGTATGGTCGCCAGCAAAGCCACGCCTCAACCCACTGCTCCCCCGCAATCGGGTGCTGGAGCCGGTGGTTCTGCGCCCCAACCTAATGGCGGCGGTGCCGCCCCCTCTGCGGGTGGAGCCGGTGCTTCTGCACCCTCTCCCTCCGCCCCCGCACCTTCTGGTGGAGCCGAAAAACCCACCGCCCCCGCGGGTGACAAAAAGTAGGAAGATAGAGAAGCGCGTGATAACGCTTATCGGATTAGGAACCGGAAACGCGGACACTCTCTCACGGGGGGCTGAAAAAGCCCTCCGTGAACTGTCTTTGCACCAACAAAATGGGACAGGCATCCTGTTCCTAAGAACGGCTATTCATCCCACCGTTGCCCTCCTAAACGAGTGGGGGCTTGCCTATACCCCGCTAGACTCCTACTACGAGCAAGGTAGCGACTTTGCCGCCGTATACCAAGCCATTACTCAGCGGGTACTCTCCTCCGTTACCACACAGACCCCTCATATCGGCTATGCCGTTCCCGGACACCCTCTCTTTGCGGAGGAGGCTTCTCAGCGTATACTAGAGGGTGCAAAAGAGCAGGGGATAACTACACAGGTGATAACTTCGGGGAGTTTTGTAGAGGCGGTACTCACCTCTATAGAAGTTTCTTTGGCGGAGGGTTGCGACATACGGGACGCGCTTACCCTACGCGAAAAAGACGCTATCGCCCCCGATGGCACGGCTCTGGCAGGGGGCATAGATGTCTCAAGGGGGCTACTGCTCTACCAAGTCTACGACAAAGCCTCTGCCTCTCACGCCAAACTCTGCCTCATGCGCCACTACCCCGACGATTGGGAGGTGGTGGTGGTAAAACAGGCAGGAGTACCCCACCAAGAGAGTATCAAACGCACTCCCCTCTTCCGCTTAGATAGAGAGAGTGTAGACCATCTCACCTCGGTCTATGTTCCCCCTTTGCCTCCCGCTCTGCGCCGCCACGATTTCGCCTCCCTGGTGGGCATTATGGCACGGCTCCGCGCCCCCGACGGTTGCCCTTGGGACAGAGAGCAGAGCCACCAATCACTAAAACGCTACTTTATCGAAGAGACCTACGAGGTAATAGAGGCAATAGACGCAGATGACCCCGACCTCCTCTGCGAAGAGTTGGGAGACGCGCTGTTGCAGTCCGTGTTCCATGCCCAACTTGCGGACGAAGAGGCGATTTTTGGTATCGATGATGTGGTCGCACAGATATGCGAAAAATTGGTACGCCGTCACCCGCACGTTTTTGGGGAGGTCGATGTCGCCAACAGCGAAGAGGTGCTAAAAAACTGGGAGCGAATCAAACGCGCAGAGAAAGCAAACGACGACAAAAAACGGCGCGATTCGCTACTCGATGGCGTTCCCAAAGGGCTTCCTGCCCTTATGCAAGCGATGGAGATAAGCAAGCGTGTGGTAAAAGTGGGCTTCGAGTGGAAGCAGTTTGAAGATGTGCTTGCGAAGGTAGAGGAGGAACTTATCGAACTAAAAGCCGAACTGAACCACGCTACCCCCAACAAAGCCAATATCGCTAGCGAACTCGGAGATTTACTCTTTACGATGGTGCAGATTGCGCGTTGGCAGGGAGTAGATGCAGAGGAGGCACTACGCGGGATGTTGGGGCGGTTTTCGGCGCGGTTCCGCTATATCGAAAAACGTGCCAAAGAGCAGTCTCGCCTCCTTACCGATATGACCCTAGAGGAGATGGACGCGCTTTGGAACGAGGCGAAAGCACTAAAGATAGGCTAAACAAGACGTGATAGGCTCGCTAAGTAACCGAACCCGCGCCCTGTTGGGAATGTCCACAGCGGCGTTTTTCTTTGCGATAATGTCGGCTCTCACCAAAGCGATTACGTCGCCAAGTGTTACGGCGCACCCTCTACCTGCGGGTGTGGTAGCCTTTTACCGCTACTTTGGGAGTATCTTGGTTCTCTGCCTGTTGGCGTTTCGGGAGGAGGTCTCGCTTTGGGGTGAAGACCGCAAAGCACTGCTTTGGCGCGGTATTTCGGGGGGGATTGCAAGCGTCTCCTACTTTATAAGCATACAAAACACCTCGCTCACCCACGCCGTCATTCTCAACTACACCTCTATTTTATGGGCTCCTCTGTTTGCCTGCTTTGCCCTCCGCGAGTTCCCGCCACGCAAGTATCTGTTTTCCCTCCCCATCTCTATCTGCGGGGTACTGCTCATTATGCGCCCAGAGGCGGGGGCGATACGTTGGGGTGATGTCATTGGTCTTTTTAGCGGCTTGGTATCGGGTGGGGCAATCGTGCAGATACGGCGGCTACGCAAGTCCGAAGATGCTACCTCGATATTCTTCTATTTTAACCTCATCGGTCTCCCCGTATCCCTGGTTGCCCTGTACGCTACCGGGGGGCATTTAACTTTGCCTACATGGGGGCAGTTACCCTTTCTGGTTGGTGTCTCCATGACGAGCCTTATCGCGCAGTTGCTAATGACCTACGGGTATCGCGAGGTCTCTACCGCCGAAGGGGGCATACTCAGCCTTACCACCAACATCTACTCTGCCCTCATTGCGCTCTTCTTTTTTCACGATATTCCGCAAACGGGGACTTGGATAGGCGCGGGACTGGTGCTTGCAAGCGCGGCGACGCTTTTGATACAGCCAAAACGGGTATAATAGAATAGAACATTTACTAAATGAGGTTTATTAAAGAGCAGGAGGAATCTTTTCCTTCTGCGGTGAATCTCCATTTCGACATTGCGACGACGCGAATTTTGAAGAACAATGGGAGTTAGAAAGATGACTAAGCAGACCTTTTTAGGCGCAAGTTTCGCCCTAGTTGGCTTGGCTTCTCTCCTCGTCGGCTGTGACCCGGGCAAATCGGGTGATAAGAAAGCCGAAGGCGAGACCAAACAACCCGAAACCAAAACAGAACAGACCACAACCCCACCCCCTGGACCGTCCGGAGGCGGTAGCGGGAAGTACAAAATCATCACCAACGGTATCTCTCCCTTCTGGGATGCTATGGGCAAAGGTATCGACGCGGTAAAAGCGGAGACAGGACTAAACGCCGACTGGCAAGGTCCCAACCCTTCCGAGCACAACGCACAAGTCACCCTTGTAAAAGATGCTACCGCGCAAAAAGTAGACGGTATCGCTGTCTCCCCCATCGAGGCGGATGCCCTTGCACCCATCATCGACGAAACCATGAAGGCGGGTATTCCTGTTATCACCTTCGACTCGGATGCCCCCAAAAGCAAGAGGCTTGCGTATCTGGGTACAAACAACTACGACGCGGGTAAAATGGCAGGGGAAGCCACCGCAAAACTCTATCCTAACGGCGGCAAACTAGTTGCGTTTGTAGGGAATATGGGCGCACAAAACGCACGAGACCGCTTCCAAGGCTTTGTAGATGCCGTTAAGGGCAAGAACATCGAGTTTTTGCAAGCCCCCTTCGAGGATAACAAAGACAAGGGACGTGCTATCTCCAACGTCAACGATGCGATTACAAAGTACGGCGATAAAATCAACGGGTTTGTGGGGCTATACTCCTACAACGGGCCCGCTATCGTAACGGCGGTAAAGCAGGCAAACATGAGAAGCAAGGTGAAAATCGTCTGCTTCGATGGCGAACCCGAAACCCTCAAGAACCTTGGTGACGGTAATGTAGACGTTACTATCGTACAAAAGCCCTTCGAGTTTGGTAGGCTCTCCGTAAAACTTCTGAACGAAGTAAAGAAAGCAAACGGAGATATTCAGAAGGCGATAGAGGCACTCAAACCCGAACTAGAAAAACTGGGTATGAAGATAAAACCCGGCAACATCATCGACACCGGTGTTACGATTGTCACCCCAGAAAACGCCAAAGCCTTCCTTGATGACCTCAAGAAAAAAGGGCAGACTTCCACGTAAACCATCCTGTTCGCTAGGTAAGCCCCTCTCTATTTAGGGGGGCTTACCAGCGTTTTTACCACCATGCCCTACCACGATACCCACTTCACCCTAGAGGAAGCCCGTTCCCTTCTCCCCGAACTTAGCCACAAGTTTCACCGTGTGCAGGAGTTGGTCGCCTCGTTACGTCAACGCGAACTAGAGATGCAACGTATTCAGCAACTGATTCGGAGTAATGGGCAAGGCTCTAAGCACCCCGATTTTGGGGTCGTTATCTCGGAGATACAGGAGATAGTCGCCTCTATTACCGAGCAAGGGATTGAGATAAAAGACTTAGAGCGCGGACTCATAGATTTCCCTCACTGGCGCAATGGGCAGGAGGTCTATCTCTGCTGGCTCTTTGGGGAAGACGACATTCACTTCTGGCACTCTATCGAAGAGGGCTTTGCAGGGCGCACTCCACTTTAACTTCCGTTTGGAAAGGCTATTTTTGATGGCAGAACCTCTCTTAACCCTCCCCCTTGCTCCAGAGGTACGTTGGAAGCAGTTCGAGCAACGGGTTCTTGGCGAGTATGCCTCCTACTTTGACGGCGATAGCCCGATTGTAGGTGCGCGTGCCCCCGGACGCTTGGATGTGATGGGCGGAGTGGCAGACTATTCGGGTAGTGTGGTGCTAGAGATGCCCATTGCAGAGGCGGCTTACGTCGCGTGGCAGTGGCGCACAGACCGCACGTTTAGGGTACAGAGCGTTGCCCCCGAAACCGAGAGTTTTCAGCCCTACGTAGAGGTATCCCTCGATGTAATGATAGACACCGAAGGACGACTGCGCCCACTAGAAGAGGTACGCGCCGCCCTTAACCAAGACCCCCGAACCCGCTGGAGTGCCTACATTGTCGGGTGTGTGTACATTATGTACCACGCCTACAACAAAGCCGCCCTACTTGATAACGATACGCGGTTAGGTGAGCGGGGCGCAAACATCCTTCTGGAGAGTGACGTGCCTTTAGGGGCGGGGGTCTCCTCCTC
>OMJJ01000096.1 GCA_900299305.1 bacterium | reverse complement strand
GTCACTAAGAACGCTGGTAATTCGTCCTACTTCGCGCTCTTCGGCGTACAGTTTGCTATTTGGGGGTAGTATAGCCCCCTCTTCCCCAATAAAGCCTGTTAGAGCACGATTGGTATGCCCCCTGCTGTCGATTCGTGCGATAATCTCTTGTCCCACATAGCACCCTTTGGTAAAACTGATATGGGTGGCGGCGTTGTCTGCCTCCATTGCGATAACACTCTCATTCAGTTCTTGGGGATAGGAGGGTATCCCCGCCTCTATACGCAACGCCTCCGCTACCATAGGGTCTATGTGGGGAATACCGAGCGACTCTAAACTACTACGCAGTTTGGCGGCGCGTTCGGTAGGCAGATAGCCCTCTACCCCTCCATACCCTGTATAGTCCGCAGGTAGTGGCAACACAGATGAAAAGAGCGGTTGCGCCTCCAAAAACGCTCCTACACCTGCGCCTTGTAACGTAAAGCAAATAACCTCCCCGCTCACATCCCGTAATTCGACCTCCTCCATAATCAGAAAGCGGTCAAGGAGTTCTAAGGTACGTGGCACGTTCTCTTTTGCGAGAGCAAGAAGTAGATAGGGTTCTGCGCCAATAACATTGATAAGCATCAGTTCGGCGAGGATATGCCCCGTAGCGTTTAAGAAGTAGGCGGGTAGGCGTAATACACCCGCTTCGAGGAGGCGCGTATCTTGGCTAACCATGCCTTGTAACCACGTATAGCGGTCTGCGCCGCGCACCTCAATATAGCCGATGTCGGTTCGCTCTTGCCACGCGCAACCAGTCTGTACAGCACGATAGGCACGCTCTTGTTCTAGGGTAAAGGGCATTGTACTACAACTTTCGAGCGGCGACGGAGGCAGATGCTTGTGCCAACGGCTTCACCACAATCTCGTCGATATTGACGTGAGGGGGGCGTGTCACCACCCATTCGATGCAGTCTGCAATATCCTCCGCAACCAACGGCTGTAGCCCCTGATAGACCTTCCCTGCCCGTTCCGTATCACCATCGAAGCGCACGAGGCTAAACTCCGTCTCCACCATTCCCGGCGACACCTCTGTAATGCGGATAGGCTTCCCAACCAGTTCGAGACGCATCACCTGCGTAATAGCACGAACTGCAAACTTAACAGCGTTGTACCCCGCCCCACCCACATAAGGCTCTCGCCCTGCAATGCTTCCCACATTGATAATATGCCCCGCCCCCGACGCTTCCAGTTTAGGCAAAAGAGTGCGCGTCATACGCATCAAGCCGAGTACGTTTACATCGTACATCCACTCCCACTTTTCATCAATAGCGTTTGCCACCGTCTCCAATCCCCACGCGCCCCCCGCATTGTTCACCAGTACGTTGACATGGGGAACCTGAGCGCAAAACGCCTCCACACTCACCGCGTCCGTCACATCCAACTCATAGTACATGGCGTTCTCTAAGGAGGCGGCTACCTCTGCAAGTTTGTCGGTACGCCGTGCGCCCAGTATCACCTGATAGCCCGCTTTGTGCAGTGCCACTGCTGTCGCCGCCCCTATTCCGCTACTCGCCCCTGTTATCACCGCAACAGGTCGTTCAGACATCTCTTTCTCTCCTTATTTTGTATGATTAAGCCCGATTCCAATGCTGATACCAACTGCACCCCCTAGCAGGACGCGGAGTGAGTTCTATATCATGGTAGAGAATCGTATCCGCAGATACGCCATACTCCCCTACCAGTACCGTCTCTCCTTTTGGTGAAACGATTCGCGAACACCCGATACAGTTCCAGTCCTTCCAAGGTCCTGCCGTCAACTGCCCTACATTGCTAACACTCGCTATCCACAGCGAAAAATCCTTACACACCCCCGAATAGGTGGTATCCCAACTGCCCCCATAAGGCTCTTTGGCGTTATCGTGGTCGGGGCGAACCGCCCAACTACTCGGTGAGAGGATAATATCTGCCCCCATATACCCCAAGGACCGCGATATTACGTTGTCTTTTGCAAAAGCGTCCGCGCAAATCATCAGCCCAAACGTGCCGAACTCGGTTTCACAAACTCCAAGCCTATCGCCTTGAGCATAATAAGGATGCCCTATATCCAGTTCGTTCAGTTTACGGTGTAGCAAAAGCAGTTCCCCTTTCGGGCTAAGAAGCACGGCAGAGTTGTAGTTCCCACTCTCTGCCCGCTCCACCAACCCAGAACAGAGGTAGACACCACACTCCTGCGCCAATGCTCGTAGTGTCTCAAAGGTCGCCCCATTGGGAATGGGTTCCGCCAACGTAAGGGCAGAAGGATGTGTCCACCCCAAATCCATACACTCTGGCAAAAGAACCACATCGCTCCCTTGTGCCTTTGCCTCTCGTACTCTTTCGGAGGCACGCGCAAGGTTTGCTTCGAGGTTGCCGCCCTCTACCCTCATCTGAACCATTGCCAACCTAAACATAGTATGCCCTCCTTTCAGAGAAAGTAAGCCTCTCAGTGTATCGTGCATTCGCCTTGCCCCTTGCGAAGGGGAAAGGTTGGAAAGGGGTGGGTTCTTTCGTAAAAGCGGTACTTTTGTCAGTAAACCCTAACTGCCCCTCAGCCGAAAACTACTCCATTAGAAAATAGGCTAAATGGTGCAACCCTAAATGAGTGTTTTCGCGCTAAATCTGCCCACCTACCTCACGGTACAGATACAACAAATCGTGGGTTACGGCTCTGACCATTTTATTACGTGGGCAGATAAGCGCGACTGGCACGACTGGCTACAAGTCAGCGTTCACTACACCAACCGCTACTACCTCTCCGTACAATTTCCTCTTCCCGAACCCTCCTACAAACGCCAAATGGATAGGCTCTTCCAACAGCCCGGCTGGAACCAAGTACAGGCAGGAGACCGCGACTGCCCCGTCTACTACCTCGCTCATAGCGATACCCTAGAAGAACTTGTCTCAAAAGCAGAACGGATAGGTCTTTTGTGTGCCAGTGCAATGGCGATACTCTGGGAGGCGCAGAGCGTGGAAGAGGTTGCCTTGCTAGGCGCACGAGGTCCCAACATCCCCCTACCAAAACGCGAAAAAAAGGTGGCTATCTCCGCCAAAATCGCTTAGGACACCTCCCGTTCGCGGTGGCTCCATGCAAACAAAATCAGTGCTATCGTAAGAAACAGGCTTGCATTGATACGAAGGGTAGTGTGAGCAGAGAGGTGGTCTGCCATAAATCCTGCCACTAGCCCACCAAATGGCATAACCCCCTGAAACGAGAGTGAGTAGACCGCCATCACTCTGCCCCTCAGATGCTCTGGTACGCCCTGCTGAACCGCAGTGTTAGAACTTGCGGCACAGAGTATCATCCCAAAGCCGCTAATCATCAACAAACACAACAGAAATTCAAAAGTAGGGGCAAGTGTAACCAGCAATAGAGCGCAACCAAAGATAATCGCTCCTACATAGATACGAAGCCGTGTGGGAATCCCCTCTAGTACAGAAGCAAGCAGGATACCGCATAGCATCGCCCCTATTCCGTTTGCAGAGGTCATCCAACTGTACCCCTTCTCACCACGCTTAAAAAAGGTGGAGAGGACTGGGTACAGAGTACTCGCCGACCACACAAACATCGCCCCAGATGCCATAAGGATTACATTACGGAGTGTGGGCTTATGCTGACGAATGTACGACACTCCTTCCTTTATAGAGAGGTCGCGTTTATGGGATACAAACGGGGGCAACTTCATCCGTAACAACGAGATAATAACCGCCACAAAACTAACTGCATTGATAAAAAAACAGGCTTTTGCTCCCCATTTTACCAGCACTATCCCCGCTATCATGGGACCCACAAATCGCGCCATATTAAAACGCAACGAGTTGAGTGCAATCGCGTTGCCCAGTGCCTCTTTGTCATCTATCATATCGTGGACAAACGCCTGTTGCGCGGGCATATTGAAAGCGTTCACCACTCCGCTAAACCCTGCCAGTACCACAATATGCCACACCCGAACAGGCACCCACACCCCAAAAGTGAGTATGGTTAGAATACCTGCAAGAAGCCCTGCTACTGCCTGAGTCCATACCAAAATATCACGGCGAGGATAGCGGTCAGCGACCTTACCCCCTAATATACTAAAGAGAATATAGAGTATCGCATTGGAGCCGTTCACGATACCCAACCATCTGGAAAGGTGAGTCAGTTCCCACACCAGCCAGTTTTGCGCCACAATCTGCATCCACGTACCGATTACCGAAATGCTCTGCCCAATAAAGAAAAGGCGGTAGTTGGGAAACGAGAGGGCGTAGAAAGCGTTACGTTTGCGGGGGGCAGTAGCAGAAGAGGCAGGAGTTTCTGGTTCCGTTCCCGAAGGATTGTGCAACCTTTCGTCTTCGTCTTCGTACTGCTTCATGTGGGAGTGTTTACTTTCTAGGGTAGTTTCATTATACCACGCCCACCACCGAACTATAAGGAGTGCTACTAGGCAATGCCAAACACGCGCCGTACCTTTCCGCTTATCAGTGCCAATGCGTTTATTAGTTCCACCGATAAACTGGCTCTTGATAACCTGCAAAAGATGCCCATTCTCCCCCTCATTCTGCGTAAGTTTAACGAGTGGACGATAGACAACCTCCTCTACGCAAGCAACTCCGCCGAATCTATTCGGTGTAGCGAACAGCAGTTCCCTACCCTCTATCGACTGCTAAAGGAGTCGTGCGCTGTGCTAGACGTGCCGGAGCCAGAACTCTATGTGCGCTACAACCCCACCTATAACGCCTACACCTCCGGCGTAAACCGTACCTATATTGTGCTACACTCTGCCCTGCTAGACGCTTTTAGCGAGGACGAACTGCGTTACATTATCGGGCACGAGCTGGGTCATATCAAATGCGGACACGTTCTCTATCTTATGTTGGCGCGTCTGCTTATGCCGATCTTAGAGGAGATTGGCTCGGTAACGCTGGGGCTTGGTAAACTCGCAGGAATGGGGCTGATGGTGGGGTTTATGGAGTGGATGCGGCAAGCCGAGTTCTCTTGTGATAGGGCAGGGCTACTGGTATGCCAAGATGTAGAGGTCGCTCTAAACGCAACGCTAAAACTCGGCGCGGGTTCCACGCACTACAACTCGGAGATGAACATAGAGGCGTTTTTGGAGCAAGCGCGGCAACACTCCGATAACACGGGCTTGAATGGGGTCTCGAAGGCGGTTCTCTTTATGCTCTATACGTGGCAACTCGACCACCCGCAGGTCGTCTACCGCGCCAAAGGGCTAGATGATTGGATAAAAAGTGGCGACTACGCCAAAATCCTCAACGGACACTATCCTCAAGACGGCACGGGGGGCGCACAGATGGGCGCACAACACAACTGCCCCAAATGCGGAACTACTCTTTCCGTTACGATACGCTACTGCCCAGAGTGCGGCGAGGACACCCAAGCCTCCCCTGTCCCCAAAAAGCATTGCGAGTATTGCAATATAGATTTGCCTAGCAATGTGCGTTTCTGTACTCACTGCGGTAATCGGGTGTAGGGTTCGCACTTCCAGCCTTTGGTATCGGAGGTACAGGTGATTGCGCCCTGTGTATCGGTACGGAAAACCTGTACCTCATGCCGCTTTAGGCGTTCCATAATCTGAGGGTGAGGGTGTCCGTATCGGTTATGTTTTCCCACCGAGATAACGGCGATGCGGGGGGCAACCCGACTAAGAAACGCCTCTGTAGTCGAGGTAAGGCTACCATGATGCCCTACCTTTAGGAGTTGCGTGGGCGTAAGGTTTCCGCTCTGTAGAATATGTGCCTCTTCGTCTCTCTCCGCGTCGCCGGTAAGCAGTAGCGAACTCTCTCCGTAGGTAAGGCGTAGTACAATACTGTGCGAGTTGGTGGGTTCTTGCGTGTCGTTACTTAGGGGGGCAAGCACCTGCACACGCACCCCATCCAGTTCGATGTCCTCCCCTTTCGCCGCGTGATGTAACGTTACGTAACGCTGTTTTGCCTGCTGTACCACCTCGTTTTGCAGGGGACGGGTATCTTGTCCATTCGACTCTAATATCCCTACCGGAAACTGCTCTAAAAGGCTTATAGCCCCCCCAATATGGTCGCTATCGGGGTGGGTGAGGAGGAGCAGGTCGATGCGCTGTACCCCCAAACTCCGCAGATAGGGCGCAACCACGCGCCTCCCCATGTCGTCCTGCCCAGTCAGAGAGCGGTTTCCGGTATCCACCACCATCACCTGCCCCTTGGGGGTCTGTATCACACACGAATCGCCCTGCCCCACATCCAAAAACACGACTCGTAACGGGGGCATCTGCCTCTGAAACAGGCGCGGGGAGAGCAAAATTCCCACGTTCAAAAGCAGAACGGCAAGGGTAAGTTGGAGGGCGGTTTTGCGTTGCATTTGCGCTATTCTACCCTAACGGGGTAACAACTCTGGTTTCGTTTTCAGAGTGAGCAAGCCCTATTTGCGAGACACCACACACCGAAAACCGATATGGCTGGTTCCTGTATCTATCGCACCTTTTCCGCGCCCTCCCGGCATATACCTCGAACAGGTCTGGTCGGTACACAAAAACGAGCCGCCTCGCAGAACACGCTTGAGTACATTCGGTTCGTCGGGGTCGTAACTGGTAGGCGAACCTTTGGGGTTGCGTTCTTGGCTAATCGCGTAGTAGTTGGGATGATACCAGTCCGCGCACCACTCCCACACGTTCCCCGCCATGTCGTACAGCCCAAAGCGGTTGGAAGGGAAGGCACGAACGGGAGAGGTACGCACATATCCATCTGCCGCCGTGTTCGTGTCGGGGAAACTGCCCTGCCACGTGTTCGCCATAAACCTACCCTTTGGGCGAAACTCACTCCCCCATACATACGGCTTTTGATGCAAGCCTCCCCGTGCCGCATACTCCCACTCCGCTTCGGTGGGGAGCCGCTTTCCTGCCCACTTGGCATAAGCAAGTGCGTCCTCGAAGCAGATATGCACTACAGGATGGTTTTCGCGCCCTTTGAGTTCGCTACCTGCTCCCTCTGGGTGTTTCCAGTTTGCGCCCGGAACAAATCGCCACCACTGCGATATATCGTCCAGCGGAACGGGTTTGGGGGGTGGTACAAACACCAGTGAGCCGGGTACTAACTTATCGGGAGGCACACTGGGAAACGCTTTGGGGTTCGGGGTGCGCTCTGCTACCGTGATATAGCCTGTTGCCTTCACAAAGCGAGCAAACTGCGCGTTGGTAACAAGGGTAACATCCATCCAAAAACCGTCTAGTTGTACTGTATGAAGTGGACGCGCATCGGTAAAATCTGGGTGGGTACTGCCCATAACAAAACGCCCCGCAGGTATCCACACCATTCCCATTGGAGGCTTAGGCTTACGTGTTCCCGAATGTGCGTAGAGCGGCAGAAGGAACCCCAACAGACAGCAGAGACACACCCGAACGATAGCCTGTCTCTGTCTCATAGGGTTGCAAAGAGATTTTCCAGAAAGAGGCGGTTTGCTTTTGCGTTAGCGGTTATCTCTTCTACCGTCTTCCCCGCACAACACTCTATCATCACGTGCCCCTTAAACCCCGCCTGTTTTAGCACACCAAACACTCCCGCAAAGTCCACCTTTCCTGTGCCAAACTGTAGCATTACGTCGCCGTGTAGTTGGGCGCAGTCCTTTGCACAGAAGCCGCTCGTAAACTGCGCTACGCGCTCTACCTCCTTCACGGGGTCTTTACCAGTATAGTGAATGATGTTACCAGCATCGTACCAGAGACGAAAATTGGGATGGTTTACCTTCTCGATACAGCGCAGTATGTCGTCTGCATCGGCAGAACAGCCCCCATGTGGCTTAAACACGACCTGTACCTTCTTATGAGCGGCATACAGGCTTGCCGCGTGCATCTTTTCGTAAAAGGCTTCGTACTCGGTAGGGTCGCTACTTCCATAGGTAAGCACATAAGATAAGCCAAGCCGTTTTGCGTTATCAATCTGCCTCTCTAGTTGGCTTACCGCCTCGGTTATAGGCAGGTCACGCCTCAGACTCAGCCGCCCCAAAATCGGCTTTATCCCTTGTGCCTTCATGCGCTCTTTTAGCGTGTCGATATACTCTGGGGTCGCCTCTGGGTCGATAAACGCCTCACCTTTATGCTCTCCCACAATACCTGTATTATGGAACCCCGCCTCTTTCATCTTTTCCAGAGCCACATCGTAGCTCCATGCCCCCCAAGGACGGTTGAAACAGCCTATCTTCCACTTTACTCCCACGTTTTTACCTTCGCTTCCTTCTGCGGTGTTATCTAGTAATGCCCCTAAAGCACACATCCCCGCAACTCCCTGAATAAAACTGCGTCTTCTCACGGTGTACCTCCCTCTTCTTATCTTCCGATTCGAGACAATAAAGCCACTCTCCTGCCCCAACTTGCCCTAGAATCGGGGTATGGAGGCACAAAGTAGCAGGAAATGCGCTCTACCCCTTAGCGTAGCCCCTAATTTTGTGTCAAAATAGTTCCCTAAGATGAAGACAAGAACCATCATAAGCATCACTATTCAAAGGAGATTTTTTCATTGGCACATAATGTCACATTGATTCGTGGAGACGGAACGGGTCCCGAACTGGTAGAGGCGGCACGCCGCGTCCTAGAAGCGACGGGAGTCGCGTTTAACTGGGATATTCAAGAGGCGGGAGTCGATATTATGGAGACCGCAGGAACCCCGCTTCCTCCCTCCGTTTTGGAGAGTATCCGCACCAATAAAGTCGCGCTCAAGGGTCCTATCACCACTCCCATTGGAGGGGGCTTCCGTTCGGTAAACGTGGCACTCCGTAAGGAACTCAACCTGTACGCCTGTATTCGCCCTTGCAAATACTACCCCGGCATCCGCTCTAAGTATACCGATGTAGACCTCGTTATTGTTCGTGAGAACACCGAAGACCTGTATGCGGGTGTAGAGTACGACGTACATACCCCCGAAGCAAAGCAGGTGATTGATATGGCAGGGGGCAAAATCCGAGAGGACTCCGCTATCTCTATCAAGCCTATCTCTATTACGGGTAGCCGCCAGATTGTAAAGACCGCTTTCGAGTATGCGCGTCAGTACAACCGCAAAAAGGTGAGTGCCGTCGCAAAAGCCAACATTATGAAATACACCGATGGGCTATTCTATCGTGTGGCGCAAGAGGTGGCAAAAGAGTACCCTGAGATTGAGTATCAGGAGGTACTGGTAGACAATATGTGTATGCAGTTGGTGCAGAAGCCCGAACTGTACGATGTTCTCGTTATGGAGAACCTGTACGGCGACATTCTCTCCGACCTCTGTGCGGGTCTCGTTGGTGGGTTGGGCGTAGCCCCCGGTGCGAATATCGGCGACGGCATCGCGCTGTTTGAACCGACCCACGGCTCTGCCCCCAAGTATAAAGGACAGAACAAGGTCAATCCTACCGCGCTAATCCTCTCTGGTATGCTCATGCTTCGCTACTTGGAAGAGCATGATGCCGCCAACCGCCTAGAGAAAGCCGTTTCGGACGTAATTGTCGAAGGTAAAGACGTTACCTACGACATGAAGGCAGACCGCAACGATCCCACCGCCGTGGGAACCGCCGAGTATGCCGACGCGATCATCGCAAAACTAGGCTAATCTGCCTAGCAATCGGTTATAAGCGAAGTAATCAAGTAGGGGCGAGAGCATCAGCTCTCGCCCCTACTGCTTTTACCTACTTTTGGGTAGTCCTTACTTCGAGTAGAGTTGCGACTTGGGAACTACTTGCCACGGTAGCCCTTTCGCACCCCAGTAGAACTGTAGGGTAGAACCGCCGTACCCTTGGAAGAAGTCGATTTTGATGTCGTACTGCTTACCGGCTTCAAGGTCGATGGTTCCGTAGTGCCATGTCGGAGCCTGATATACCCAGCTGTCTATCACCAGTTGCCCGTTAATCCAGACACGTGCCCCGTCGTCGATATTCACGCCGAAGGTATAGGTGGTAGTACCGAGTGCCTGAATCTTGCCCGTCCACTCTGCACTCCAGAGGTTTCCGCCAATACCGGTAGCAGGAGACCCTCCATTCCAGTTCCAGTTTATCACAGGGTCAATTTGAACAGTAGGAGTACCTTGGAAATGGTTGTCCTGTTGGGGGTCGTTGTAGTAACTTCCCGTTAAGCCGTCACCTGTGCCATAGGCGGCTCCAACCATAAAGTTACCTGTAGTGGTACCGCTTGCGCGTTTTTTGGGTGCAACCGCAATGGCTTTTACGGTGGAGGGGTTGGTAAGGCTGAATGCCTTTGTATACTTGGTAGTGTTGGCGGCACCAGGAACGGGGTTCGTGCCGTCGATAGTGTAGTAGATAACCGCTTTTGCATCGGTATCCGTTATCGTAACAGCAAGCGGGGAGGCGTATACGCCGTCCACGGGTGAAATGGTAGGAGCGGGGGTAAACGACCCCGTACCAAGTACCGTCAATTGGGTGCGAGAAGCCACATAGACCTTCCCGTTTACTATCGTGGGAACGGTGAACTTAGTAGCACCTCCCAAGTCATCTCTTGCCCCAGCTTGAGCCGTGTTGTAGAGCTCTGTCGCAAGGTTGGTCGCGTCGTAGGCGTGTAGAATAGAACTCCCGCCTGAACTATAGGGAGAGGAATCTATCGCCCATACAATTCCGTTTTTGGTTCCGTTTGCCGATACGCTAGGGGTGGGACCAGGGTAGCCGTAGTAGTTCGGCGACTGCGAACTTTGGAAGTCGATATGCCCGTTGTTGATGTAGAGGGCTTTTAGGTAATCACCTGCCCCTCCGACATATATCGTGTTATTGAAGTAGGCGGGCATACCCCATACACCGCCCACCCCCCAGTAGTCTTGTACATTGGTATCGTAGTAGGGGTCGAAACGCCCCATCAGTTTTCTATCAATAAGCCTTACTACGCCGTCTTTACCAACCGCTACCGCAAGTTGGGGGTGCGTATAACTGCCTACTGCGTTGGGGAGCAGTAGAATACCACCAGAACCCAAGTCGGCATCCGCATTGTTCAGCCCCTGCTGGTTGGCGGGAGTAAAGTAGTCGCCTATCTTAAAGCCACCCCCTGCAACCGCATCTAAGCGCATGATGCTATCACCGTAGGCAGGTTTGTTGCTACCCGTCAGGTCGAAGTGACCGTTTCCCGTAACAAAGAAGACGTTTCCTGCGGTGTCAGCTGCAGGTCCTGCGCCTCCCATCCAGATACCTCCGGCGGCAAGGGGATAGCCATTAGTAACACCGTTGGGAGAGATATTGAAGATATATTTTTGCTTGAGCGTAGTCGCGTCGTAGGAAGTCACCCAACCGTGATAGGGACCTTGGTCGCCGTGAGAAGCCCAAACAATGACCACCTGCCCCCCAACCAAAAGAAGAGCAGATCGGTTGTTTTGGATTTTGGAATTGAAAGGAACTTTGCCCGCCCCATCGTTACCGTCTCCGGTTCCTTTTACCGAGCCTTTGATAACCACCGGTCCGCCGAGTTTTTCAGCACCAGAGCCTATATCGAGTGCATGGAGTTGGTGAGTATAGGTCGCATTTCCCGATTTATCGGTTCCACGTACCTTCGAGACCACGTAGAGGGTTCCGCTTGCCCTGTCGATTACGGGAGTACCGATAATCCCAATTTCGGGGTAAATATCGTCACTTCCCACCTCGTCATTAGGGACAGAGGGACCGAAATTGACCTGCCAGAGCGGATTCGCGTTCGCACCGACATTAGAGTCGGCATCGAAAGCGTAGACGCTGTTATGCGCGGTGGCTACATAGACGACGTTATGCACCAACTTATCTGCCATCGTCACACCAAAGAGGTAGAGAGGCTGGGCATAGACCTGCCCATCCACTGGCTGAACAAAGAGCGCACCAAAGCCATTGGCATTTACATTAGAAGGTTTGAGAGCACCCTCTTTGGCGTTTAGCCCTGTACGTGCGTTATCGTTGTGATAGGTAGCCACGTCGGGAGGCGCGGCAAAGGTAGGTCGCGGTGCGAGTACCATGAGAGATAACAGAAGACACGCAAGCCCTTTTGGAAGACGTGCCTTTAGTGAATACAGGCAAGACAACATTACTGTTCTCCTTTTTTATAGACCGAAAAACGGGGGACAATACCCCATAACAGATACACAAAACAGACAGGTTTGAGGTTCCTATTTTAACTATTTTACCTCAAACCTGCCCCTATTCCAAGAACTACAAACCTTGCTCAATAACTTCGTCCATCGTGACGACACCACCCCGATTCACTGCCGCACGTACCAGTAGGCACGCCAGAACCGAGTCGCGCCCATGCTCTACCGTCGAGATAGCGGGTTTACGGGTACGTACCGAGTCGGCGAACGCCTCTAAAGCGAGGTAGGTGCTGTCGATTTCGCCCTGATGGCTGTGTCCTACCCTATCCGGAAGGTTTAGTTCCTTGCGGTAGACGAACGTACCGGAGTTGAAGTCGATACCTGCACGGGTTCCCACCAGTTTGGTATACTCGTAGTTGAAGTGGGGTTTCATTGCCCCCGCCTGTCCGGGTGATACCCAACTGTGCAGAATGTTCACCACGACCCCGTTCTCGTACTCTACAATCGCGGAGTAGTAGTCGGTAACAGAGCGGTCTGGTTGCTGTTCACCCCATAGCCCTGCGCGTCCCATTCCCATGGCTCGTTTGGGGCGGCACTGGTTTGCCCAGTTCATTACGTCCCAGTTATGAACGGCTTGCTCCACCATCCAGTCGCCCGAGAGTTCCTTTTTTCCAAACCAGTTGTAGAGGGGTCCCCAAGCGTTCGACCATGCGATACGCCCTTCTACGAGGTCGCCGAGTTCCCCTGCCCATATCTGCCCCATAGTCTCGATAAAGCGCGGGTCGGCTCTGCGTTGGAAGCCGAGTTGTAGAATGAGGTTCGTGCCTTTCGCCGCGTCCACCACCTCTTGACACTCTTTCGCGTTGATGCACATAGGCTTTTCGGCGTAGAGGTCTTTTCCTGCGCTTATGGTATCCAGATAGTTTTGATGGTGCAGGTGGACGGGGAGCGCACTCACTACTCCCTGAATATCGTCACGTTTAAGGAGTTCGTTCCAGTCGCCTGTCTCCACAGGGGCTTTTTGCCCCGCCGCCACAATCATCTCAGAGGCTTTATCACGGTTGCTAGGCTCTATATCGCTAATCGCACGTATCTCTACGCCGGGAACCTTGAGCATACTTTGTAGGAGGCTACGCCCCCGCCCTCCTGTTCCCACAAAACCGATACCGATTGGTTCGGGCATAACAGTTTCTCCTTTGAATGGATAGTAACTCATATTACGCACTCGCCCTCATTCTGTCCTTGCAGGACATCTTTCCCCCAATTTTGGGGGAAAGAGAAGGTAGTAAGGTTTTCTTGTTACAAGCAAAGTGTGCCTTTATAAAAAGGTACTTCGCTTACTATACAAGGCATTCGCCTCTTCGCCCAAACTTGGGAGAAGAGGTTGGTGATGAGGGCTAATACCTTCCACTGCGTAACATGAGATAGTAAGTTCTCACCACCTGTAAGTTGGGCAAGATATGCTGGGATTCCTGCCGATACAGAGGAACAGACAACAAGAGAACATTGCGGATAAATGTGCGAAAACGAAAGAGGATTTTTGTAGCAAAATAGGGAACTATCTCTTTGAATGTAGCGGCTTAGGTTCAAGCCGTTGCACACCAATTCAAGCACTACTCCAAAGCGAGGTAACTTATGCGTGCAATCCAGTATGCCGCCCCCCGCTCTCTTGGCGACGCGGTAGCAATTCTTCAAGAGCGCGGTAACAAGGCGCGAATTTTGGCGGGAGGCACCGACCTCATTGTACAGGTGGGTGAAGATGCCCGTGATGTGGATGTGATGGTAGACGGCAAGCACATCCCCGAACTGATGGAACTCTCTTTCGACCCCGAAAAGGGCTTAACCTTGGGGGCGGCAGTCCCCTGCTACCGTATCTACGAACACCCAGAGATAAAGAAGCACTACCCCGGTCTGGTGGATTCTACCTCTATTATCGGAGGCACAGGAATACAAGGACGCGCTTCGGTAGGCGGCAACCTCTGTAACTCTGGTCCCGCCGCCGACTCGATTCCTACCCTTATCGCTTATGGGGCAACAGTACGTATTGTGGGGGCAAATGGAGAGCGTACCGTTCCTGTCGAGAACTTCTGCACCGCACCGGGTCGGAATGTGCTTGCGGCGGATGAACTGCTCATCTCTATACACCTTCCCGCGCCTTCTGCCCACTCAGGGGCGTGTTATCTCCGCTTTATACCCCGTAACGAAATGGACATCGCAGTAGTGGGCGCAGGGGTCAGTATTACTCTTGATGATAACGGTATCGTAACGGCGGCAAGGGTTGCCCTTGCGGCGGTTGCCCCTACTCCGCTCTTTGTTCCTGAAGCTGGCGATTCGCTGGTTGGCAAAGCCCCAACCGAAGAGGCGATTGCCGCCGCCGCCGAAATCGCCAAAAACACCGCTCGCCCCATTTCGGATATGCGGGGAACCGCAGAGCACCGTAAACACTTGGTGGGTGTCCTCACACGCCGTGCCCTGCACCGTGCCCTCGAACGCGCTCGCGCCTAGATTTTCGCGACTTTAGGAAAGGTAACAACGTACACAATGGCAGTACAAATTGCGTCTGGAAAGGTGGCGATTAGTGCCACCATCAATGGAGAGCCGCAAACATGGCTCTCGGAACCCCGCGAAACTCTGCTGGAGGCTCTTCGCGATAGGTTGGGGCTAACGGGTTGCAAAGAGGGGTGTAGTAACGGCAACTGCGGGGCGTGTAACGTGGTGATGGATGGTCGCCTCGTGAATACCTGCTGTGTGCTGGCAGTAGAGGCACAAGAGAGCGAAATCACCACGGTAGAGGGGCTAGGAACCCCGGATGGGCTAATTCCGCTCCAGAAGAACTTTCTAGAAGAGGCGGGGCTACAGTGTGGGGTCTGCACTCCCGGTTTCCTTGTCGCTACCAAAGCCCTACTCGACAAGAACCCGAACCCCACCGACGACGAAATCCGCTGGTGGCTTGCCGGCAACCTGTGCCGCTGTACCGGCTACGACAAAATTTTGAACGCTATCAAGAAGACGATAGCAGAGACCACTACCGAATAGAACGGAGGAGCCGATTAAAATGACCACAGAGACAAAGTATCGTGTAATTGGGACGCGCCCCGTTCGTCCGGACGGAGTGGACAAGGTGACGGGACGCGCCATCTATGGGGCGGATGTGGTGCTACCGCGTATGGCGCACGGCAAAGTTCTGCGTAGCCCACACGCTCATGCCCGCATCCTAAGCGTCGATACCACCCAAGCGGAGGCACTCGCGGGAGTTCTTGCCGTTATCTGCGGACGCGATATGCCGGCGGTTTCTGGTATGGCGGCGGCAGGTGAGGGCGGCGATATGAATATGCGCTATGCCAGTAACAACGTTATGGCACACGACAAAGCCCTCTACGAAGGACACGCAGTAGCGGCGGTAGTCGCCACTAGCCCCCATATCGCAAAAGAGGCACTCAAACTTATCAAGGTGGAGTACGAGGTGCTTCCTCCCGTAATTGATGTACGAAAAGCGATGGAACCCAATGCCCCCATCCTTTTGGAAGACCTTCGCACCGACACTGGAGGGGTAAAGTCAGAGACCGCCTCTAATATCGCCGCGCACCTGATAGCCGAAGAGGGAGACATCGAAAAGGGCTTTGCAGATGCGGCGGTGGTGGTGGAGCGCGAGTTCACCTTCCAAACCGTACACCAAGGCTATATCGAACCACACGCTTGCGCTGCCGAATGGAGAGCAGACGGACAGATTACCGTATGGGCTTCTACACAAGGCTCTTTTGCGGTACGTCAGCAGTGCGCCGCCATCCTACAGCACCCCATTGGTCAACTCAAGGTAATCCCTACCGAGATTGGCGGAGGCTTTGGCGGTAAGATACCGGTCTACCTCGAACCTATCGCGGCAGTACTCTCTCGCAAAGCACAACGCCCCGTCCGAATGGTGATGGACAGAACCGAAGTACTTATGGCGACGGGTCCCACCCCCGGCGCGTATATCAAAGTGAAGATGGGGGCAGATAAGAACGGGAACATTACGGCGGCGCAAGGGTATCTTGCCTACGAAGCAGGTGCGTATCCCGATTCGTTTATCGGCGCGGGTATGACCTGCCTTTTCGCTCCCTACAACCTCAAGAACGTCCGTATAGACGGTTTCGATGTGGTGGTAAACAAGCCGAGTTCTACCGCGTATCGTGCGCCCGGTGCCCCGATTGCTGAGTTCGCCTCCGAAACCGTACTGGATGAAATCGCAGAGACACTTGGTATTGACCGCCTCGCTATCCGCGCCCAAAACAGTGCGAAAGAGGGTGACTGGAGACCGTTCGGACCTCCCTATACCCGTATCGGACACCAAGAGTGTGTGGCGGCGGCACAAGCCTCTGCACACTGGAATACCCCGCTAGTACGCGAAGGCAAAGATGGCAAAAAGCGCGGACGCGGAGTCGCAAGCGGCTACTGGGGAAACTGGGACGGCATCTCGTCGTGTATTGGTCGCTTAAACCCCAACGGCACGGTATCGCTACTCGAAGGCTCTACCGACATCGGAGGCTCGCGTGCCTCTATTGCCATGCAGTTTGCAGAGGCGTTTGGCGTGACATATGAGCAGGTACACCCCGCCGTAGTAGACACCGATACCGTAGACTATAACGACGTAACGGGTGGTAGCCGAACCACCTTCGGAACGGGCTACGCGGTGTACAAACTCGCGAAGAAAATGCAGGGCGAAATCGTGGGACAACTTGCGGGGCTATGGGATGTACCCGCCGAATCCATTACGATAGATGGCTCCAGCTACTCCTCCAATGGGCATAGCGCAACCATTACCCAACTCGCCAAACTGTTCGAGGAGAACGGTATCCATATCAATGCCTCTATCACCGCAAAAGGAAGCAACCTCAGCGGGGCGTTTGCCACTCATATCGTCGATGTAGAGGTGGATGAGGAGACGGGCAAAGTGGACATTGTTCGCTATACAGCAATCCAAGATGCCGGAACCGCCATTCACCCCTCCTACGTAGAGGGGCAGATGCAGGGTGGGGTGGCACAGGGTATCGGGTGGGCGTTGTCGGAAGGCTATGTTTACGACAGCGAGGGACACCTCAAAAACGCGACCCTGCTCGACTATCGTATGCCTACCTCACTCGATGTGCCTCCTATAGAGACCATCATTGTAGAGGTTCCCAATCCCACGCACCCCTACGGAGTTCGTGGTGTGGGTGAGGTTCCTATCGTGCCGCCGTGTGCCGCTATCGCAAACGCCATTCACGACGCGACGGGGTTACGGCTACGTGACCTGCCTATGTCGCCTAGCCGCGTTTGGGAGGCACTGGAGAAACAGTAGGCTCCGTTTGTGAAGTCCACTTTTAGCCCTGTTGTATGCGGATAGAGGCATACGAACAGGGCTAAAATTCATCGCTTGCAGTCAGGAACCCACCCCTTTCCAACCTTTCCCCTTCGCAATGGGCAAGGCGAATGCACTGTATCCTGAGAAGCTTTTTGCTCTCAAAAGTGAGTAGAACAGTAAGTGAGGTCACTTGTGGCAACCATTCGCAAAGACGGAACTCGTCTCCTTATTGAGACAACCGAATACAGCGCGGCGATAGCAACGGAAGGCTACGTGAGCGGTGTGGCGGCGGGAAGTTTTGTTGACCGCAAGACAACGGCGCACGACCCGGGCTTCGGTCTTTTGATTGCCGACTTTCTACTAGAGCCTAAGCCCGACGAAAACGAGCCTCCTCCCGACCACCGCTACCCCTACCATGACCTCTATCATGGAGACATTCCCAAGCGATATATCTCTTTGCCTCAGATATGCACTCAAGCGAAGCAACTCCCTTACGAAATCACCGAGGGAAAAGGCTTTGTTGCAGTGC
>OMJJ01000095.1 GCA_900299305.1 bacterium | reverse complement strand
CTCAAAATACCAACTCCAAACTCTTAGGGAACCCCATGAGCATCACCATCGAACCGTTTCGCGAGGCGTTCCAACCCGACGCACAAAAACTAATTGAAGCGTACCTTACCGAAAGGTGGGGGAGTCTAAACTCTCGCCTAAACCCAGATATTCGTGCCATAGCCGATTCGTATCGGGAGGGCTGTTTTGTGGTCGCTTTAGATTCGGGAGAGGTGATAGGGACGGGAGCCATCCTCCCAGAGACAGACAGTGTGGCGAGAGTGGTTCGTATGACGGTAGCAAAGGCACGGCGTGGGGAGGGTATAGGGCGGAAGATACTGACCTCCCTCTGCGAAGAGGCACAGAGGCGCGGATACCATACCCTCGTACTAGAGACTACCGAGACGTGGGAATCTGCGATAGCCTTCTACACACGCTACGGCTTCCGAGTACTAGGGAGATGGGATGGGGACTGCCATTTTGAACTGGACTTATTCCCCAAAGAGCAGGGTGCGTAACTCTTGCGGAGTAGTAGCGATGGCGGCGGGGTTTTCGGCGTGTAGCCGCTCTACTGTTGCCGCACCCCAAGTCACACCGATAGGACGTACTCCCGCCCCTCCCCCCGCCTGCATATCGTGGGTGGTGTCGCCGATATAGACCGCCTCTGCAATTTGTGTAGGGGTCAAGCCAAAATGAGAACACGCCAAACGTATCCCTTCAGGGTCGGGCTTGGGGTTCTGTACGTGGTCGGCAGAGACAATAAAATCGACGTAGGGCGCGATGCCGAGACGCGGAAGGGTGTTCTCTAGTTCTGGGATGTTCTTAGAGGTAATCAGAGCGGTTTGGAGTCCGTTGCGCTTGCCCTCTATCAAAATCTCCACCACATCCGTTAAAATCTGTTCTCGGTAGCGGTGTTCTTCGTAGTAACGAATAAAGCCGTCCATGACTACTTGCGGGTCTTGCCCAAACGCCTCTGGCTCTCCAAAAATCCGTATCTGCGATTTCAGAGGCGTACCGATAAGGGCGCGGCGTTCTTCGGGGCTGATATTCTTCCGAAAGTAGGTCTCGTAGGTGTAGCCCAGTGCGTCAACGATAAGGGTTGTGGTATCAATCAGGGTTCCATCCACATCCCAAAGCAGACAAGAGGGGGGCGGAAGTAGAGGGCAAACCGCTCGTATCTCGCTCATTATACGATTGTCACCTCGTGTACTCCCCGGTTCACGTTCCCTATAATGTAGGCGTGTTCCCCTGCCGTATTCAGGCGATGCACCAGTAGGGGGGCTTGGTCGGGGGGAACAATAAGCACAAAACCGATACCCATATTCAGGGTTCGATACATCTCCGGTTCGGGTACATTACCCAAATCCTGAACCAGTTGGAAGATAGGGGGAACCACCCACGAACGGCGGTCAATAATCACGCTACAGTCGGCGGGAAGAATACGGGGGATGTTGTCATAAAAACCGCCGCCGGTAAGGTGCGCCATACCATGTATATCAAACTCGTTTAGAAGGGGGAGAACCGCAGGTGCGTAACAGCGGTGAACACTCAGCAACTCTTCTCCAAGCGTCTGAGTAAGGCAAGAGGGCGTATCTTGTAGGGAGAATGCCCCACCGTCGGTATCTACCAAAACACGGCGTACCAACGAGAACCCGTTGGTATGAATACCGTTAGAAGCCAAACCCACCACGCTATCACCTGCCTGAACCGCGCTACCATCTACTATCCGTGAACGCTCTACAATACCCACAATACACCCAGCCAAGTCGTAGTCGGCTTCGGAGTAGATGCCGGGCATTTCGGCGGTCTCTCCGCCAATCAGCACACACCCCGCCTCACGGCAAGCGGTTGCAATCCCCTTAACAAGCTCCTCTGCTACGGTAGGCGAGAGTTTCCCCGTTGCAAAATAGTCTAAGAAGAAGAGGGGGCGCGCTCCTTGCACTAAAATATCGTTGATACAGTGGTTTACAATGTCCTGCCCAACGGTATCGTGCTTATTCATAGCAATCGCGATTTTGAGTTTGGTTCCCACTCCGTCGATACTAGACACTAAAACGGGATGCTCATAGGCACTGATTCCTGCCAATGAAAACATCCCGCCAAAACTACCGACATCGGCTAGTACATTAGGGTTGAAGGTGCTACGGATATGTGCCTTCATCCGCGATACGGCTTCGTTACCCGCATCTATATCCACTCCCGAAGAGCGATAGGTGATTATCTCGTTCGACATGGTGTTCTTGCGCTCTGTGCGTAGGACGTGATAAAATCACGCTACACAGTAGAGCCGGATTCTCCTTCTAAAAGATTCGCTTTATAGTATACCCCCGATTCCGTATGCCCGTCGAACCGCCCCGTTATCTTTTGGTCGCGGGTCATTGTACCCGTTACTTTTCCGTCCTCTGCGATATGAATTCTCCCAACGTTACCCGCCGTGTCACGTACAGATAGGCTTCCCATAAGGCGCACCTTACCATAAACGAGGTAGTCCCCTACCTCCATCTCCGACTCTAGTTGCACCGAGTAGTCGCCAAGCGTTATCTCCATTCTTTCGGGCACAGAACACAGAGGCATCGCTCCGCTCAAACGCTCTACCCCTACTCTCTTTGTCCCACGCACCTCCGCCTTGCTAGGCAAAGTGAGCGTGTAGGTTAGAACCGAATCTTTCTCTATCGCTTCGGTAATGACCATTGCAGTTGCGTTGGTGTACGGGTGAACTTTTACGCGCTCATGCCCTAGTGGGTCTTCGGTGCGCCCTGCAAGCCCCATTCCCTCCGAAGCGTGGTATGCCGCCTGTACAAAATACGCCACACACGAAGCAAGCGCATCAGGAGTATTTTGCGGTAGGTGTTGGTCGGCGGTAAGGAGGGTATCGGTCTGCAAAAGTGCGTCTGCAAGTCGCTCTGCCCCGTTTATTTGGCGTGCATTGATGTATCGGGCAACCAGCATACCACCGGCGGCGGCTCCTAGTAGCAGGGACATCTGGAAAAACAGCGGTTTTTTGGCGATTGAATTTGGCATGGTGTCGTCTCTCTTATAAAACTAAGGTATCTTGTTTACGCAAAAGCCATGCCTCTGGCTTCAACTTTTTGCAGATATATCCAGGAGATTCAAAGAGAGTGTCTAGCCCAATAGAGGTGTCTATCCGCAGTGTTGAGATACAAAGCGAAGTAGCACAGCACCTTATCCGCCGACTTGCTACCGACCTCGCGGAATTGTATCAGATGAACGCAGAAGAGGTAAACTGGTATCTTCATCATGTACAATACCTTGACGGAGGGGCGTTTTTGGTTGCCTTTGCAGGAGAAACGCCCATTGGTTGCGGTATGATTCGCCGTTTTGAAGAGGATGCCTACACCGCGGAGGTAAAGCGTGTGTATGTGGAGCCAGATTGGAGACAGCGCGGAGTAGCCCGCCAACTGATGCTGGCACTAGAAACAGAGGCTTCACGGCTCGGATTTCGTAAAATGCTTTTGGAGACGGGTACGTTACAGGTTGCCGCGATACGCCTCTACCAATCGTTAGGCTATCAACCATGCCCTTGTTACGGTATCTATGCTAATGACCCATTAAGCCTCTGCTTCGACAAGATACTCACTCCTTTGTAACCACAAGGGTATCCAAAACTCTCATATCGGTAGCAATGGCTTCAAAGATAACGCTACTCTCTTCCACTCGAAAGTACCCAAAATGATAGCGACGGAGAACCCTATCCATCACAGGTTGCGGCGACATAGCCCCATCTTCAATACCGCCCCCTGCACCGCCAAGTACCAGAAAGTGAGTCGTCTGGTTGCCATACTGCTTTGTAAGCCGTTCGTAGTCGTGGGTATGCCCCGAAACTACAAAGTCAATCCGATACTTCTCGATTAACGGCTCTAGCAGGTCACGAATGGGTATATCTCCCTCGTAGTCCAGCCAACCTTGTGAATAAGGCGGTTGATGAATAAACACAAAATGCCACTCTGCCTCTCTCCACTCCTCCGATTCCAACTCCTGCATAAACCATTCGTACTCTTCCGAGCCTTCGGGTATTCCCGTAGGAAAGTAGAGATTGGGGTCTAGTGCCACAAATCGAGCGTTACTCGCACTCCACGCAAAGTAGTGGGGGGCGGGGCATATTTTCATATACCGCTCTAAATAGACGGAGTGTAAATCCTCGAAGCACCTATCGTACTCGTGATTGCCTCCCATAAGCCAAATAGGAACACGACACGCAAGGGGGGCAAGGCTTTCAAAAAAGTGGAGCCAAGGCATAAGGTGGTTTCCATCTTCTACCATGTCGCCCCCGCCCACCGTAAAACTACTCGGCACCTGCCGTAAAGCGTTCACGGTCTGGCGAAAAGTGGCGTTGTTCGCGTTCGTTCCCTCATTACAGTGCGCGTCCGACCAGTAGGTAAAGGCAAAACTCCCCTGTTCGGGAAGTGCTTGGAACGTATAGACAGGTGAGACCACGCTCCCAGAGCGCACACGGTAAACATAGGAGGTGTCCGGCAGTAATCCTTCCAACTCAACGATATGCAGTGTGCTTTCGCCCTCCGACTCCACCACGTTATCAATAGCATAACGCCCCCACTCCACTGCCCCCTTACAAGGGACATCCGTCTCCCAAAGCACAGTGGTGCTACGTGATGTCGTGTTAAGCAGAAGAGGGCTAACCAAAGTTAGAGGCAGGTGCGCCATACTCTGCCATGCCGCTTGAAGCGTGGTCTCGTTTTCGTTATGTATCGCAGTGCAAACCAGAGAGATTTGAGCAGTAGTAGGCTCCTTTAGTAACCGCAGTTTACGAACCAGTGCAGAAAGCCTACTACGGCGCGTTACCGCCTGAGTGTATCTCTCAAAACTCTCCCATTCAGTCACCCTTACCCACTCCAAGCCACCGTACACCGCCTTGTTCAGTACGCGCACCACCATCTCAACCGTTCTCGGCTCTCCTGCTACCAAAAAGGTGTCGCCCTGCATGGGAATACGGATTCCATCTAGGTAGAGTTGCGCCCCATCGTCTGCCCCAATCTCCAGTACACACGGCGCAGGAAGAGGCACCGTGCTTGTGTACCAATAAGGGGTATCGGGGTGTAGGGTACGATGCGGAATCTCCGTAATTTCGCGATGAGGTGGTAGGCTCTGTAAAGAGGTGTTTAGCCCCTCTTGGGGTTCGCCTAACGCAAACTTCCATGCGGCTTCCAGAGGTCTCCAGTCTGTCGTGGGTATTGGGGGCATCGCCTCCCACTCTCGAAGCAGTTCCTGCATAGTGGGTGAACAGACCGACGGAAAAGCAAGGCTATCGAACGGATAGAAAATATCTATAAACTCTTCTTGGCTCATAGTTTTGCCTCCTACTTATCTCTATACTACCCTCCAACCACACAAAGAAAAAGCCCTCTCCTTAGTTTATCGAGGAGAGGGCAAAGCGAACGAACACCTTAATGTTCTGTTTCCGTATGTTCTTTTTTCGTATGTTCCGATTCTGGATGCTCTGATTCCGTATTTTCTTGTACTTTATCCAACTTGGACGACGCGACTAAAATGCTCACACGGCGATTAGAGAAGTGGAAGGGGTCGTCCGGCATTTTGAGTTTGCGGTCTGCGTACCCGCGCACATTCGCGATTTGCTTGGAATCCATGCCAGCGGCTTCCATCGCTCTGCGTGCCGCGTTTGCCCTGTCTGCCGAGAGTTCCCAGTTGGAGTATCCCCCCGCTCTGCCCAACGGGCGGCTATCGGTATGCCCCTCTATGACGATAGGGTTATGTACGGTCTTCAGTTTCTCTGCGATGGTCTTTAGGAGTAGTTTGGCACCCGGCTTTAGGTTTGCGCTACCCGAATCGAAGAAGAGCGAGGTGCGAGTCTCTACCAACTGTATTCTCAACCCTTCGTTCGTTACCTCCATCTCCACACTCTTCTGCAAATCTTTGAGGGCAGGAATCCCCTGTATCTCTTCTACCAGCGAAGTCTTCACCGACTCCAGTAGTTTCTTCAAGGAATCGGCATTATCGCTCGACCCTCCATCTGTGGGAATGATCGGCGCGTTCATGTTATGTTTTAAATCCGAGACCGCCCCCTGCCCTATCGGGCTAGAGTTAATGGTCTTCATAAACCCCGCTTGCCCCCTAAAGAACGAGGCGATTGCCTGTCTGGTAGGCTTGCTAAGTCCCAAAATCCACATAACCAAGAAGAACGCCATCATCGCGGTAACGAAGTCGGCATAAGCGACCTTCCATGCCCCTCCATGATGCCCATGCCCCCCCGATTTCTTGCGTACAATGCGTATTGTTGCTTCCGTGTTCGCCATGTTTCACCTCTTCCAACTCATAAACGTACTTACTTACCTTTGAGAGACGACTCCATCTCGGCAAAGGAGGGGCGTATCTCTGGTTCGATATTGCGCCGTGCAAACTCTACTGCCGTAAGCGGAGCATCCCCACGAGCAAAGGAGAGTACCGCGTGCTTAATCGCAAGCATATACTGTGCTTCCGAAGTTACCTGCTCCTCTAGTGCGGTAGACATAGGGTTGAAGATACCATAAGCGAGTAGAATCCCCACAAAGGTTCCTACCAGTGCCGCCGCAACGTGGTGTCCAATCTCTGCTGGGTCTCCACCAATCGCGCCCATGGTAATAACAACGCCCAAAACCGCCGCAACGATTCCAAATCCGGGCATTGCGTCTCCAACTTTCTGTACAATCTGAGCGGGTTTAAGGGCGGAGTGGTGCGAGACTTCTAAGTCCAAGTCCATCATATCCGAAAGGTCGTAGTTCGATACCGATCCCGACACAACCACCTTCATGGTGTCTGCCAAAAAAGCACAAGCGTGGTGGTGGTTATGAAAGAAAGGATACTGAGAGAAAAACGAACTAGAGTGAGGGTTCTCTACGTGCTGATCTAAGGCAACAAGCCCCTCGCGCCGCGCCAACATAAACATATCGTACAGCATCTTTAGGAGTTCCATATACTTGGGTTTCGTATAAGGATTCCCTTTCAGTAACCCTATCAGTGCCTTTATCGTCGCGATGAGGGGAGGCAAGCCATTTGCCACTAACACGCTCCCTAACGCCGACCCACCAATGGTGATAAACTCGGAAACCTGAATAAGCACTCCAATGCTTCCGCCCGCCATTGTGTAGCCCACAAAGATGCTACCCAAAACCACACCCAAACCGATTAGTACGAACATGGAAGTAGGCTCCTACCTAGTGAAAATTTCCCCACCGTGGGATTCTGCCAAGACAGCAAAATATCGGCAAAACCAAGTAGTTTCTACAGAGCGTAACCGCACAAGTCAGGTTATAATAGAGTAAATCAGGTATTTGTTTCAGGGTAAATTAGCAACACAAATTTTTAGTTCGTAATCTTCGCACACTAATCTCTACCCCACCACACGCCGATAATAAACACAAGTTTGGTATGCTCGCTTTTTGGAGGATAGTATGTCGTTATTAAGCAAAGTATGGAGTTTGGGGCGCAACGAGCAGTATGACCGTGCGCTAAAACTGTTTGACCAAGGCAGTTATGAGGATGCAATCTCTGCCTTTGAAGGAATTCACCCCGCAAGCCAGAACCGCAAAGATGTGTTTACAGAGCGGCTAAGTCACTTCTACATCGCCGAATCCTACTCCCAACTAGGGCAACGCGCCCTACAGTGCAAACAGTGGGCAAAAGCAGAGGACTGCTACCGCAAAGCCCTCGCGATATACCCCCACTACGCCGACTTGAACTACAACCTCGCTGTAGCACTGCGTAACGGAGGAAAACACTCCGAAGCCGTAGATGCCCTAATGATGGCAACTGCTATCAACCCTAACTATGCAAAAGCGTACCTGCTTCAAGGAATTGCCCTCTACGAAATGGGAGAGTATGAAAAAGGGATAGAGCAGGTAAAAACCGCCCTTGGCTTGGAACCCGCCTTCCAAAATGAACTTTTTCTACATGGCATGAAGTACCACCAACAAGCCGACCATGCCTCTGCTGTTATCGTCTTTGAGCGTATCTCTCAAACCGAAGTAGACAAAATTCAGTTCCACTACCAACTCGGCGCAGATTTAATGCGGCGGGGCTTCTATGCCCCCGCCGCAGCAGAACTAGAGAAGGCGTTGGAGATACAACCCAACTACGCCGATATTCGGAACCATCTCGGCGCGGCATATCATGCAATGGGCAAAACCCAAGAGGCGATACAGGCGTTCCAGCAAGCACTTAGCGTCAATCCACGCTATCTGGATGCACTGTTGAACTTGGCAATCGTCTACCGTGATATGGGGCAACAAGACAAAGCAAAGCCGCTTTTCGAGCAAGCTCTCCAAGTAGACCCGCAAAACCCCATCGCCAACCAAAACCTAAAACGCTCCTTAGAAAACGGCTTGGTACTAGCAACCACCTCGAACATGAGCGCGGCATAGCCTGTAACACAAGACACAATATAAACACCCCTTCTCGCCATTCCGGAGAAGGGGTGTTTATTATTTATCCTAACAAGTGTTCAACCCTAGTTACAAGCGGGGTGAGCACCATCTGCATCAGTTGTCCAGAGACAGATGTCGCCCACGGCTTTGTTGTAGGGTACGGCTTTCGCATGACCGTCCGCAAACTGAACATTGATTTGTTGAGCGTGGCGGGTCTTACCAAGTGTAACAGCTGCCGCTTCGTTACCCACTTTTAGGTTGCCGCCTTCACCACCGGAGTAGCTCCAGTTGGAGTTACCGATGTTCTTCCAGTAGTACTTGTACTGACCGCCCTGAGCGTCGATAAACGCCGCTTCGTTGCCGTTCAGTTTGGAGATGTCGGTATTACCGCTCTGGTTGTAGACATCGGGTACAACGCCGTAGTAAGAAGCGTCAGTAATCATGATGGTGCTAGAGACACGAGGTACACCAGCAAGCGCAACGGTAGCAGGTTGACCGGTAGCACCAGAGAAAGCACCCGCCGGGCTTAACCAAGCATCGTTATGCCCGTAGCTGTTCTGTCCGCCGTAAGCGGTTCCGGTACAGCCCTGTGCGTTACAAATGGGCGCACCGCCCGCAGTGGGGGTGAAGGAGTTAGGGTTGCTAGGGCAAGCAAAAACGCCCCAGTTCTTAATGTAGGGTTGAAGCAGGAAGCACCAGTACAGACGCCCCTCTGCACCACCCGTAAACTTCGCGGCATCGGGGTTGTTCACATACTGAGAACAGGTAACAAAACTACCGCCCGCTTTACAGTTAAAACGGTGGGGATAGAACTGCTCGTCGTAGTCTTGAACATACATACCTGTAGCGGTTCCAAGTTGCTTCATGTTAGACAGACAAGAGGTCTGGCGGGCTTTTTCGCGGGCTTGCGCGAAGACGGGGAACAGAATCGCCGCCAAAATCGCGATAATTGCTATAACAACTAGCAACTCAATAAGGGTAAAACCTTTTTTCAAATCAATCCTCCTCAATGTAGACGTAAAGAAACGAAGGACAAAAATCCTTCCCCTCTAGGCGTGTTTGAATGTAGGGTTCTTATTACTAAAATCGAATTATATGTAGAACCCTTAACCAATCAAGGAGGATACCGCCGTATTTTTAAGAGCAGGATAACGAAAGATTAACGTTCAGTAAAACTTTCGTTAAGAGAAAGTGATTCCGCTCCTTAACAAAAAAAGTGAACATTTCACCCTCGTTATCCGTCCATATAGAGTAGGGGTATTGTGGCTACACTGCCTTATCCTTCTCTATATCATACAATCAGGAGATTTGAATGCGACGTATCTTTTCTATCCTCATAGTTGCACTACTCCTCTCGCTGGGTAGTTATGCCAAAGCCGCTCAAACCGTAACGGTTCATGTGTTCTCGTTTGGGTTTAGCATAAACGCCAAAGGCGGAGCCGTTGTAGACCCCATTATCTTTATTGGCGACACTATCCACTGGGTTTGGGACGAAGGCACTCACGACTCTGTTTCCGATGCAGGGCAAAAAGAGAACTGGAAGTCCACCCTCAATGGTAAAGGCAAGACCTACGACCACACCTTCACCAACGAAGGAACCTTCACCTACTTCTGCACCCCCCATAAATCCATTATGAAGGGGAAAATCTTTGTCCTAGACCCTGCCAAGACCATCGACACCATCACCTTCAACCCTGCTTCGGTAAAGGGCGGTAAAACCTCTACCGGAACCGTCACCCTCAAAGCGAATGCGGCGGCAGATGTAGTCGTTACACTCACCTCCTCCAATACCGCAGTAGCGACGGTTCCCGCCTCCGTTACCATCAAAAAAGGTACGAAGTCCATCACCTTTACCGCGACCACAAAAACCGTCACCGCCGACACCACCGTTACGATAAACGGACAAGTTGGCACTGCGGCAAAAGTACCCGGCACCCTCAAAGTAACCAAAAACTAAGCCTCTCTCAATGTGTTAGGTGTCGGTAGAGAGAGTTCTCTACCGACACCACTATACAAACTCCCCCCTTCTTTAGCCCCCCAACTAGAAAAGCATCCCCCCAATGAGGTATAACCTCTATTAGTATTGCACCCCCCGAAACTCTATATGGAGGGATTTCGCTTGAACCTTCGACGACACCCGTTTTGGTGCGTAGGTCTTTGTACCATGTTAGGGCTTTTCGCCCTTGCTACTCAGCAAGGCTCTGCCCAGACCTACCGCAACCTCTGGAATACCCGTTTTCGTACCATCAGTAGCGGCATACAGTCCGCAACCATCGTAGACGTAGACGACCCAACAGACACCACCGCCGTCCGTAACCAGATTTTAGGGCAGATGCAGAGCCGTGGTATCGCACAAGCCAGTGCGTTACAGCGCGAAATTGCGTTTCTCCGTAAAAACCGCCTCATCAAGCCCAACCAGACCTTCGGCATGAACGGCACGGTCATTGTGCGCCATAAGGGCAAACTCCAAATCCCCACCTCCAAAGCCATCACACGCGGCGCAGGAGACGACCTCACCTTTAACATCGCGACCACAGGACAGGGTGCGTTTGCCCCCGCCGATGCGACAGAACTGCAATCCCTGATTAACCTGCTCTATCCCGAACTCCGCGATAACATCTTGGGAAGACCCGGCTGGAGTGGAACCGTTACCGTAAAGAACCTCGACCCACGTCTGGGTCATGTAGACGAGGTGTTGGGGGCGTTACTGGTCATCAATGGAAACAACGTAGAGATATGGTTCCCTACTTTCAATGCCTACGAGACCAAGTTTCTCGCAATGGCACAAGTTATCGCACAGGCATTCCACGCCAAACAGCGCATCGCCTACGACGCTTGGGAAATAGGCATGGCACGAGCGGCAGCAGTAGCGGCAGCGGTTCGGCTACAGTCCCGTATTCCTGTAGCCACCCCCGTAGACCCCTCCAACGGCTTCTACTATACCCCCTACTACGACGCACTAAACCAACCCGCCCTCTCCAACAACACCTTCACACCACCCGCCAAATCCGACCAGCCCTTCAACCCCGCAACCCTCTCTGGTATGCTCGTGCCTCGTATGCAGATGTCCTCTACCGCATGGCTAAAGTGCTACATAGAGAACCCCAACTTCTTCAAGCAGTTCAATACGGGAAGCGCAGATGGATTGGGTGCAGGAGGCTACTACTCTGCGTTCAACACCGATAGCACCATCGCGAACGATGTCAGCCGACTGAGAGCGATTGCAAAGTCGGCGGTTCCTACCGTAGAACTCCTTGATTTCGATGCGTGGTTTGAACAGCAGTTCATCTTCGACACCAGCATCACGCCCGGCAACAAAATCTACGTCTACTCTCAGCCCACCTTTCCCACGAATGCACAAGGAACCGACAGCGGCGCGGCTCTCTTCGTCGTAAACTACCGTACAAGCAGTAGCGGGGATGAGAGCGACCTCAGCGGAACCGCAAATCTTATCTACTGGGATTACAGTTTTATCAACAGGCTTCTACTCCCCTCTTTCGAGCAGGTAGACATTGTAAACGGCTTTGGAACTGTCTCTCCCTTCTTCACCGACATTGGGGGTAGCCCCGCCGACAAAATGCGTGTAGCGGTAGATGTTCCCATGAGTCAGCAGTACGTCCGAATCTATCTTCCCGCGGGGCAGACAGGAACCGCAAACGCCCCCAACGACGTTTCTGGTGTGACTATCGGTGCAAACGGTGGAACCATCAATATCGCTTTTGAGGGCAGTTCCAGCTCCATTTCGGGCAACGTAGTGCAGGGCGCATTTGGTCTCTTGGGAGGTAACGGGGCAATGCCGGAAGGCTTGAGCCGTACCCACATCACCTTTACCCCTACCAGCGGCACAGCAGTACAGATCCAGCGCAACACCTATCAACGCCGCGATAGCCTCACCCGTTTGGGGGTCTTTCCCGTGTTCAATCTGTTCGCGCTCACCTCCTCCCAAACGCTCAGTACCACCATACCGGCAGGGGCTCAACTTATCACCCTACCCATAAAGCCCTATACCAACGACTTGGCAAAACTGCTTGGGGTAGACCCCACAAAAACGCTTTTGGCGCAGTATCGGCAGGATGTTTCGGGTAGTGACAAATACCTCAAATACCCCTCTCTTCCGCAATATCAGCCCGGATACGCGCTTTGGAGTAACTTCTCCGCGCCCGTAAACGCAACCAACATTCGGGGAGAGCGCACCGATGTTCAACCCTTTGTAAGTATCAACCTGCCCTTTGGATGGACACAGATAGGCTCGCCCTATCTCTCTAATCTAAACGTCACCACCGATTTGCAGGTTCAGTACTTGGGCGGCGAGGTACTCACCCTCTCCGAAGCCATCTCCCGCAACCTCATCGCGGCGGGTATCGTAGGTTGGACAACCGCGGGAGGCTACCAAGACATCACCTCTGCAAGCGTTCAAAATGTACCGCAAAACGTATTAGAGGCGTGGAAAGGCTACTGGATTAGGGTACTCGTCACCGAAGGGGTCACGCTGACCTACCTCAATCCCGCAAACCGCTCTGCCCGGTCCCGCTCGGCTCTGCCTCCCCCCGCCGAAAGTAACCACTGGCGCGTATCCCTCACCGTTCGCGATGCAGACGGCAACGAATCGGGGGCGGCACTAGGACAGTCGCCCAATGGAAGCGACACCTTCTCCCCCGCGCTCCATGTCGCAGAGCCGCCCCCCTTCACCCGAGCGGCAACGCTCTCCGTTCGGTTCCCACATAGCGACTGGGAGGGAGGCGGTAACTTCCTCACCGACATTCGGCGAAGCAACTCGCGTAGCGAGTGGGACTTTGTAGTGACCGTACCGCAACCACAGCAAGACTACCGATTAACATGGCAGGGCTTAACCAGCCTCCCTCGTGGAACGCGCCTCACCCTTATAGACAAAGAGACCGGAACCCGCCAACTCCTCAACTCCCGCGCCTCCTACGCCTTCCGCACGGGAACGAACAGTACCACCCGCGCCTTCCAGATAGTAGCAGAGCCCCGTGGAGTAGGGCACCTGCGGGTAATGGGCTTGACCGCGCAGTCTCCTTTAGGGGCAACAGGTAGAGCCGCACAAAGCGTTACCATCACCTACGACCTCTCTACCTCTGCAGAGGCGCATATAGAGATACGCATGGGTGGGCGCATGGTACGAAGGCTAGGCTTTGGTCGTGCGGTACCCTTTGGAACCAATCAGGTGCTTTGGGATACCAAAGACGACGCGGGGCGTACCCTCCCCGGCGGTGCCTACACCGTAGAGGTCATTGCCAAAAACCCCGACGGCGAACAGACCCGCTCTATTATTCCGCTACTGCTTTCGCGCTAACTTTCAGGAGACAATCATGCTTTCGAGCGTTTTTCATAACAAAAAAGGCTGGCAGTGGCTGGCACTTGTGGGTGCAGTCCTTACTCTGGCGGGCTGTAGTTCAGGGGGTGGCTCTAATAACGGAGGAGGGGGTAATGCAACACTACACGGGCTAAT
>OMJJ01000094.1 GCA_900299305.1 bacterium | reverse complement strand
TATGACCGACTGGTACGGAACCGTGAACGGGAGGCAAGTGGGCTTTCAGGCGCGGTCTGTGGTGGGCGGAGTCTATATCCCGTTCTTGGCAGACGCGGCTCTGTGGACAAAATGGCACTCCCGCATGAAGTAGGCTACCGCTCTGCCCGTAGTAGATGCGCTACTCCCTGCACTACCGTCTGAACGCTGTTTTTCTCACCGGCAAGCAGAGTTTCGGCGGCAACCGCTTCGCTACGGGTACGGTTTACTACCGCACCGCAGACGCACCCTGCTCGTAACCCCATCGCACTACAGAGGGTGAGCAGGGTTGCCGCCTCCATCTCGTAGTTCAGCACGTGCAGTTGCCGCCACTCTTCCGTACTCCCCTGAAACCGTTTGGGGACGTATTTGGTATAGGAGTCGTACCGCTCTTGTCCGGGATAGAAGGAGTCGCTGGAGCAGGTGATGCCTACATGGTAGGCTACCTTCGCCTGTTTCGCGCCCTCTATCAGGGAGGTGACGACCTCGTGATGTGCCACTGCGGGGTATTCGATGGGGGCATAGTGGGTAGAGGTTCCCTCCAAGCGTACCGCCCCAGAGGTGATAATCACCTCTCCGGGGTGGATATGTGCCTGTATCGCGCCGCAAGTCCCCACCCGCACCATCGTTTTTATTCCTAGCATCGCCAACTCTTCCACCGCAATTCCCAATGAGGGTCCGCCAATCCCTGTAGACATCACCACAACAGGCGTGTTCTCTAGGTAGGTGAGCCACGAGGTGTATTCGCGCTTTTGTGCGAGGAGCCGCCCGTTTGTAAAGGGTGCAGTTTGGGCGATTTTTTCGACGCGAGCGGGGTCACCCGGCAGGATTACGGTTTTCGCACCCTCTAGTTGTGCCGCGTTCAGGTTGAGGTGGTAGATAGTTTGCATGACAGAATAGCCCTTTGGTAGAGAGTTGAGACTCTAATGTACCCCAGAAAAAGGGAGTTTTTGGCAAAAAGTGGAAAGGTAAAGGTAAGCCGTGCAGAGTTACCGATAATGGAGTTAAGAGGGAACTGCGTAGTACGGGAAAGGAAGCCAAGTACAGGATGTTTTGGCGTATCTTTATAGTTAATAGCATTATGATGCTATCGGTACTGCCCAAGACGGCGGTAGCACAAAAGTCGGGAAGACTTCCCGCGATACCCACACAGGTTCGGCAAGATGTTCTGCCCGGTCTCGGCTCGAAGTCGATGATATACGGCGCGAATGTGTTTTGGGAAGGGATAGGGGGTAGGGGGGATGTAGAGAAGTGGAGCCTCGCGCACCGCTACGTGGCACGCTTGAAGGCGGCAGGAGTTACGAATACCCGCGTGGTGATACGCTGGTCGGATATAGAGAAGGTGCGCGGTCAATACGACTGGAAGGAGACCGACGGGCTACTCCGCTGGCTCTCTATGCAGGGCTTTGTGGTGACTTGTGTTGTCACCTCCGTTCCCGAATGGGCTTACGAGTCCGACCCCGCTACCGATGCCCTCTATAGAGCGCGGGGGCTAGAGGCAGTACGTCCTCTTGCACCTCCTGCCCTTGCCTACCTCGACGATTTTGGAAAGTTTGCCGTCGAACTTGGTAAACACTACAAAGAGTTAGTACACCGCTGGGAGGTGTGGAACAAGCCGGACGGCGCGGGGATGCTTACTTTAGTACGAGATGCATCGGGAAACCCTCTCGACCTGCGCCCTGGTGGAGATGTCATTCTCTATACCCGCCTTCTTACCACTTTCTCTTCCAACATACGCCGTGCCGACCCCTCCGCTACCGTTGCTATTGGAGGGCTAACCGTTCCTAATACGCAGTTTTTAGAGGGTATCTACGTAAATGGTGGTAAAGGCTCATTTTCGGCAGTGGCTTTGCACCCCTGCCGTGGGAATCAGGGAGTGGATTTTGCTTGGGTGGACGCTTGCCGTAATCTGCTGGTTTCTCATGGCGACAAGAGTAATACTCTCTGGCTGAGTGAGTGGGGGTGGAAGGTCTATCCCACCAACCCCGAAGGCGTTACGGAGGGAGAACAGGCGCGGTTTGTACGCATGGCATTCGCGGGGTTTGCTACACGCCCCTACATCGAACAGGCGAACTACAGATCGCTGAATGACTGGCGTAGCGACGAGAAGTCTCCTCTTACTGTGGTGAGCGAAGGGCTTTGCGATGAGGGTTTAGAGACGCGCCGTGCCTACAAAGTGTTTCAGGCAGAGGCGTTTCATGTGCCGCCCCCGTTTACAAACTACCGTACTGTCCCCCTCTTCAATAACCTCCCGCTTACCTACCAACAGAAGGCGGTTGCGGTACGTATAGACACCGATAGAACCGTGGAGAATCTGCCCCGCTTCTGGTCGGGAATCACCTTGCTCCCTCATGTGGTAAAGAGTAAAGAGTTTAGTTTAGAGAAACGCCTGCCTATTTTGCAAGGTACTCCGGCACTGGTACGTTTTGCCCCGCTCTCTATTCCCGGTGTACTAGAGGTAGATGCAAACGGAAACCCCCTTGTGCATTGGGAGGCGATGGAGTCGGCTCTACTCTCTATTGTGGAGGCGAAAGGCACTCTACTCTGCTCAGTATCCCCCCTCCCTCAAATGAAGGCGGAGGCTTGGGAGAGTTTCCTGACGGCACTGGTCAAACGTATTGGGGGCGATCCGCGCTTTAGAGGGGTACGTTGGGAACTGGAGGCAGTACCCTACGACGCAAAACAGTACTATGAGGTCTTTACACGGGTCGTTTTGCGAGAGCAACCCAATGCCCTGATGGGGGTCTACTTTGCGACTACAGACTGGCTTGATACCTTAGAGGTGTTTTTGGACGAGTGCATTGCACGAAACCTTCCGCTTCCCGTTCTCTCGTGGCGGTTACGAGAGACCCCGCAAGAGGAGGCGCGGATTCTGCGGCAGTTGCGAGTGGCTTTGGCACTGCACCCCACACTGAAATCGACTCGTCTCCTTCCCGAACTCTACCCAGAAAGTACCGTTAGCCTCACCCTCTATGCGGCACAGACACTTAGACTACTGGACTACTGCCCCCAAGGGGAGGCGAACGAACTGCTAGGGGTGATGACCTTCTATAAGGGGCTACAAGAGCCTAACGGAGATGCCTCACTATTGGCGAAATGCCTTACCCTCATGAATCAGATGGTAGGTAAGCGGATACCCCTCGACTGCGAATCTAGTGCGGTACGTGCATTAGGGGCAAGAGGTACAGACGGTATTCGCTTACTGGTGTGGCGTGAGGTCGGGGAGGGGATACAACTGGTCAATCTGCGTTTTGCCGCTCTAGGGGGGCTAGGTGCAGATTCGCCGCGCTCGTACCGTGTACAGATAACCGGAAGCAGTGCGCCAGAGCATCCGCTTACTACCTTCGATGTTCCTGCGGGGGAGATGGAACTGCCCCTGCTTATCGACACGAAGGAGACCCTGCTTATCGAAATTAAGCCTACTGAGAGTTCGCCCTTTGTGTTGGGGACTTCACTTTCGCAGTTCGCCTATCGTAGCGGGAATGTACTGCATGGCGAAGTGAGTGCGAGAAACATCCTCACAACGCCACTCCCTCTCGACTTGGCTATCTCTACTTCATTAGAGAGATACGTCTCTACCAAAGCACGCCCCTCCTCTAAAGAGGCTCTGCGTCCCAATGTAACGCGCATTGTGCGCTATGCGGTTCCGATTCCTACGGTGTTCCAACCCACCCCAACCTATCTGAACTTTGTTATCGGGAAAGAGACGCGCTTCGCTTTGGGCTTTTTGGTGGAGCCTTCGCTTACCGCCACCCTCGAAACACAGGCGGTAGATGTAGAGGGAGGGGAGGCAAAGGTAGGGGTACGGATTCGGAATCAGGGAAGTGTGCCTTATGCGGTTACGTTGCGCCCCGAAATAGGGCAGGAACTATCGCTCTCTATTGGAGGGAGCGATAGTGTTCTCAAGACGCTTACGCTTCGCGCCCCCTCGTCTCTGCCCGGCAACTACTCCCTCAACCTCTTTGCAGAGAGCCTTGGCGACCCAATAGGTACGCTTCAGCCCATTTTGCGGGTTCCATTGCTCTGCCATAAGGTCTCTAAGCCGTTGACGATTGACGGCGACCTCAGCGATTGGGGCAGTTTTCCTGCTGTAGAGTTAAACCGTAAAGAGCAGGTACACGACAAGGCTTGGGGAGGGGTTTCGGACTTATCGGGCAGGTTTATGCTGGCTTGGGACACCACGAACCTCTATATCGGCAGTGTGGTACAAGACGACAAGTTCGTTCAGCCCTACTCTGCCAACGAACTCTGGCGCGGCGACTCGGTGGTGGTCGGCATTACCCCCAACCGCAACACCTCTTGGGAACAGGTGGGCTATGGCGATAGCGACCACGAGTTTGGAATGGCACTTCTAAATGGAATAACTCCCGTGCTACAACGCCTCTGGGGGATGGATAAGGGGAGTGCAAAGCCGCTAGTAGCGATAAAGCGGCGCGGAGCCCAAATCACCTACGAGGCGGCAATCCCTTGGACGCAGTTGCATCCTCTCTCGCCGCAAGCCAATCTGCTCTTCGGGTTGTGCTTCCAAATCAACGACGAAGACGGCAGGGGGCGCGGTTATATGGAGTGGGGCAGCGCAATGGGAGAGGCAAAACGTCCCGGACAGTTTCCTTCGGTGCGACTTGTGCCGTAGATTTCCCCGCAACCGCCCTTCAAAGTGGTACAATAGAGAAACTCTGTTTGCTCTGCCGTTAGGAAGTCAGAATGCCGCCCCTTTTCAGTTGCCAAGCCCTAAGCAAATCGTTTTATGCCCGCCCCCTGTTTAAGAACATCAGCCTGACGTTAGAAGAAGGGCAGTGTGTGGGTCTTATTGGACCCAACGGTTCCGGTAAATCCACGCTCATGAAGATTGTGGTGGGAGAAGAGAAACCCGATAGCGGTAGCGTTGCCCCTCGTCGTGGAGTGCGGATGGAGTATGTGCGCCAAGAAGACATCTTCCCCGCGGGCTGTACCGTTCGAGAGGTGCTACATCAGGCGTTAGTGGGAACCTCGTTAGAGGAGTATGAGCGCGAGATGGAGATAAGTATCGCGCTTGCAAAGTTCGGTTTTGAGGATGCCGATAAGGTGGTAGACACGCTATCGGGAGGGTGGCGTAAGCGACTAGCACTTGCCCGTGCTGTGATTCGCGATCCGGAACTGCTCTTGCTGGACGAACCCACCAACCACCTCGACATAGACGGAATTTTGTGGCTGGAACGCCTCCTGAAAACGGCGAACTTTGCGGTGCTGGTAATTAGCCATGACCGCTACTTTTTAGAGAGTATCGCAGACCGCCTGATTGAACTGAACCCCGCCTACCCCGAAGGCTATCTGAGCGTAGAGGGTACTTATTCCGACTTCCTTATCCAAAAAGAGGAGTTCCTACAGGCGCAAGCGCAACTCCAAAACACCCTACATAAACAGGCGGTGCGCGAAGTGGCTTGGTTACGGCAAGGTGCGCCTGCCC
>OMJJ01000093.1 GCA_900299305.1 bacterium | reverse complement strand
TTCGATTTGAGGGGGCGCAGTTCTCATGGCACAGCCTCGCTCATGTGAACCGCGAGATAGGTACAAGACTCATCGCTATGCCCGGTCTTGAAGTAGCCCTCATACCCACCGAAAAACCCTTCTTTGTCCCTTCTGAGGTAACAGGAGGAGAGGTGCTAGCCTCCCGTTGCTTTGTAGGTCTCTCTGCTCCTGCCGATGCCCATATTCGTCACTTCTTCCCCCCACGCTTTGAGAAACCAGAGGAGGGTAAACTGGTTCTCATTCAGCCATGGGAGTACGGGTATCTGCCTGAAGTTTGGATAGAACCTATCCAGAAGAATGTGGCAGAGGTCTGGTGCTACAGCAAGTATGTGCGCGATGTCTATCTCAACAGCGGTATCTCTGAGGAGAAGGTCAAAGTCGTTCCATTGGGAGTCGATACGACTATCTTCCACCCCTCTGCCCCTCCTTTCGTATTTACGCAAGAGCCCGGTACTACTCTCTTGCCCAAAGGCTTAGAGGGGCGTTTTTGCTTCCTCTTTGTAGGAGGAACGCTACATCGTAAAGGGATAGACATTCTCCTAGATGCTTACCTTCGAGCGTTCTCTGCCTATGATGACGTATGCCTCGTTATTAAAGACACAGGAACAAAGACGGTCTACCGAGGACAGAACGAACAGGAGCGGATACTTGATTTAATGGAGGATAGCACGCGTCCACATATTCTCTACATAGAAGAGGACCTCTCCCCACACCAACTAGCTGGCATCTATACAGCATCCGATTGCCTTGTACAACCGTATCGTGGAGAGGGGTTCTGCCTCCCTGCTTTGGAGGCGATGGCGTGTGGCATTCCTGTTCTCGTTCCCGAAGGCGGACCGACAGACGACTTTGTAGATAACACCGTGGGTTGGCGTGTTCCAGCAGAGCACAAACCTTTTGGGGAGGGGCGTATCGGGCAGTGGGAGTGCGTTGGGGAGACGTGGATGTTTGAGATAAGCACCGAGGTGCTTGCTCGTCAAATGAGAGCCATCTTCCAGAACCGGGAGGAGGCAAAAGAGAAGGGGAGGAGAGCAGCAGAGAGAGCGGCTCAACACTGGACTTGGGAGCATACCCACCTCCACATCCAGCAACTCCTGAAGGAGTTGACTGCCCCACAGGAACGGGAAGCAAGCCCCTCTACGACAGACCGCCGTTCCTCCCGTAAATCTACTCCGAAACTGCAACTGGTAGAGACCGCAGTGCCAAAATTGACTCAAAAGACACGGAAACAGCCTACCATCTCCCTCTGTATGATTGTCAAGAATGAGGAACGAGTGTTAGCAAACTGCTTGCAGAGCGTACAAGAGTGGGTGGATGAGATTATCGTTGTGGATACAGGTTCTACTGACAAAACAGTGGAAATCGCGGAGTCATTCGGCGTGAAACGAGGCTACTTTGAGTGGTGTGACGACTTCGCTTCTGCTCGCAATGCCTCTCTAGAACTAGCTACTTCGGATTGGGTTTTTTGGATGGATGCCGACGACACCCTCCCTTCCGATTGTGGTAGGCAACTGCACCAAGCCGTGATGACCGCCGAGCAAGACACCATGGGATTGATAATGCAAGTCCATATTCCCCCGGCTCCTGGCGATGTTGGTTTCACGGTAGTAGACCACGTTAAGTTGTTCCGCAATCGTCCTGAGTTCCGCTTTGTAGGTCGTATTCATGAGCAGATACTGGAGCCTATTTCCAAAGCAGGAGGGAAGATAGAGCGTACCCATCTCTATGTGGTGCATTCGGGATACGACTACAGTCCGGAAGGGCAACAGCACAAGCGCGAGAGAGATTTGAGGATACTGGAGAAAGACATTGCAGACCGTCCCGAACACCCCTTTGTGCTGTTCAATATCGGGATGACAGCGTTTCATCTGAAGGAGTTTGAGAAGGCAGAGAAGGCGTTGAAACGATGTCTTTCCCTCTCAAAACCCCATGAATCTACCGTTCGCAAGGTCTATGCGATGCTTACGGGAAGCCGTTTGGAGCAAGGTGACAGGCAGGGAGCGCGAGAGTGGCTGGAGAAGGGTTTGAGCCTTACGCCGAACGACCCCGAGTTGCTGTTTCGTGCAGGAGTGATTTACCGCGAGTGTGGCGACCTACAGGCTTCTGAACGAAGTTACCTCCAGTTGTTGACGGCACGTGAGACGGGGCATATCGACAGTATAGATGTCTCGATAACGACGTTCAAGGCACATCATAACTTGGCGTTGGTGTATATGGATATGGGGAGACAGGGAGAGGCAGAGCGACACTGGCAGGAGGCATTGCGACACGCTCCCCAGTTTACTCCCTCTTGGCTAGGCTTAGGGGAGTTATATCTGCAATCGAGGCGGTTCGAAGATGTGGCTCAAATCGTACAGAGGCTTGGCACTATGGACAAGGGGATGGCAAACTATTTGCGGCAACAATTGGTAACAGCACAAAGCAATTGAGATGCCAAACGCGATTATTAAATTTTGCAATATTTGTATTTGTAGGCTTGTAGGTTTTGGTAGGAGTTGGTATAATGCCTAAAATCCTATATTGAGGGAGGAAGTGTACAGATGTTCTCTCCTGTAGTTGTTGAGCATAGCATGAATCCTAGAAATATGACTCCCTTGTTAGAACCCGATGTGGTGGGAATGTCCGGTGTTCAAGGAGAGGGACCTTATCTGTCTTTGTCCCTGCGTTTCTCTGAAGGGATTGTGGTCGAGACGAGTTTTGCGACGTATGGTTGCCCTGTGGCTCGTGCTTGCGGGAGTTTTGAGAGCGAATGGGTAAAGGGCAAGACAGTGGAGCAGGCAGGTGTTTTAACAGCGAATGACTTGATGTTGGTGTTGGGAGGTTTACCACTCGGAAAAGAGCATTGTGCGGTTCTTGCAGTGGATTCTCTTGCAGACTCCCTTGTTAAACTGGTAGCACTCAACAGTCAAGATAGTACGGGGAATATTAGCCTACTATAAAAGGTAGAGGAAGTAATAAGGGGGTTATGATATGAGTCATTTTTGTCACCCAAGTTTTAGAGGTGGAATCATTGTAAAACCTAGTGCCTGTGGTGGGAGTTGCCGAGCAGATGGGGATGGAGATGATGATAGAGACGGAGGAGGCACGGGAGATGGTGATGGCTCAGATCCCTCTCCCGTAGTTACGGGACCCTATGCTCAAGGTGTCCTTGTTATCCATGACGGAAATGTGAATCATGTACTCTTTGGACCCCACCAGACAGTGGTTTGCGATGAGACGGGTGAGTCCTATCGCGCAGATACCTGCCAATGGCTCATATTTCATCAAGAACATTATGGTACGGGATATACCTATACCTACCGTACCGAGGAAGGTGACTGGACAGATTGTACTACGGGGGACAAGAAAACATATTTGGCGAATTCAGTGTCTGGGCAGATTCCTCCGCCTCCTGCTTCAGCCACCTTATACATGAACATGACTCCTAAACCCTAGTTTGTGAAGAGAGGAGAGGTTAGATGATAAGATTGATGGAATTTCTGGAAGAGCATATCCCTACTATTACTCTTCCGGACATAGAGACTAACCCAACGCCAGATGCCGCTAACTCTGGAAAGAGGGTTGCCTATTCTCCTGCCCCAAGCCTCTCTGGCACTCTCATAGTAGACCCTGAAATAGACCTCCCCTCACCGGGGATGGACGTACACGTGTCCTACTACTATAATGCGGTCTCTACTGAAAACAGTGCGTATGGATACGGACGCACTATCTCTCCAAATCGTTATGCCATTGCCTGTTCTACTCCTAGTATTGTTACCATTGCACGCGGCAATGGTAACTTCGCCTCTTATACAGAAACGGGGACGGGGACGAATGTTTTTACCTCCTCTACTCCGGGTATTTTCGATGTTCTTACTAAAGATACCGTAAACTCTAAATGGCGTGAAACAACCCCAGAAGGGACAGTAAGTGTATTTCCTGCCGATACCACAGGCAACCGTAGCTACATTAACTACAAACAGGATATTGTTGGCAACATTCACACCTATACCTATGGGATTGCAGGGCTAAAAAATATTACGGATGCACTCGGAAGGCTTATCACGTTTCATTATGATAACACAGGGCTGTTTCAGTATATGCAGGATTGGGCAGGGCAAGTTACCACCTTCCAATACGACACTACAACCGCTACTCCTAGGAACCTTCTCGCAACCGTAATTGGCCCTACCGGTTGCCAAACACTCTATGGCTATAGTGATTTTACCCTGCAAAGTGGGGACGACTGGCTCTTATCGGAGATGACAGATCCTAGTGGGTATCAAAGTTTCTATAGTTATGACCGCCAAAGAAGGGTAGTATCACGTACCATATCGGGGCAAGGAAAGTGGCTCTATCTCTATCAGCAAAACCAAACGCAAACCGTAGACCCTTCGGGCAATGCTTATAGTTATACTTTGGATGCCTATGGCGACCCCCTTGTATCCGTAGACCCAATGCGTGTGTGGGTCACAAATACTTACTCCAACCGCCAACTTACCTCTACAAAAGATATGTTGGGGAATATCCGCACATGGACATACAATACCGCAGGGCGGCTTACCCAATACATCGATTCTATGGGAAACCGCACTACCCTTAACTACGACTCTTATAACAATCCAACTACCATCGTCTATGCCAATGGAAAGATGGTAACGTATAACTGGTACGCCTCGAATCATCGCCTAGCCTCTTTTGTCGACCCACGCGGGTATATCACTACGGCAACCTATGACGGGCGCGGAGAAATAACCAGTGTACGCGATGCACTGGGCTACTTTACCACATTCGCATACGATACAAAATGGAATGTGACGTTTGTGCAAGATGCCAGAAACTTTGTGAACTCGTATGCCTATGACCTTGCTGGGAACGTGATTGCAGGGCAAGACCCATTGGGTTATCGCTTTACTGCGACCTACGACCCTATGAATCAACTACAATCGTGGCAAGATGGTAACGGGGCGACAACTGCATTTGTCTACAATAGTAACGAACTTCTTATCCAAGTCGTAGATACCTACGGAAACACAACCCGTTATGACTATAACATTTTTGATTTACCTAAGCAGATAACGGATGCATTGGGCTATATTACAACCATCTCTTACACGACTACGGGCAAAATTAGCGCAACAGAGGATGCGAATGGGAATACTACCAACTGGACTTACGATGCTGCCGATAGATTGATAGGTATTCAAGATCCTTTAGGAAACACCACTGTGATAGGGTATGACGTAGCGGGGCGACCTCAATATATCCAAGACCCGCTTAATAAGCGCACCACCGTTACCTATCAAGGTATGGACAGAGTTCGCTCTGTTATTAACCCACTAGGGCAGATAGCGACTTATAACTACGATAGCCTTGATAGAGTGGTTTCGGTGCAAGACCCCCTGAATAACCTTACCTCCTTTGGATACGACGATTCGGGTAACTTCCAGTCCTTCACCAACCCATTGGGGAATACTTGGACTGCGGTGTATGACGGAGTAGGGCAGATGAAAGCATCTGAGACCCCGCGCGGCTACTTTACGACCTATAGTTACGACCCGACAGGCAACCTCTCTGGGGTGTTGGA
>OMJJ01000092.1 GCA_900299305.1 bacterium | reverse complement strand
AGGAAGCCCATGCGAAGCTGAGACTGTAGCAGTTCGCCCACACTACGGATACGCTTGTTCTCAAGGTGGTCGATGTCGTCGGTAGTACCTTCACCGGAGTTGAGGTTGATGATGTAGCGCACGATGGCTACCAAGTCCTCTTTGGTGATGGCTCTGGCGTGTTCGGGCATCTGCCAACCCAGTTTTTTGTTGACCTTAAAGCGTCCGACTCGTGCCATATCGTAACGGCGTGCATCGTAGAAGATACTTTGGATCAGGTTCCGTGCCGATTCGAGAGTTGCGGGGTCGCCGGGTCGTATCTTTTTGTAGATGTCGAGCAGGGCGGAGTTGGGGTCGCTGGGTATGGTGTCCTGCTGTACCGTCGCTTCAATGTACGGGTTGACTTCAAGTACCTCTAGTACGGGAAGTTTAAGTTTGGCAACGGCGTTGGCGTGGGTTTTGTCGGCGATAAGCTCGTAGGCTTTTACGATAAGTTTGCCGTTTGCATCTACGATGTCCGAAGTGGGGCGGCGATGGAACACCATTTCGGAGGTGGGGTTTTCCAGCAGTACACGGCGGCTAAAGAGGTCTAGCACATCGTGGACGGTGCTGGTGTTGGACTTAAACTGTGCGAGAGTGCTTCCGCCGATTTTCTCGATAAGGGCGGCGACTTTCTCTTGCGTTACGATTTCGTCCTCTTCTGCAACGATTTCGCCCGTTTTGGGGTCGGCGAGAGGCGCGGCGAAGCGCATGGCAAGGAAGTAGTCTTTTTGCGCTTCTGCGCGGACTACCTGCCCTTTTTCGTTCAGAATTTCGACGTTTTTATATATCCAGAACTGCTCTTGTGCGACCTCTAGGGGCATCTCCAAGGGGATAAGTCCACGTTCTGGAAACGCCTCTAGGGCGCGGAAGAGGGTAGTTACGGGGAACTTTTTCGTCTGCCCGATTCGCACTTCGAGTTGGTGATGTGCATTGGTTTCGATGTCTACCCAAGCACCCTCTTGCGGGATGATGGTAGCGAAGTAGAGAACGCGCCCGGAGTAGTCGAGCGTATCTTTTAGATAGACACCCGGTGAACGCGCCAACTGGCTGACAACAACTCGCTCTGCGCCGTTAATGATGAACGTACCTTTGTCGGTCATCAACGGTAGGTCGCCTAAATAGACTTCGGTCTCTATCTCTTCTTTGTTAGCTTGCTTTAGCAAGACTTTGGCTTTGATGGGGGCTTCAAAAGTGGTGTCCCTATCGCGGCACTCCTCAATCGAATACTTGGGTTCGCCGAGGGTAAAATCGGTTATCGAGATAGATGTAGTGTTGGTGAAATCATGTATGGGCGAGAAACTGTCGAAGAGTTCTTGCAGTCCCTCTTCGAGGAACCATTTGTAGGAGCTGAGTTGGAGTTCAACGAGGTTGGGTATATCAATGGCTTTTCGAGTCTGCTTGGTGCGACCCTGAATTTCCTTCATAGAGGACCCTCCTGTTCCTAGACACACGAAACGCTAGTATAACATAAAACGGGGGCGACTGTCAACCTTGACTATGGCATAAAACGCAATTTTACTGCGAATTTTCGTGGTTTCCTCTTTTAAGACAGAGGAGGAGTTTGGGAAGTTGCAGAAGAATTTTGTACTTGGCGTAGAATGTGGCAAAAGTTACGTATTTAGGAAGAGTTAAAGAGGAGGTTCTATACCGATGCGTTCCCGTCTATTTCAAAGTTTTGTGTTGGGTTTGGCTCTCTGTTGCGTCTGCCCCACCCTATCGTATGCAAACCCCGCCCCCAAGCAAGAGGTTCGCCCTCCTGCCCCAGAGTTTCCGCAAGGGCTTCAGTGGCTGAACACCGATAAACCGCTTTCTCTCTCTGCATTGAAAGGCAAAATCGTGCTTCTCGACTTCTGGACGTACTGCTGTATCAACTGTATACACACCATTCCCGACCTTAAAAAACTGGAAGCGAAGTACCCCAACGAACTGGTGGTTATCGGGGTACACTCCGCAAAGTTCGAGAACGAGAAGGAGGCGCAGAACATTCGGCAAGCGATTTTGCGTTACGAAATCGAGCATCCGGTTGCCAACGATAAAGATTTCGCCTTTTGGCGGTCTTATGGCGTAAACTCTTGGCCCACCCTCGTTCTGATAGACCCCGCGGGGAGAGCGGTTGGCATGGCGGCTGGTGAGGGGCATTACGACGTACTAGATAACCGTATCGCGGGGCTGATAAACGATTTCAAAGGTGGCTTAAACTCTACCCCTATAAAATGGGCTTTAGAGAAGTACAAACGCGCCCCCTCTATTCTCTCTTTTCCTGGAAAAGTGACAGGAGACGCGAAGAGCGAACGCCTCTTCTTTTCCGACTCGAACCATAACCGCATCTTTATCACCTCCCTAGACGGCAAAGTTCAAGAGGTAATTGGGAGTGGCAAGAGTGGGCTGAAAGATGGTGACTTTGAGACCGCGCAGTTCTTCCGTCCACAGGGTGTCTCTTATGATGCCGCGAATGACCTTCTGTATATCGCCGACACGAGCAACCACGCGCTCCGTAAGGTAAACCTCAAAACGAAAAAGGTGACGACACTGGTTGGGAACGGACGCAAAGGGGGGTATCCACCGACAGGGGGCGTGGGAAGCACTGCTCTGCTGGCAAGCCCATGGGATGTGCTTACCCTAAAAGATAAGATATACGTGGCAAACGCAGGCACACACCAACTTTGGCAGATAAGCCCCGATTCGCGGAGAGCCATGCCGTTTGCAGGTACAGGGGCAGAGGATATTCGTGATGGCGCACGCCTAGAGGCGTTACTTGCACAACCTAGCGGATTGGCTACCAACGGAACTGACCTGTTTTTTGTAGACAGTGAGGTGAGCGCGGTGCGTACCGTGGATATGGCACACGGAAAAGTAAACACCTTTATTGGCATGGGGCTGTTCGAGTTTGGAGACATAGACGGCACAAACCCGAAGGCGCGGCTACAACACCCGATAGGGGTCGCGTATCATGGTAACTATGTCTATGTTGCAGACACCTATAACCACAAAATCAAGCGGGTAGATGTGAATACAAAAGCGGTAGAGACGTTTTTGGGTACAGGCAAGCGCGGCTATACCGACGGCAGTTTTGAGCAAGCGGAGTTCAACGAACCCAACGGTCTGGCTTTTGTGGGTGAAAAGCTGTATATCGCCGATACCAACAACAGCGTAATTCGAGTGGTAGACCTCAAAACTCAAAAGGTGAGTACACTCAAACTTACAGGACTGGAGAAGGTTCCTACTTTGTAGAGGTTGCTTTTGCAATATCAATGTAGTACGGTAAAAAGCCTATGCCTACACGTCAAGAACGCATTGAAGGGGGATTAATAGGGCTATTAGTAGGGGACGCACTTGGAGTCCCCTACGAGTTTCATACGCCAAACCAAATTCCTCCCATAGCACAGATAGAATTCACTCCGCCACCTGGGTTTAGCCGTACCTATCAAGGGGTTCCTGTGGGTACTTGGTCGGATGATGGGGCATTGGCGTTGTGTCTTCTTGCTTCGTTGTTAGAGGCAGATACTTTCGATGAGCATGACTTCGGGCAGAGGCTCGTGCGCTGGTATGAAGAGGGCTATCTGGCGGTTGACGGAGCCGTTTTCGATGTCGGTGTGACTACTGCGGTTGGAATAAGGGCAATTCGCGGTGGTGTCTCCCCATTGGAGGCTGGTCCGAGAGGGGCTTATGATTGCGGTAATGGGGCTTTGATGCGGGTGTTACCTTTAGCCCTTTGGCATAATGGCTCTGATGCTGAACTGGTTCGTTATGCTCAACTTCAATCTTGCTTGACTCATGGGCATTTGCGTTCTCAGGTGTGTTGCGCCCTCTATGTGCTTTGGGCACGGCAGACACTAGAAGGGGCGGCGACCCCATGGCAAGGGGCGTTGGAGCGATTGAGAGGCATCTATCGTGAAAACGAAGCCGCTTTGGAGGAGCTAGAGTGGAATATTCGCCCCGACGCAGAAGAGAGCGGGACAGGTAGCGGTTATGTTGTAGACTGCTTACGCTCTGCACATTGGGCAGTGGAACAAGGAGACTATGAAGCGGTGGTACGGTCTGCTATAGCATTGGGACACGACACCGATACAACCGCCTGTGTTGCGGGAGGCATTGCCGGTATTCGAGACGGTATACAGGGCATTCCAGAACGTTGGAGGAGAAATTTGCGAGGACAAGCCCTCTATCAACCGCTTTTGGAAGCGTTAATTAAGGCTATTGCTTTGTAGGAGGAGCGAATGGCGTTTTGCACCTGCCAACACTGCTCATACGGATTCGCCGCCCCCCATTGGCAGATAGGTATGAAACTCCTGTGTCCGCTCTGTAATGAAGAGACACAAATAGAGGCTGTAGAGTACTTTGCGCCATGGGGTTACACGGTTACTTTTGTGGACTTCATGCTATTGTTCACATATCCCGCCTATTTTCGGGTGATACAGCCCTTAGTACGCTCCTTCGGATATAAGGTAAAACAACAAGACCCCTTACTATTTCGAGACAAAAAGGGGCTTTTGCTCTCTCCCGAAACGGTACATAGACGCATTCAGTATAACACGAAACAACGGATGCTGATGTATGGCTTTGCAATGAGTTGTTGGCATGGGTTTGTAGAATAGCCTTACTTTGTTCCTGTTATCCGGTGCTTGGTAACGGATGTTACGCAGAGGTGTGTGTGTTTTCAGAGAGCGGTTTCGTACTCTAGGAGGGCGATTTTGTCAAATGGGGGAGAACGTAGTACAGGACTCCGAGTGTATCGCCTTTACGGTTGGAAGAGTGACAGCCGATACAACTTTGATGCTTGGCGACCACAGGGCGCAAGTAGAGTTGATGATTGGGTATAGAGACCGTTACGTTTTGCCCGGCTTTTAGTTTGGGGAGGGCGGTGGCACACGCCTCTGATATGGCTTTTTTGTTCTCTTGGTTCCACTTCTCCATCGCTTTTGCTTCTGGTATATAGAGGGTTTCCAAGCCTCTCCTTCCTTTTGCCTCTATGGTTTCGTTATAGGGGCGAAAAGGCTTAGGAGAGGCTTGAGTGCGAACGAAAATGGGATGAGAAGAGACGGTGGTTATGGGGGCAGAACCCTCTTTTTTGAGGTTTGGGGGGAGTTCGGTAACGGCTTGTACCCCCTTTGTAGGAAGAGGGTGTACATGGTAGAAGCCTACCACAAAGGCTAAATCGGTGATAGGGCTTTCGTTACCCTTCATTGCGGGGAACGTTTTGGAGGGCGCAATCACTAGCCTACTCATCCCAAACCTTCCCATGTTCTCCCTTTGAAACCTATCTTGCGCTACTTGGTCGTAGCTGTTTAGCATTTCTAGCGGGGTGGACTGGGGGCGGGGATAGAGTTTAGGGACGCGCCTACTGTTTATAGGGAGTTTTGTTTGAGCGAAAGTAAGTGAGCCGATTGCTGCGATAATCGCGGCAATACCTAGCCTCCAAAGAGATGTAGAACGCATGGAGAGACCTCCTACCTAAGTGGTTGGTATTTGGACGGCTCTTGGAGGGAAAAGGTTACTGCTCTGCGCCTACTTCTGCGGCAGAGAGTGGAACAAGGACGATTTTTTGTCGGGTGTAACTGATGGTAGTACGGAAATAGCGCAGAAAATTTCTTCCGAGTACAGCGAACTTAGGGTCGTATTCGGTGGGGCTATCGGGTGAGAGGAAGACCGCAGTTACTTTGCGTAGTTCGGCGTTGCCTACTTTTAAGTTTGGTAGGGGTGTTTGTATGACTGCGCCTCGTTTTCCTTTGGTCTGAATAGTGAGGGTCTTTTGCCCTAGTGTACTGAGTTGCTTTCCTACCTCAACTGGGATAAGGGTTCCCACCGTTCCGGTGTCGAGTACTGCATCGAAGGGTTTTGCCCCCTCTACGGTCACTTTGACCCAGATGCGCCCTCCTTTGTAGGTGAAGGGAATCTGGATTGCGTCGGCGGACTTTGGGAGGGGGGTTTTGGGGGATTCGAGGGTTACTTGCTGATTTGCGCCGTCGAAGGTGACTTGAAATAGCGACAGGATGGAGTTCCCTATCCAGCCCGTTGGAGCTTCTTGGGTGCTGGTAGCACGGCTAGAGAGTTCGGAAGCGACATCGAAGACTCCTAGCGTAACCCCTTCTACCCATGCCCCATTGAGAAACAGGCTTTTTGTGGAGACGGCGGGAGCCTGTAGGGTGCTGGAGAGCAGATTTAGCGGAACCTGCTCGGTAGTTTGAGGGAGTTGGTGCTTCTGTGCGGTTTCGGGGTGGATAGCCCCTACTCCCATGCCGGTACTTAGCACAAAAAACTCTGTTTGCCGTGTGCCTTGTAGGCGTACCTCCACTACAGGTAGCCCTTTCCAGAGGGTTGTGGTGAGCGTAGTTGGTAGGCTAGAGCCTTTTGCTAGGGTAGGTTCGGGTAGTTTTTGGGCAGTACAGAGCCGTGCAGTACCTAATGTCAGCAGTAGCAAGAGAGTTAGGATGGTTGCGATTTTTCGGAACACGGTTATCTATCCTTCATACGCTTTGTCTTGCCAACGCCTCTCCATGTCGTCGCGAGGTGCCCAGTTGAGGAGTTGCTTGGCGAAGGTGTTGGTGAACATACTTTGGGGTATGTCTGCTAATATCTGCATAGATTCAAAAGGAGAGGGTAGAGATGTAACCTCTATCGCCCTCCGTATCGCTCGTGCGGAGTCCTCCCATGTTATCGAGAAGCAGTGGTTTCGGGTGTCGGAATCGGCGTTTAGGAACTGGCAGTAGTAGAGGGCAGGAATCTCTAGCCCGTAGTAGTAGGCGAACGTCTTGCATATCTCTTGCCCCAAGTACTTGGTATGCCCATAGAGGTTGCGTCCGGGTCTGGGTGGGACGTTGCCGGGGGTGTCGTACTCAAAGCGGTCTCCGGATTCGGAGTCCATGCCCATCAGCATCGGTCCGGTATGCACCACGCGCCGAATGTTATGATGTACCGCCGCCTTTACCACATTGTACGCCCCTATTGTATTGACGCGGAAGGCTTTCTCTAAGTCTGGGCGCACAACGGTACAGTTTACAATCGCTTCCATGCCCTTACAGGCTTCATCAACCTGCAGTGGGTTGGTGACATCTACCACGCTGTGCTCATGGGGTTCGGGTAGGAGTTGGGGGAGTGGAGCCTCGCGGGACTGCCGCCCATTGTAACTGGTGATTTCACCGATGGGGATAACGTCGGTGATGCGTAGGCGGTAGGAGGAGGCAAGCTCTTGATAGGCTACCGCCGCAACGGGACCTCCTGCGCCAAAGAAGACGACTTTTTGGATGTTTCGAGAGGGTATGGGCTGTTGTGCGCCGAGTATCTGTTGCCAGGGGCGGGTATCGGGGGTAGGTTTTGGGGCGGCTTCGTACTGCGCTTTGAAGTCGTGGACGGGTCGATAGCCGATACTGTGGGCACGCCTTAAGCGTACTTTTGCGGTGTTTCCTGCGGCGGTGATGTGGTAGATTCTCCAACCGCGCCAGTCGTTTTTTTGTACCGTCTCTAGGGCGCATTTTACGCCCTGCACCGCATCGTCGATATGGAGCCATGCAGGGTCGTAGGGCTGTGTTTGTGCCTCTTCCGAGGTTACTATCTTTCCAAAGCGCAAACAGGTACACCGATAGACTAACCAGCGTAGCATCTCGAAGGCGGAGAGTTCGGCGAGCCATGGGGAGAGGTGTTCTGCAGTTGGTTTGGGTTGGGGTCTCCAGTCTTCGTCGATATACCAGTGCGCGGGTAGCCTATCAAAGAGTTCGAGGGTACTGCCCGTTAGGAAGTGGCGTATGCCTGCATCGGTTGCCTCTTTGAAGAGGACGTAGGTTCCGCGTGTTGCGATTTCGAGTTGGGTGAGTTCGTCTTGATTGGGCAGGGTGATGGGGGCTAGGTGCAGGAGAGTATCACAACCTTCTACTGCCTGTTTTGCAAATTCGGGTTGACAGATGTCGCCTGCTAGTGACTCTACTCCTGTGGGTAGCGGGGCGGTAAAGGCAAAATCGACGAGGCGAATGGCGATTTCGGGCGAGAGGGCGTTTGCGATAGCATGTGCTAGTCGCCCGTCTCCTCCGGTTATGAGTAGTTTCACGCAGGTTCCTCACTTTCAAAATACCCCCTCTACCGTTGGGGCGGAGGGGGTATGGTAGAACACAAAGTGGTTGGTTGTAGGCGGGTTTTAACCTCTATCCAACCTTTCCCCTACAAGGGGAAAGGCGAATGCACTGCTGACTAAAGGTTTTCTTGCTCTAAAAGTTTGCAATGCACCCCTACCCCACCACCCACTGCCCTTCGCAAGTGGGGAAAGGCGAATGCACTGCTGACTAAAGGTTTTCTTGCTCTGGAAAGTGAGCCGTTTTTAGTGACCGGAGTAGCCTCGGAAGAGGTCGCTGACGGAGTCGTCTTGGTGGATGCGTAGTATGGCATCGGCGAGTAGCGGGGCTACGGAGAGTACATGGATTTGGGGTATCCGCTTCTCTTGTGGGATAGGGATGGTATCGGTGACGACGAGCGACTTGAGACGGGAGGAGCAGATACGCTCAATGGCTTTACCAGAGAGTACCCCGTGTGTACAACAGGCGTGAACTTCTTTTGCGCCACCTCTATCTAGTAGTGCTTCTGCACCTTGCACCACACTTCCGGCGGTGTCTATCATGTCGTCTATCATTACGCAGACTTTATCGCGGACATCGCCGATAATCTCCATGATTTCTACTTTGTTTGCTTCGGGTCGGCGTTTTGCGATAATGGCGATAGAGGTGTGTAGGTGCTCGGCGAGGGCGCGGGCGCGGGTTACGCCTCCCACATCGGGCGATACGACGACGATATTACCGTTGTGCATCCCCTTCTCT
>OMJJ01000091.1 GCA_900299305.1 bacterium | reverse complement strand
GAGTATCGCGTCCGCTAAAACACCATGCGCGTTCTTAGCATCCTCCCAAACATGAAAAATGAGTTCATTACTAAAGAGACCATCCGGTGTCTGTACCTGTAGGAAGTGCATTCCCACAGGAGGGAGTTTCTCTAGTTTCGCTGTCACCGTCCCTTTTTCAGAAGACAGTTCACCTGATACGCGCCTACCATCTACATAAAGGTTGGACTGTGGCGAGATGTGTCGTCCACTAAAGACGAGAGGCAGACTGCCAGGATAGAGAGCAGGAAAGACCTCATGTCCGCGTTGCTGTTGGATAGGTCCAAAAGTCCAGATGGCAGGTTGTGGGTGGTCGAAGTCTACGTTATGCCCCAACCGCCCCGTAAACGTGCCTACAAATTTGCCCGTCTCTGCCAAGGTAACGAGTTCTGTTCGTGAAAAGGCAGAACGGTTTTGTGCCATGTATACGCCTCCGCTCACCTGCGGGTGGAACTGTAGTAATACCTCTTTAGGTTTGCGCCCCGCTAGAAGCGTACCCTCTACCTGAAGAACTACTGCCCCCTCAGTTGCCGAACGTTCGAGTTCATCCAATAACTCTTTAGTAGTAGCAGAGTTTACACTGCCTTTATGAAGAGTAATCTGTCGGGCAAAAGTACCCGGAAAACCGGTACTGCCCTCTAACACCATATTCCACACAGGGTCGAAGCGAGTGCGTCCTGCCCATGCAAATCTCCACAACTCTCTTTCGGGTACGCCACGCTCCGCAATATCACGATAGAAGTCAAAGTCTATGATATTCAGCCTACCTTGAGGGAGAATAAGCCATCTATCATACGCCCCACGCCATGTCGGGGCATCCATACCCGTTCCGGGGGTCTTTGCGCTTGTCAAAAACGGCAATCGGTGACAGTCACCACAGACGTTTGGTTTTGGCTTGGTGGGGTCGTTATCTCCCTCAATATGAAAGAGGCGAAATCCTCTCTTCGCGATTTCAGAGAGTTGGTCGGTATAGGCTCTGCGTTGGGCAGGGGGATAGGGAACACTCAGCAGAAATGCCGCCATATCTTTGCGCTCAGAGGTTGTCAAGTGCCCTTTCTTACCAGCATCGTTTACAAAGGTATCTCCATCGGCTCTCATCGTAGATGCCAGCCCCCCATCTATCAGGTTTAGAGGGCTACTAAGGGGGTCAGCGAGACTACTATTAGGAGGTACTGGAGTGTAGACATGAGCGGAGTTTATACCCCCGTAAGGGTCTCCTAGTGTACCATCCCAGTGGTACGGCTCGGTATCTCTTAGCCCCCGTATTGGCATGGTAGAACGCGGCATTATCTGATTGCCGCCCGTTACAATCGGTGTGTTCAACACCCAAAGCAGTTGGTCGGTATGCCCGTCGGGATGACAGCTCGCGCAGGAGAAGGTTCCCGTTGAGGAGGCTTTTGCCGAACAGAATGCGATTCTCCCTCGCTTGACTACGGCTTCGGTGGGGTCTTCTAGTGGGATAGTGGCTTGAATCGTTGGAGTTGCCGGATTAGAGACGTTCACCACAGAGACAGTATTATCCCCAGAGTTGAGTACCCAAGCGCGGGAGGTAGTGCCAGACTTCGAGTTCTCCAAAGCGATTCCATCTGGAACCGCCCCTACTTGAACACGTCCCAACACCTCCCCGCGTGCCGTATCTACGGTGAACATCTTGTCCGAACCCGCAGACGTAACAAACAGTGTCGTATCATCTGCCCCCATTTCGATACCGTAGGGCGTGGCAAGAGCCTCTTCACGGGCAGGTTGCTGGGGTGGTAACGGTTCGAGGTCTATGAAGCGTGGAGGGTCGGGAGTATCGTGCTTAAACGGTACTTGGGTTATCCGATTGAGAAAAGGGCGATTCTCCAACTCTTTCAAACCATGCTTTTTGGTTCCAGAGCGTCCGTTCACATCGTTGCGGGCATCGGTTTGGGCGATGTAGATACTCCCTTTGGAGTCGGCAGTAATGCCATACAACAGGGTTCCTAGCGTATCAACCACTTTAACCAGCTTATCGCTACTGGTATCAAACACAAACAGGTCTCTATCAAGAACCTTGGGGTTCTTAATAATATCTACGGTATGCCCCAACGACAGAACGTTGTTATTGAAGATGGAGTGTTGCCAAGCATCGAAGGTAACAAGATTACCGTCAAAAGGAGGTTTCCCACCAGACAACTGGGTTTTGTTACCCGACTCAAACGGAATAACATACAACCGATTCCCCTTCACGATAAGGGCGCGAGGGTCTTGCGCGGGGATGTTAAGCCGCTTTTCTATCTGATGCGTACTCGCATTGATAACCGCAATCTGATTCTCGGCAGAAAGCGCAACGTAGGCTTTTTGGTTACTTGCAAAGGCAATACCTACCGGCTCATCGAACCTCGTTGCTTTCGTTACAGGGTCGAATTCCTGTAGAGTATCCACCACTTGCAGGTAGGTGGGACTGGAGCGGTCATTATCTACTACACTCACTGAATCGGAGACGTGATTGGCAACCCAAACCTCTTTTCCATCTGGGCGTATCGCCACACTCACCGGATTCACACCCACCGAAATCCGCTTCACCACCACACGGCGGCGAACATCTATCACATCGAGTGTGTCGGCGGGGGTGTTAGCAACAAAGACCTTTCCCCCATGTACCACAATCGGAGAGACATGGGGGCTCATAAACATCGGGTGCCCCGTTGTCTTCCTCTTCCCCCCTCTCGATACATCCGGTTGCCCAAACGAGAAAACCGCAAGTACTACGGTTAAAGTAGCCGCAAGGTACGCGGCAACATAACATTGCTTGTATTTCTGCCACATCGTTCCAACCCCTACCCCTATTCAGATTGTAAGCCTAGATAACTTCTGGTACGAAGAACTGCTCTAGGTATTTCTTACCAATCAGGAAACCCTCTTCACGGTCTAGCGTCTCGTCCTCATGCTCAATAGAGAGAACTCCGTTGTAGCCGTTGGAGCGCAGAGCCGCGATGTACTCACCCCAGCGCACCCTACCCAAACCCGGTATCACATAACGCCACCAACCACCCGACTGATTACCCACATAACGGCGGCGATGCTCCTTTATCTCCGTATCCTTCGCATGAGAGTGGAATATCCTATCCACATACATCTCTACCGCTTCGATGTAGTCGATATCTTGCCACAACAGGTGAGAGGGGTCGAAGTTCAAGCCAAGAGTATGGCTAGGTACCACATCAAACAGCAACTTCCAGTGCTCTAGGTTCTGGATGTTGGTTGCGTACCAGTTCTCTAGTGCTAGCTTCACACCCTTCTCGTCTGCATGAGCAAGAAGCGGAGGAAACACCACAGAGCAGTCCTCCTCTATCGTCTCTTGGCGAGACTTACCAGCGGGAGGAAGACCTGCCAACGTACAGACTACCTCTACCCCCAACATATTCGCAATATCTATCGCACGATGTACCGTTTGGATGTTCTGTTCACGGCGTTGGGGGTCGCCAGAGGTGAGGTCGGTATATGCCGCTAGTGCCGAGATGCGTATCATGCGCTTCTCTAGTAGTTCCAAGAGAGCCGTTGCATCTGCCTCCGAAAACGTATCGGTATTGATGTGCTTACTACCGGGTCCGGTAGCGACTTCCAGACCGCCAAAACCGTACTGTGCCGCAAAAGCCGCAACATAGTCCAACGGGGTATCGGTAAAGGGTCCCGTGAGGATACCAACATACATAGAGATTATCTCCTCGCTTCTTTGCAAACTCTGCGCGTAAGTTCGCGCTCTAGGGGTTAATTCTGCACAGAAAGGAGGGATACCTTCTTCTACAGACAAAAATACGCCCCTCTCCTCCACGTAATGCAGAGAAGAGGGGCGTAAAACCTACAAGCCTACTTCAAGTTGTAGAAAGCAGAACGCAACAGAGCCGATATACTAGGCTACATATCAGGCTTACCACTGTGCTTCTCGAAAAAGGTGACTATCTCTTGTGCAAGGCTTCGTTCCGGGTTTCCTAGGTGTTCGGGCCAAACGTGCTTTCCGCCAGCAATAGTATAGAGAACGTACTCCGAATCTCCTCTATCCGTCCCCCAGCGAGTATAAGAGACTGCCCCCATAACACCAGTCGCGCTTTGAGTAAGTCTCAGTCTATCCCGCCACCACTTCACTACCGCCTCAGTACCTAGATAAGCCCCCCAACCATCTCGGTTTGCCATATCTCCATCCCAAAGCGTCACTTCATCCGCAGTTCCATGTACCTCCATCACAGCCATTGCTCTCTGCTTAGAGAGGTGCGTATCCCATGCCGCCATCATTGTTCCAGCGATGGGCGCAATCGCTTTCACAAGGGGACGTGACTGCCTTGCAAGGTAGTAACTAAAGTCGGCTCCATTCGACATTCCGGTACAAAATACGTGGTTAGTATCAAGATGGTACTGCCGAACTAACTGCTTTACCACCTCTCGCACATACTTTACATCGTCGATTTTGGGGTCTTGGAAGGCGTACTCTACCTGATGATTACGCTTCCCTTCACGGTCTTGTGTTCCTTCCAAATAGGCAAATACAAAGTTATGTTGTTGTAGTAACTTAGTAAACCCAGAGTAGCGGCGTATCGCTTCTGGGCTATCCCCAAAACCGTGGCAAACAAGGATAAGACCGGCTCCCGAATGTAAATCGGAAGGAACATCCACGAGATAACGGCGCGTCCTTCCATCTACAACCAGTGTTCGGGCGTTATCCAACTCCTGCCTCCTAAGCATATTATTGGGAACGTGAGCAATCCGCACCTCGTTATCCGTAGGCAGATGCAAGAGCAATAAGGCAGACAGTAGTCTAAGCGTGTTCAAAGTATTCCTTATCGTCTTTCTAGTGCGATGAAGTACGAAGTAGATTGGCTATCTGAGAACGCTCTTTCGCAATAGAAGCCGTATTCACATCAATTCCAACAAGTTGTGCCAGCCCTATATAAAAACCTTCCAGCGCAGGACTCCACTGCCCAGAAACAGAGTCTACAGGTGTCTCCCCCCTACTGTTCTTTTTCGTAGTAGAGGCTCCATGCTCTAATAGCAGTCGTACAAGGTCTTGGCGGCATAAGAACGCGGCGACATGAAGCGGTGTGTTTCCATCTTCGCTTCCCTCGTTAACGTTCGCGCCGTGCTCTATAAGGTTCTTTGCAAGCTCATAACGCCCATAGAGTATCGCGTCCGCTAAAACACCATGCGCGTTCTTAGCATCCTCCCAAACATGAAAAATGAGTTCATTACTAAAGAGACCATCCGGTGTCTGTACCTG
>OMJJ01000090.1 GCA_900299305.1 bacterium | reverse complement strand
TATGGCGGGCGAAGTACCTTATCTCCATGGCTCATCCAGCAGGGCAGTACCGAGTTCGCCTCTGCAAACCCCGCAAACAGCGGCTCAGGATTTAGTACTTGTAGTTCCGCATGACCGTACTCTCGACTCCCCGCGGGCTTCACCTCACCCCCCAACTGGTAGCACATCAGTTGTAAGCCGTAGCAAATCCCCAAAATGGGTATCCCTAGTTCGTAAATTCCAGCATCCACATGAGGGGCCCCCTCCTCATAAACACTAGAAGGACCTCCCGAAAAGATAATGCCTTTAGGATTTTTACTCGCAACTCTATCCAGGCTCACATCGTGCGGGAGTATCTCGCAGTAGACCTGACACTCGCGTACACGTCGCGCAATCAGTTGGGTATACTGCGCTCCAAAATCGAGGATGAGTACAATTTCACGGGAAGCCTCTGTAGAATCGGAGAGATTCTGCGGGGTTACAGTTGACATACGTGTCAGAGAGTCCTTCTGTTCAGATAGTATGAGTGTGAAACGGAGAGAATAGACAAAAGTAGTTCTTTCAGGGAAAAGTGTCTCGAAAAGAAAATGAACCGCTCTAATACTTTGCTCTACACAGAGACAGTATTCAGAGAAACAACACAACGGGGAACAGGTACCACAAAAGGGTGTCAAAATAAACTAGAAGATGATGTTATCTTACCACAGATGCCCTTTGTTGTCAACTATCCTCACAAATTTCCTCTCAACAAGCCAAAAATCGGCAAAAAACCACACAATTTGAAGCATAATGATAGAACAGATTGTCACCTAGTAAGGAGCCTTGCCCCCATTGCACCCCATTATAGACTTACGTAGCGACACCATTACCCGCCCCACCCCAGAGATGCGCCGTGCTATGGCAGAGGCAGAGGTTGGAGATGATGTATACGACGACGACCCCTCTATCAACCGACTACAGGCTCTCAGCGCAGAGATTCTTGGCAAGGAAGCCGCTCTGTTTGTACCTACAGGGACTATGAGCAACTCCATTGCGATCAAGACCCACACCCAACCCGGCGACGAGATACTGCTCGACGGCGAAGCGCACTCCATGCTCTATGAAGTAGGACTACCCGCAATAGTATCGGGTGTTCTTACACGGCAGTTTATCAGTCACAAGGGTATTCCCGATGTAGCGGACATTGTCTCTAAATTTCAGGAGGAGTCGCTACACAGCCCACGCACCTCCCTGCTTATCCTAGAAAACACGCACAACCGCTCTGGTGGAGTAGTTATCCCCGTAGATGTCCAACGCAAACTATGGGAACAGGCACAACAACACGGCGTAAAAGTTCATATCGACGGTGCAAGGCTCTTTAATGCCGCCATAGCTAGTGGAAAATCCCCTTCCGAGTTCGCTCAGTATGCCGATACGGTCACTTTCTGCCTCTCAAAAGGGCTTGGTTGTCCCGTAGGCTCGGTACTTTGTGGTAGCCATGGGTTTATTAGCCGAGCCAAACGGGTACGCAAAATGCTGGGCGGCGGAATGAGACAAGCCGGTATTCTCGCGGCAGCAGGAATCTATGCCCTAGAAAACAACGTCCAACGCCTTGCAGAAGACCACGCCAACGCAAAGCGGCTAGCAGAGGGCTTAAATGGTACTCCAGGCATACACCTAGAGGAAGAAGTGCCCCCTACCAACATGATTTACTTCCGTACTGACGCACTCGCAGAATCGCTCATAACGGCGATGGAGGCACACGGGGTTATCGCCTCTACCGTCTCCGCCTATCGGATTCGCCTCGTGACCCACCTGGATGTAGATGCCCAAGACATAGAACGCACAATAGAGGTAATTAAAGATGTCGCAACCGCTTGCCATTAACGGGGGAACTCCCGTTCGCGATATAAATACAAAACCCTGGACAAAATGGCCTTTTTATGATAAAACCGAAGAAGAGGCACTCCTGCGGGTCCTGCACAGTGATAACTGGTGGTATATGGAGGGAACCGAAGGCAAAACCTTTGAAACCGAATTCGCAGAGATGCACAACGCAAAATATGCAGTAGCGTGCGTAAATGGCTCTGCGGCACTAGAGGTCTCTCTGCGTGCACTCGGTATAGGTTGCGGCGACGAGGTTATTGTACCGCCCTATACCTTCATCGCCACCGTAGCGGCAGTCCTAACCGTAGGGGCAACTCCCATCTTCGTAGACATCGAGGGCGATACTCTCAACATCGACCCAACCAAAATCGAAGAGGCAATTACACCGCGCACCAAAGCCGTTATCCCCGTCCATATCGCAGGGAGACCTGCGGACTTAGACGGCGTACTAGAGTTTGCCCATAAACATCACCTACACGTTATAGAGGACGCGGCACAAGCACACTACGCCGAGTGGCGCGGTACCAAAGTGGGTGCAATAGGTGACTTTGGTACTTTCAGTTTTCAGGCAAGCAAAAACCTAAATGCCGGTGAGGGCGGTATCATCCTCACCAATAACGAAGAACTTGCCGATAGAGCATGGTCGGTAACTCATGTAGGCAGAGTACGAAGCGGAGGCAAATATCGGCACGAAGTACTCGGCGGAAACTATCGCATGACTGAATTTCAGTCCGCTCTCCTCCGTACACAGATGCAACGCCTCCCTGAACAGACACAAAAGCGGACGGAGAACGCGAAGTACCTACGCTCTCGCCTCCTAGCCATTGAGGGTATCGAACTACCCAAAGAAGACCCCCGAATTACCGTTGACGCTTATCACCTCTTTACCATGCGCTTCAATCCAGAGGCGTTTGGCGGCAAATCCAAGGCGGAGTTAGTAAAGGCACTCCATGCAGAGGGAATACCCTGCACATCGGGATACGTGCCGCTATACAAAGAGAGTATTTTTGCCACTCATAGCAACAAACAGGGCGCGCGGTGTCAGGTGGGGCAGCGTCCAGACTACCCAAACCTCAATCTGCCCGTATGCGAACAGGTCTGCAAGGAGAATCTCTGGCTCTTTCAGAATATGCTACTCGGAAACCCCTCCGATATGGACGATGTAGTCACCGCTCTGGACAAGATACAACGGGCTTGGCGATAAGATTGAATGCTTCTAGTCGCTAGGAGGTTTGGAGTGAAGTGAATACTATCGACAAAAGTATCCTGTTTGTATTTCATGACAAAGGAGTAGTTCCGGCAACATTAAGTTGCTGGCTCTTCTCTTTATGTGGATACGTCTTTATCTATTTTGGCTTTGAACCGTTTCTCAAGCACTATTTTGCAGGAGGGGCTATTACCGATTCTGTTTACATACACAGCTGGTATACGAAGCAACCAAAACTCGTCAACATACAAGAATTGTATCCTATGATTGCGCCACTACTGCTTCTGTTTATACTTGTTATGCTTGCTCCATTCCGATATTCATACCTATCCCGTACTCGACTGGAGTAGCGTAGTTCAGACACAGTAACACGAAACTGGCAAGTCTTAACCCCCTCTAAGTCTCCTGCTTACCAAGTCTCATCGGGATATGTATTTTGTGTTTTGAGATAGGAAAGGGAGTT
>OMJJ01000089.1 GCA_900299305.1 bacterium | reverse complement strand
TGGGTCTTGAGGTCGATGCTGTAGAGGGCAAAGGCGTGTGTGTCACGGTTAGAGTAGAAGAGAAGTTTTGTGCCGTCGGGAGACCAGTCGTTCACCCAGTCGTTGGCACTATGGAAGGTCACTTGCCGCGTACTGCCGCCCTGTGAGGGGATAAGAAAGACATCCATATTGCCGTTTCTCATACTAGAAAACGCTATCCACTTTCCATCCGGCGACCAGCGTGCCAGCGTGTCTAGCCCTTCATGCACGGTAAGGCGTGTTGCGGTTCCGCCTTCCGAGGGGACGCGCCAGAGGTCTCCCAAGTAGGTAAAGCAGATAGCCTTGCCGTCGGGTGAGAGGGCGGGATAGCTCATACCCCGCGCTGGCTTATCTTCTGGGGGAGCGAGCAGGTCTTTTTGCGCGTACCCTACTTGAAGCGATACACTCAGCAGGAGTGCACATAGCCCCCACACTCCACATCGAAAACGGAACAGATGCTTCACGACAATACTCTCCTTTATGTCCCCCTATCTTCTAACAACTACCTAGTATCTAGGAGGCTTCTCACTTCTACACCCTATTTTCGCCTAGATAGGCACAAAAGCCTTCTTGTAACGGATGTTCTCTCTGCTTAAAGGTATCCGCATAGGCAGAAGGTTCACTATCCGCTGTGCAGAGGGCTTTTAGTACCTTTAAGTCACTACTCCACCCCATCCCATCAAAGAACTCACAACCTTTGTGGTCACGCACTTTGTACAGTGCCTTGGGTTGGTAGCAAGTTCCCAAGTACCCATACCTTAGCCCCTGCTCTTTTGCCCACCGTAAGGTACGCCACATCATCCACTTACCAAGCGGAAACGTTTGCATATAGGTGGTATCGAAAAACGAGTACCAGTAGTGCAGTATCTCCCCTTCGCATACCGCAAACACATAACCTAGCGGTTTCCCCGCACTACGAAAGGTAAAGATATGGGTGAGCAGTTCCCGCGAAAGCACATAGCGAAGCCGTGCCGCATCCATACTCCCTCCAGCAAACCGCTCTTCGGCATACTCGGTACAAAACGCAACGAATTCAGGTAGGGAGGTGTCGAACTCCGCTTTTGGGGTCACTTCTAGCGTGATATTGAGGGGGGTAGTAAGGCGGTCTACTCGCCTGTTTTCGGAGGTGTCCTCAAAACGAGCAAGGTCGATACGCAGACTTCTTGCCATGTAGAACACCTCTGCACTGAGGTCTTGCCGTCCTGTATAGGGCAGAAACCCCTCCGCGTAGATAGTGGGTATCTCGGATTGCGCCTCTTTGACGCAGTAGGCGGCGTAGGAGAAGGTGTAGGTGGTGTAGTCGTTTCGGTACTCCGCAAAAAAGCGTTTCATGGGAGGGGGAACTCCTGTACAACGCGCTCACACGTTGCAGAAATCGCACCCTCCATGCCGCCACTGGTCATAAATACCACTACATCTCCCGCTTGTAGTTTGGGCAAGAGAATCTCTAAAATGTCCTCCGCGTTACGCACAACATGAACGGGCAGAGGGTTGCCACCGCGTATCGAGGCGATAATCTCCTCATGGCTCAGTTTTTCGGTGTCGGCAAGCCCCCTCAGTTCGGGAGGGCTGAATACCAGTACCTCGTCTGCATCCGCGAACATATCGGGGTACCATTCCAGTGCCTGCCGAGAGCGAAAACTAAAGGTGTGTGGTTGAAACACCGCAAAAAGGCGCGACTGCGGATGCCGTTGGCGCAGCGCATGGAGAGCCGCAACCGCTTTGGGACGCGAACTAGAGAGGTCTTCGTACAAAAGAACTGAAGAGTGCTCCGACTTGAGTTCGAGGCGGCGGCGAATACCCCGAAACGCCCCCAAAGCCGCCTGTATCTGCGGAATAGTGAGAGCGTTACTCTCTATAAGGGTCGCAACACATCCCACGATGTTTTGCCGATTATGCTCGCCAAGTAGTTTTGTGGCGATAGGGATAGTGTGCGTGATAGCGTCTCCGTTACGGCGTTGGATAACGAAATGCTGTGGAGATTCGGTATCGTGCGCCTCGCTCACAAACCAGTCGGCGGTGGGGTGGTTGGTAGCGGAGTAGGTGACGACACGACAAGGGGTATCTGTAATAACTTTGTCTACCAACTTACCATCTACACACCCAATAAGTAGGTTTTCAGGAGACAGTTGTCTCACTAACTTCTGATAAGGAGCAAGGTAGTCGGCTTCGGTAGGAAACTCATTGAAGTGGTCGTGTTCGCAGGAGGTGAGCAGTACGGTCTTGGCATTGTAGTGCAGAAACTTGGGAGAGGAGTCCCAGTTTGCAGAGGGGTACTCGTCCCCTTCCAGCACAAAATAACGCCCTGTTCCCTTATGAGAGTTCGCTTTGAAGTCGAGGGGTATTGCGCCAATAAAGTAGTTGGGGTCACAGCCGCCATGAGTGAGTGTCCATGCAAGCAGGGTGGTGGTAGTCGATTTACCGTAACTACCTACGACGACGATATTCTCGGTATGGGCAGTAAGTAGGTTGAGAATATCGGGATAGGAGGCGATTTTTACTCTGCCTTGTGCCTCTAGTTCAAAAGCGCGGCGCACCTCGTCGTTGTGTTCGGGGGTTAGTTTCGCGTGCTTTCCTATCACAATCAGAGAGGTGTCGGCAGGAATGTTTTCGGGACGGTGTGGCGTTGTGCAGGGCAAGCCTTCTTGCACCAGAAAGTCACTCACGGGTGGATAGAACCCTTGGTCTGAACCGGAGACCTTCCAACCGCTATCCCGCAGTAGTTTGGCAACCGCGCTCATCCCTGCCCCGCAGATACCTATAAAATGTACGACATTTGTATCCAAAATTACTCCCAATATCACACTTATCTTTGGAAACAGAAGGCACTTGCGCCCTTCCTAAGACGCAGTGCCTTCCCGATAGTGCTATACCCCCGCGATGATTTTGTCCACGCGCTGGCTGACATCTCTCAGATACGCTTCGTCGCCGCCGCCTAGTTCCGTGTTCATAAAACTCTGGAAACCGACCTCCATAAAGGCTTGGCGCACTGCTTTCCAGTCCACATCACCTTCTCGCAGGTTCACAAACTGGTAGTTTCCACGCTTAAAGTCTTTTAGGTGGACTTTGCGGATACGCTTTCCGAGAGTACGAATCCAGTCTTCGGGGTAGGCATACGTTACCACATTGCCCACATCGAAGTAGGCTTGTACGAGAGGGTGCTTAAACTCGTCGATGTAGTGAGCAAACTCAATGGGACTAAGCAGGAACTTGTTCCAGACCTCCTCTACCAGTATCAGAACGTTGTGTTTTTCGGCGGTAGGAATCAGTTTGCGGATGTTTGCTTGAGAGCGAGTATACGCCTCTTGATAGCGCACTTTGGAGGTGACTATTGCCGGAACCAGTAGAATGTTATCCGCGCCTACCCACTTCGCACACTGCAAAGCCCGCTTCACATCCTCTATGCCTGCCTCTTGTACTTTGGGGTCGGGGTCAGAGAGGGGGGCGTGCCACCCACCGTAGATAATCGACTGAACGGGGATACCCACTTTCTCGGAGGCACGCCGAAACTCCATCGCTTTTGCTTCTTCGTGTACGGGGTCTATCTCTACGCCACCAAATCCAACGTCTTTGGCAAGCTTGAAACGGTCTTCCATGCTGAGGTTACCCGGTAGCATCCCCCACAATACCGACTTTCTTACTTTCCATTCACCTTCTATGGCAGAGGCGGGATGGGGAGTCGCCTCCGTGACCTGTGTAATGGCGGTTCCTGCGCCTACGGCAAGCGCGGTCTGTAAAGACTGATTCAAAAAGGTACGTCTATCTATAGATTGGCTCATCTTATCTTCTCCTCAGTGGGAATTTAGAGTTAGGGTTATCTCTCTCGCTTGGCTCTTTTGAGGGCGAGAAGGGTGGCGTGTTCCGGTCTACTTTTGTAGTAGGGGTCGAGGGGGTAGCAACCGGAAATCATGCCATTACGCGGTGCGGTAGTACAATCGCTAAAGGTGCGGCACACCTTCTTCTTCTGTAGTGTACCCGTATTTAGAAGGTCTAGGGGCAGTTCGGGGTAAGAGAGAACCATGCGCCCCAAACCCACAAAGTCCACCCAATCCTCCCGTACCACCGCTTGCGCCACGTACGGCAGAAAGTCCTGTAGATAGGTAAAAGCAGAGCCGACGAGCGCAATATGGGGGTAGCGTTGTTTGAGGGTACGGCACACCTCCATCTGACGCGCTACGCCTATTAGGGGGTCTTCGGGGGGAAGGTAGCCATCGGAAGGGGGATAGTAGGCGGGTCGCTGGATGTGTGGATTGTAGTAGGGACTACCTGCCGTTACATTGACGAGCGGGATACCTAGTTCCGAAAGCAAATCAAAAAACAAGAAGGTTTCGGTGAGGTCATACTGTGTAGAGTCTGTTTGCGACACTCCAAAGCCGTAAAGGTAGGGCGGATTGCTTTCGAGAAGGTCGGGAACACCACGCCCTCCCTGCGATGCGTCGGGCTTAAACGAGATAAGGTCGAAAGCGGAGAGGCGTACCCCAATCGTGAGGCGGGGGGCAAGGCTACGTATCGCTTGCACGGTCTCTTTTAGAAAGCGGGTGCGGTTCTCGAAGATTCCTCCGTAGTCGCCGGGACGTGTGTGTGCGCCTAACAGTTCATGGAGTAGGTAGCCGTGGCAGTGCTTTATATCTACAAAATCGAACCCGATGTCAGAGGCGAGATGTGCGGCTTTGGCATACTCCCCGACCAGTTCTCGCAGTTCACCGTCGGTTATGAGGGGGAAGTCAGGGGCAAGTTTTTGGCGACTATCTAAAATCGGATGGTGGTGCGCGATTTTGGGTTCCGTTAGGTCTTTGCGATTAGGGCGACACCAGCGTCCGCTATGCGTAAGTTGTAGCCCGATATAGGGTGCGTCTGCCTCCCCTGTCGCCTCTTTGTGGGCATGGAGTAGCGTCTCTCGTAGGTGGGCAACCCCCGTTTGGGTGTGCGCGTTTAGTAGAAGTTGATTTGGGTTGGCGCGTCCTTCAGGGCGAACCGCAACTGCCTCACCTCCCCATATCAGCTTCGCTCCGCTAGAGCCAAAGCGTTGCCAGCGGCGCATCGTCTGTTCGGAAGGAGTACCGTCGGCATTTGCATCCCAACCTTCCATCGGTTGTATCGCAAAACGGTTGGAGAGTTTATTTCCTGCTATAGTAAGTGGTAGTGCGAGTGAGGATGTCGTGCAGTCTTGTAGGGTATCATCGCAAGGTAGAGAGATACCGCTTTTCAGGCAGTGGTCACGAAAGGCATTCACATCGCGCATTGTGGCAAGTTTGGGATAGGGAAGCGTGGTGTCGCTCATGCTCAGAGAGAGGCTCCTATGGGTAATGCCCTAGTATTCGACACCACACAAAGTATTTCCTGCGGCGTGTCTACCGTTACTATATGATAGAAGCAAGCGGGAACAATCACCCCATTAAATCGCTTTGACTGAAACTTACACCTGCCATGCTACGTCTCATAAAGCAAATTCGGTCTACCCTTGCGAATGGAAACCCTAATGGAAGAACCTGCGGAACCTTCCTTATCTAAAGAACTCGTTTTTCAGTTCAAATCGAGCCTACTAAAAGTGCGGCGTGGACTCCAAAACGCGCTTGCAACCCTCCCATATCACCTACCAGCAGAACAAAAAGAGTACCCTTTTGAGATAGCCATCTCGTCCACTCCTCTCTGGGTAGATACTACCCTCTCCGAACGTGCCTTGCAACTTGGTAAGGCGCACAACCTGCGTGTTGCCGTGCGCCGTATTCAACACATCGCGATACCCGGCGGCTCTGTATTCAGTTTTTGGCGACAGGTCGGACGTGCAACTCGGCGGCGCGGTTTTGTAGAGGGGCGACAGATTTCGGAGGGGTGTCTTGTTCCTGCCATTGGGGGCGGCTTGTGCCAGTTGTCTAACGCCCTCTACGATGTGGCTCTGCAAATTGGGGCAGAGATTGTGGAGCGTCACCCTCATACCCGCATCGTTCCCGGCTCTGCCGCCGAGCAAGGGCGAGACGCAACCCTCTTTTGGAACTACCTCGATTTGCGCTTTTGCCCCAAGTCCGATATTCTGCTTCATGCCGAACTGACCGCAGAGAGCCTTGTGCTACGAGTATTCGCCAAAGAACCTCTCCCCAAAAAACAGGCAAACCCCACTGCTATCCCCCTTGTAGCCTCCCCGCGAAAAAGTATCGACATTGCGGAACACAGTTGCCAAAGTTGCGGGAGAACCTCCTGCTTTCGGCATCGGCAAACGCTCCCCGCTACTCCCTATCTTGCGGAAGACTACCGACGTACCGCCTACCTCCTCGAAGAGAACTGGGCAGAGTTTGAGGAGTACCTGCAAGCCAATCTAAGCAAACACGATAGAGTATGCCTCCCCCTAGATGGTAAGCGTTGGAAGCGTCCCCGCTATGTGTGGAACCTGCCCGAAAGTATAGAAATCCATACGGCGACCCTAGAGACCCTAAAACGGGCGTATCAAACGCGCAGACTCGCAGAACAGGGGGCAAACCGACAACGCGCCTTACTAGAGGGTTGGGAGGCACTCGCACGGGAGTATGCAAAATCGCTCACCCCCGATATTACCGATGTCTGCGTCTCGCTTCCCCTACTCCCCTTTCTATGGCAGGAAGGGCATTTGGGAGGGCGCACCTTCGACGTACTAATGACACGCCAACCCCTTGCCCAACTCCAAAGCGAACTCGATGCCGCCTTCCAACGCTTTCCCGAACGCACTACACTGGGCGATTTTCGCGCTCCTGAAAAGTTGCTTAGACAGGAAGCGGAGGCACTGAATGCGGCGCGGCACTGGATAACCCCACATGAGTACATCGCGAAAAACGCGCATCACTCCCTTATCAAACTCAACTGGAAACTCCCCGAAATCGCCTCCCCGCACCGTAAAGGCAACACTGTTCTCTTTCCGGGTTCGAGTGTGGCACGGAAAGGGGCGTTCGAGGTGCGAGAGGCGATACGTAGGGGAGGGTGGAAACTGCGGGTCTTGGGGCGTGATTTGGAGGGGGCGGACTTTTGGCAAGGACTTTCGGTAGAACGCGCCTCCCGAACCGAAGATTTTTGGCAGGGAGTGGGGTGCGTGGTACAGCCAGCACTCCTCGAAGATAAGCCCCGTATCCTGCTAGAAGCCGTTGCGCGTGGAATACCTGTGATAACTACGCCCCAATGTGGGCTTCCGAACCTCTGTGGAGTGTATACTATTCTAACTCAAGTTGCTAGTGGCAAATAG
>OMJJ01000088.1 GCA_900299305.1 bacterium | reverse complement strand
GGTAGCCCACTGGTACGTGACGCGCTTATCTCCCTCACAAATGCGAGTCTTAACGTGATGGGAAGGAGTATGCGGAAGGGCATTTCGGGGGTGTTTGGGCAGATAATGGTGCAGACACTTACGAACCTGCTTGCGGATGTACTTGATAATGCTATCGCCTCTATTTTCCGCAAAAAGAAGAAGCAGGAGAAGAGTAAAGGCTTTCTTGGGGGGCTACTCGGCTCTGCGTTCAGTTTTGTGGGTGGGTTCTTCGGGTTTGACGATGCCGCCAACGACGGACAAGCGAAGACATGGGGTTGGGATTTTGCAAAGCATTTTAATCGCGGAGTGCAGTCTTACCAGTCGCAACGGGGTGTTGCCGCGCCGAGTTATGCAAGCGGCTCTACCTCCTATAATGTGACCGTGAACCTAAACCATACGGGTAGCGGAAGCGAGGTGGACTACCGCGAAATGGGACACCTGCTTGCGGCAGAGACCCTAAAAGCGTTGAGAAGGAGTAGATAGCAATGGCTTATGCACTCAAGTTTGGCACATACAGTTTTCCGCCGACGTTCTACCCCGCGCAAGAGCCTTCTGGGGCGGTAGTCCCTATGAGCAAACTGCCGGGAGGCGCGGGAAGCAGGGTAAGTGGGCGGTCTTTGAATGGGAAGGTGTTACAGGTAGAAGGGGGGCTGGTGCAAAACGACACCACCCCCCTTCGCAATCAGATAGACGTAATGAAAGCGGCGTTGCAAGGCTCTCAGTCGCTCTATTTTGAGGATGACCGCTACTGGAAAGAGGCACAACTAAGGGATTTTGAGGTGCGCTATGAGGGTACGGGGTTTGGAAGGTGGGCGCGGGTAGCACTCAGTTTTGTCACCGGTGACCCCTACCAGTACAGCACGGCGGTATCGACCTCTAGCACAAGCATAACGGCTTCGGGGCAGAGTATAAGCCTAACAAATGGTGGAAACGCCCCTGCCCTTCCACAGTACGCGCTTACGGTGGCGGGAAGCGGGACGGTCAACCTTGCACTCACGCTTACCAACACCACTACAGGAGAAGTTTGTCTCCTGAATGGAGCGGTAACGGGTGGAGACGTGATAACGATTGACGCACTTGCAGAGAACGTTTTGCGGGGGAGTAGTGCGGGGATTTCGCTATTCGATGGAGTGTTTCCCTCGCTTGCTTCGGGGGCGAACGCGCTCACAATCGCCTATACCAGCGGTAGCATTAGCAACCTCACGATAACCTATCGGGCAAGGTGGTACTAGATGATACACGATGTGGATGTTCGACTGTACGACAAAAACGGGAAGCGCAAATACCTGCCCCAAAGTTGGATTGTAGGGGTGGATTTTGAGATAGGAGAGCGGGGTGGCTTCCAAAACGGTACGCTGAAAATCGAAGCGAAGTGGGCAGATTTGAGCCTCGAAGGAACGGAGTATGTAGACATCTACCTTCAAGGGGTACTCACCTATCGGGGCTACGCGATGTTGCCACAGCAGGCACTGGATACGCCGGAGCAGTGGAGTATCAGTCTCTTCGGGTTGATGGAGTGTACCAACGGGTATCTGGTGCGCCGTCACTACACCTACGCCTCTGTGGTCGATATTAGTCAGGTGTTTTCAGACATTGCCAACGAGCTTGTACTAACATCTGACCGGCTTTCGGGGGCGGTGTTGGATGTGTCGGGAGTGTCAGGGCAAGGTGTGCTGTTGCGGGAGTTTTCGGCGAAAGGGCGCACCGTAACAGAGGCGTTTAACCAACTCTGCGACTACGCACCGGAGCAGTTTATCTGGGGATTTGACGTGGATAGTAACGGGCAAAACCGCCTCTATATTCGCCCTCGAACTGATACCGTTGCGTACACGTTTTCGGTGGGGAGTGAGGTAAGCGCGTTTGTCTACCCCCGCGATGTTACTCAGGTAGTGAACCGCGTTTTCGTTACCGGAGCCGATGCAGACCCTCCGAATATCGCGCCAAACGCCTCCTTTGAAGAGACGCAATCGGTGGACGATACGGAGAACAATCTGCTCAAGAATCCCGGTTTCGAGGACTACGACAACACCGCAGGACACGCCCCCTACTGGTATCGCGTATTCGGGGCAGTACGCCGCGACTACCCCGACGATAGCACCGTAAACATCGCACGAACGGGGGTGGCATGGCTGGAGTTGGGCAACAACGGTTATGTGAGCAGTACCCTGCAAGCGATGGAGCAGGGTGCGATTGCGATAGGCTTTCCACAGAAGATGCGGGTAAGCGTGTGGGCGCGTCAGGTGACGAATGGGGACACCCAAACCTTTACCATCACGGGCTACGCACAGGATAGCAGTAGCAACAATTTGGAAACTTTTACCAGCGCAAATCTGCAACCAAATAGCAACGTCTGGCAACAGTTTACATTTGAGTTTACACCTACAAACGCTTCGGTGACGCAGATGGCACTGCGATTTACGCTTACCGGTTCGGGTGGAGTGGGTCACGGCATACTGTTAGACGACGCTATCTGCGTACCTGCGGGCTTAACGGCGGGTGCTTGGAGAGCGGGAACACCGCTAAACGGCTACTTTCAGTCGCTGGATTGGCGCAGTACCGCACAGGCTTACGAGGGCGCGTACTCCGTAAAACTGAAGCCCCGCATTACCAGTAGCGGCGGCTATGTGGAGGTATGCACTCGCGCCGATGCAGAGATAACAGTTACACCGGGCAAGCCCTACTACCTCTCTGCCTACTTTCGTACTACCGACTCGACACAGCCTTTAGTGCAGTTGGGGTTTAGGCAGTACGCCGACACCAACCTTATCACGACGAACCTACAGGCATACACAACGGCAATCACCGCGTTTGGGGGCTGGCAACGGGTCGATTTCACGGCGGTAATGTCGTCGGCAACCAACAAACTAGAGCCGTTTATTCGCTTTAAGAGTGAAGGTGAGGTGTATGTGGATGCCGTTATGGTAACGCTGGGTAGCCTGACTCCTCTGGGGGTCTTCTATCCGGGAAGGGCATTTACCGCCATTCGCTCGGTGACGGACTACGCCTCTGGCGACATAGGGCAAGCGGCATACGACAGTATTACGACCTACGGGATACGCGAAAAGGCGGAGACGGTGGAGTATGTGCGCGATATTGCAACGCTGGATACCTACTGCAAGGGCTATTTTCGGTCTCATGCGACCCCCGCAGTTCAGGCGAATCTACGGGTTAAGGGAACCACGCGCAGAGTGGCACTAGACGGAAAAGTGAGGCTTGTAAACCTGCCCTCCGCACCGGAACCGCTATTTCCGTCGCGGGTACGCTATCAGATTGGCGAGTCGTTTGACCTAGAGGTGGAACTGAACAACGAGCGTCCCGACTTGGCGCAACTGCTCAAAATGGTGGGTAGTAGTACGACAAATGGTTCCGTAAATAGCGATACACGGATAACGGGAACGGGTTCTACGGGGCAAGACCGGGTTTCGAGTAGTTTTCTACCACTCTCTGGCGGAACCATGACGGGCAAAATCACGCTAGACGGCGACCCTGACACCACCCTAAACCCCGCCTCAAAAGGGTATGTGGACGGCGTAGCGCAGAGCAGCTACTGGCGGCAGTTTTTAGGAAAGGGAGGCTAACGCAATGGCAGAAACGCTAAAAGTGTTGGGGCAGTCGTGTCCAAGCGCGAATAGCCCCGCAAATCTCTATACCGTTCCGAGTGGTAAGTCGGCGGTACTCTCTCGCGTTACGGTGTGTAATCAGAACACAACGGCGGCAAAAGCGCGAGTTTGGATAGCCGTCGGCGGCGCAGGGGCAGACAACAAGCAGTACATCTGCTACGACGTGCTGGTAGTGCCGAACTTTCCACCCGTTGAGGTGATGGCAGGGTTCGCACTAGGGACAGGAGACGTAGTAAAGGTTCAGGCGAATATGGCAAATGTGTCGTTCAACGCAACAGGAAGCGAGGTGGGATAGTGGCAACGGTATACGATGGTAGCCCCTTCGCAGGGGAGAATCACGCCTCCTATACAGGGCGGCTAATGGTACGCGAGACGGGCTTGATGTGTGCCTTCATGCCCCAAAAGAACAGCCTGAAAACGAGCAATGTTTCGGCACAAAACAACAGTTTCGGGGTTCCTAACCCGCTCGGCTTGGGCTATCGTCTTCAGATGCAAGCCACCGACCCCTCTAGTCCCGCAACGATAGAGATGTTCTTTGAAGGAGATGCGTTTGGTATTATCGGTACGGTGGACATGGGAGATAAGTCGGTGGTCTCTACCTCTGGCTTTATGCCCGTAGGGATTACGGTAGCAGGGCGCGGGAACCTTCCGCTCAACGTTTCGGATGAGCGGAACTACACCGTTACACCGTTTCAGGCAAGCAACAACATTTCTCTGTATCAGTGGGTATGGCGGGGTTTTGGAGACGGGGCGCACCATGTACTTATCACCTGTGCCGGCGACAGGAACTATAATGGCTCTACCGGAAACCAGAACCGATTCACGATATTCGGTTTTCTGGTTCCGCAAAGCATGATGACACAGAACTTGGGCAGGTGTGCTATTACCGCTGTTCTCTCGAATGTGTCCACGAGTATGAGTTCGTTTAACTCGTGGAACAACGGAGGGCAGACTCCTACCGCCATTACCAAAATTACGGCGATAAACAAAACCGGCTCGGCAAGCCTCCTCAAGTGGAGCATCAACAACAGTTCTACCGCAACGGGCGAGTATAACGTACCGGCGGCAGGGGCAAACACCGATAGTAGACTGGTTTGGGAGTCGGCGTACCCGGTCTCGTTGAACACGTTACAGTTTCAAGCGGGAGCGGCAAACGCGCTCGATGTGGCAGTGTACGGAATGGTAGGGCTATAACATGAGCAGACAGTACAAAGAGATGCCCTCTTCGGGGCAGGTGTGGGTACATGGCGCAGGAGATAGCCATACCGAATGTAAGGGGCTGGCAGGGTACGACGGGCTTATGGCGCAACTAGAACGCGCCCTAAATACCTCGTATGGATGCAATGCCCTCTGCCGTGCCTTTGGGCGGAGCGGAGACACCTCTGGACTGGCAAATCCCGCAAGCGGCAACCTCATGGAGCGCATCACGAAGGTATGGGCACAGTATAACGTCCCTGCGCTTTGCATGGTGGAGATAGGGGCAAACGATACTGCCGCAAGCCCGACTATCAGTAACGCATCCACCACCAAAAACATCAAGAGCATGATACGTGCAGGGCGTAATGGGGTGTATGGGGGGCGCATGAACACCTCCCAAGTGTGGACAAATGGGATTGTAGATAACTACACCAACCTCCCTGCGGGTATGCCGATAGGCTCTAAGTTTTTGGTACTCAACGACACGGCAGGAAGCGACGGTATCAACGCCATCTACCCTACTGGTAACGCCCCTGCAACGAGTGTTGCCGATGGAAACCGCAAAACACTAGGCGGTGTGGCAAAAAACGACCAGATATGGGTGTGCGTAAACGGAAGCGCGGGGGCAAGCGGTTGGTACAGAACCTACAGTGAAGAGGACATTGTACAAGCGGGAGGCACATTTATCCCGCTGGTACGTTTCTGGGCAGTAGAGGGGCTACACTTCTACCAGTCCGAGAGCGGAGGAAGTCCTAGTAGCACCTTACAAAACCTCCGAGCGGCACAGCAACAGGCAGTAACAGACTTACTCGCGGTATCGGGAGGGGTGTATACAGGGCAAGTAATCTATGTAGATACATGGAACCCGATGGACAAGATGGTGACTGCCGGGCAACCCAAAGCCGACTTTAGCTACTACCCTAACGCCGCTGATAACCACTTGGGCGCGGTGGGCAACTCGATAGTTGCGAACATCATCGCTAATGCGATTTACAATGCAACCTATAACGGAGTTTCGTGGGTAGAGAGCCTGAAAGGATAAAGGAAGAGAGAATGACGAACAATGAACTGAGAACGATACTAGAAGCACGGCGAGAGGAGTTAGTAAGCCAGCGCACCACCCTCCTACAAGCCGCCAACGACCTAAAGCCCAAATCTATAGATGTAGAGGCATTACGGATACTAAATCTGGCAGGGCAGACGGTTCCGATTGTCGATATGCCTACTCCTCCGCAAGTGGAACTACTGGAGACACAAGCGCAGATTTTTGAGGAGATTGTGGGAAGAATTGAGACCGTATTAGAATCAGTACCAGAAAACAGCGAGGGAGCAGTGTATACTCTATCCAACGCGATGGACTGGGGAATAAACACAAATCCAGATGTTTTACGCTATCTATCGGCGTAGTACTAACGATTGACTTTGACTAAGGAGACGACTTTGGACGCAATCAACATACCGCTACTCTTGGCAGTTTTTCACAATATGGAGGGTCGTGTTACCTATTCGTTGGGCGGTAAAGCCGACGCACTCAACGAGGATAGCCACGACATCGACGAAATCGACTGTTCGGGCTTTGTGCGTTATGCCGTCGCTAAAGCCACAAACAGTGCGGTTATTATGCCCGATGGCTCCTCTGTTCAACACGACTGGTGCGACAATCAAGGGCTTCACAAACTCGCACAGTACTCCGAATGTACAGTACGGAAAAGACGACCCTAACCGCCTGTTTATCGGGTTTATCCAACCCGCAGGAGGGCACCCCGGTCATGTATGGCTCATCTATAAGGGCAAAACCCTAGAGTCGCATGGCGGCGCAGGAGTGAGTAGCCGCGATTGGGATACCCCCATTCTGCTCAGTAAAGCGTCTGCGGCTTACGAACTGCCCTGCGAAGGCGCGTAACCCTCTGTACCTAAAAAACGGGACGGCTATCGGCTCTCTACGCCTACGGCTTCCGAGAGCGATTTCAAGCCGTCCCGTTCCAAAAGGCGCACCAATCCCTGATTGATACGGCGAGGTAGCAGAGGTCCCTCATAGATAAGTGCGGTATAGATTTGTACTAGCGATGCCCCCGCCTTAATACGCTCATAAGCAGCTTCTGCACTCGCGATACCCCCCACCCCGATAAGCGGTAAACGCCCCTCCAACTGCCGATAGAGATACCGCAACACCTCCAAAGACCTGTCGCCCAGCGGTTTGCCGCTCAGTCCGCCCGGTAACTCCATATATGCAGTAGCCCCTTCGCGAACAATCGTTGTGTTGGTCGCGATAATCCCGCTCAAGCCGCTCCCTACTGCAACTTCAAGCACATCATCCATATCCGCTTGGTTCATGTCGGGCGCAATCTTCAAGAAGAGCGGAACCTGTCCCTGATGCACACGTTTAGGAAGAGCCGCCGCCTCTTGCACCAGCATACCCAGCAGAGCAGAGAGCTTCTCTTTCTCTTGCCACAAGCGCAGACCGGGCGTATTGGGAGAGGAGACGTTTATCACCACGAAGTCGGCGAAGGGGGCAAGAGCGCGGAAACTAGCGCGATAGTCCTCCAACACAGCCTCTTCTTCAGTCACCACTTTCGTTTTACCGATATTGATGCCTAGCGGAATAGGAAGCGGAAAGCCACTCTGCCGTAACGTGCCGATACGCTTGCTAACCGCCTCTGCTCCTTCGCTATTAAAGCCCAGACGGTTGACGATTGCCTCCTGTTCGGGGTAGCGAAAAACGCGGGGCTTAGGGTTCCCCGTTTGCGGTTGCGCGGTTATCGTACCCGCCTCCATAAACCCAAAGCCGCAACTGTGCCAGAACGGAATCGCCCGTCCATTCTTGTCACAGCCTGCCGCCAAGCCTACCGGATTGGGAAATGAGATACCCGCGACCTCCATCTGCAAAGCAGGGTGCGTCTGTACGGGTATCAGGCGCAGTATCTCGCTCTCAATAACCGTAAGCGTCTCCAGCAGGTGAATGGTGGCTTCGTGTGCCTGTTCTGGGTCTTGCTGAAACAGCAGGGGACGCACTAGGGAACGATAGAACATAACAGATGTTTTTCCCCGTTCCTACCAGTCGCTTTTCCGGAACTCACTCCATACACGGCGATACACCTCGTTGGTCTCCCCCGCAATTCTGTCCCATTTAAAGAGAGTTAAGACCTTCTCTAGTGCTTTTTCTGCCATCGCTTCGGCGTGTTCGGGGTGGTGTAGTACATTCGCTATTCCGTCTGCAAGGCTACTGGGGCTACCCGCATAAGTCACCGTACCCGTAACATCTGCGTCCACCACCTCTGGCAGTCCCCCTGCATCCGATACCACTACGGGGGTCTTCGCCGCCATCGCTTCCAGTGCCACAATCCCAAACGGCTCATAGAGGCTAGGGAAGCAAGCGACATCGGCAACCTTGTACAAGCGTAGCAAATCATCGTCGGGAACAAAGCCGGTAAAGAAGGTCTGGTCGGAGATACCCAAGCGTTGCGCCTGCTCTACGAGGTGTTGACGCGAACCGCCCCCCGCAATCACGAGTTTGGCGAACTTATACTTTGTGCGTAGTTTGGGAAAAGACTCGATAAGCACCTGCACCCCTTTCTCAGGAACGCCGCGTCCCACAAACATCACTATCTTCTCGAAGGGGAGGGCGAAGCGGTTACGGAACTCGTTACGCTCTTCTTCCGGAAAATCGAACTGAAACTTATCCGCTACAATCCCATTGTAGATAATATCCAGTTTGTCGTCGGGGGCATGAAGCGCGGTGGTCAGTTCGTTGTGCATATAGTGGGTACAGACAATAACGCGCCACGCCTCCGTAATCAGTTGTTGCTCGATGTTATGGATATAGCGGGAGAGTTCGTTATGGATACCTTTGTTGCGTCCATACTCGGTAGCGTGTATCGTAGCGACGAGGGGAATACGATAGATGTGCTTTAGGCGAACTCCACAGAAAAACGCAAGCCAGTCGTGGGCGTGTAGGATAATGCCGTCTTTTTCGGTCAGTTTTTTGGGGTCTTTGGGGGTAGTACTTTTTCCCTTTGGAGCAAGCCAGCCATCAATGAGTGCTTGCGCCCTGTCGTGCATCGCCGCATTCAGTTGGTGTACCCAGTGAACAAAGTCGGCGTACCCGCCTGGAGCCTCGTAGGGGGCAACACGATGGATAAAAACGCCGCGTGTCACCTCTTCGGCGGGGGCATTAGGAAAGTCGCAGGTCACGACATGAACCTCTAATCCCGGAATGGCGGCTAACGACCACGCTATCTCTTCTACGTGCCGCGCAATTCCGCCTACTATCTTCGGGGGGTACTCCCAAGAGAGCATTACTATTTTCATGACTCTGCCTATCTCCTTGTATCGCCCCCCTTCCCATTCCGAGGGGCTTTTGGTTCTGGTATACTGTGTATAGCACAGTTAGCAGAGTAGCCCTCATTCTGTCCTTGCAGGACATCTTTCCCCCAATTTTGGGGGAAAGAGCAGGTAGTAAGGTATTCTCGTTATAAGAAAGGGATACCTGTACAAAAAGGCTACTACCTGACTACACAGAGCATTCGCCTCTTCGCCCAAACTTGGGAGAAGAGGTTGGTGATGAGGGCTAAAACCCTACCGTGCTACAACTTCCTAAACAGAATACCCCAAATTTCGAGAGTCTTCATGTCTTATACTACACCGATTGTAAGGCTGGGTGTGATTGGCGCGGGTTGGTTTGCCTCTCGCCGCCATCTTCCCGACTGCCAAAAAACTTCTACTCTCTCTCTTACGGCTATCAGTCGGCGAGACGCAGAGGCACGTCAGAAAATCGCCGACCACTTTGGAGTACCCTCCGAAAAGGCATTTGCCGACTGGACAGAGATGCTGGAAGCGGTGGAACTCGATGCAGTACTTATCGCAACCCCTCACGCACTCCACTACGAACAGGCAAAGGCGGCACTCGAAAGAGGGCTACACGTCCTCGTAGAGAAGCCCATGGCTCTCACCTCCCAAGAGGCGTATACCCTTCTCGACCTCGCTACCCAACAGAATCGGCTTATCTCTACCACGCTAAACCCACCCTTTTGGGCGCACTGCCACGCCATACGCCAAACGCTTCGAGAGGGCAAAATAGGAAGCCTAGAGAGTGCTACAATGTACTGGACAGGCTCTGCCGCCGCTCTGTTTGGACGTAGTCCCCTTCCCGATTCGCTACCCGGCGTGGTGCGCCCAACCCTCTATAGGGCGGATGTAGAGTTGAACGGCGGCGGCTACTTTATCGACGGCGGCTCTCACCTCATTTCGCAACTGCTATGGCTCACCGACCTAAAAGTAAAGCGCGTGAGTGCCATAATGGATAGCCTCCCTTCGGATAGCCGTATCGTAGTCAGTTTTGAGATGGAGAACGGTGCAACGGTCAGCCTGAACTCCATAGGGGATAGCCAGTCTTCTGTGCGAAGGGTGAACCACCTTTTCGGGACTACTAATGGGACGATTTCGGTACAAGATTTCGATTTCAAAACCACTATCCATATTCAGGACGAGGGGCCGAGAACGTTTCGCGAAGCCGACCTGCCCCCTGTCTCTACTCCCGTAGCCAACTTCGCGGACGCGATACTAGGACGCGATAGCCTCTATTCGTCTCCCGAACACGGCGCGTATGTGGTACGCATTGTAGAGGCAATTTACGAATCGGCACGAACTGGTAAAACGCTCGTGCTTACCGACTAAACAGGAGAAAACCCGTGTCCTCACCACTCCGCTACAGACACCACAAAACCGTATACTCTGCCCTTCCGCTACTGATACTGCCTCTCTCTGCTTTGGGGCAAGGCAAAGTCCCCGCCAACACCGTCCCCGACCCGCGCCCCACACATAACTACGGTCACTCGGTACTCGGCGATGCCTTTGACGATATCGCACGCCAGCAAGCATACCTCATGCGCGGAATGCCCAAAATCGTCTTCCCTATCACCACTACCAACAGTGAGGCGCAGAGGTATTTCGAGCAGGGAGTGGGGCAACTACACGGCTACTGGTATCTTGAGGCACAACGCTCCTTCCGAAAAGTGGTTGCCCTCGACCCGCAGTGCGCTATGGGCTACTGGGGTATCGCCATGACGCGCTTCAACAACGACTCGTTAGTGAAAGAGACTCTGCTTCCTGCTCTGCGCCTACTAGATAAGATGAGCGCAAAAGAGAAGCAGTGGGTACTAGCCATCAACGCCTACCACACTGCCGACAGCAAACTAAAAGACCGTGACAAAGTTCGCAAAACCAACTATCTCAACGACCTCAAAGCAATCACCGCGCAGTACCCCGATGACATAGAGGCGAAGGCGTTTTTGGCGCACAAAATGATGGAGTGGCGCGATGCAGAACCCAAGCACACTCGCGAAGAGACAGACGCGCTTATGCACCAAGTGCTTGCGGTAAACCCTATGCACCCCCTACACCACTACCGTATTCACCTCTGGGACTCCTCTCCCGAAGACCGCAAAAAAGCCCTCGATTCGGCAGGACTATGCGGGCCCTCTTCGTCCGGTATCGCGCATATGTGGCATATGCAGGGGCATATCTTCTCCGGAACGCGAATGTACCGCGATGCGGTTTTTGCACAAGAGGCGGCGGTTCGTGTGGATAACCGCTATCTTATGGCAGACAGGCTCATTCCCGACCAGATTCACAACTACGCCCATAACAGCCAGTGGTTGGCAGAGAACCTCGGCTATATCGGGCGTGTTCACGACGCGATTGAGCTTACCCAAAACATGATAGAGTTACCGCGTCATCCACGCTACAACAACGCCGATTCGTTTAGCGGCAGTGCCTACTATGGGCGTATGCGCCTCCTAGAGACCCTTTATAACCACGAACTTTGGCGCGAAGCACTCACCTTAAACGCGCAAGGGTACCTCGAAGAGGGCAAGACCACCTCCCAGAAAGCAGAACGCCTTCAACTACTAGCCGTTGCCTCTATCCAAACAGGAGACGCAGTAGCAGGTAAAAAATATCTCGCTGAATTAGAGGGGTTAAAAGAGCCTAAATCCGAAAACGCAGACCTCGAAAAATCCATTGCAGAGGTACGCGGCTATATGGCACTCCGTATGGGGAACACGGCAGAGGCAACCAAGCAGTTCGATGCCGCCAAATCCATGCCCAAGTGCCGAATGGCGCGGGTAAGGATGGCTTTGGGGCAGGGTGCAGAGGCGGAAAAACTAGCGCGGGAAGCACTCACACAAGACGACCACCAAGTAGAGCGGCTTACAACGCTGATAGAGATTCTATACCGCTTAGGCAAAAAAGAGGAGGCAAAAACTCTCTTCAGTACCCTCCGTAAAGAGGGTTCTGAGGCGGAGCTAGATGCCCCCCTGCTTACCAAACTGGCTCCCATCGCAAGGGAGTTCGGCTACCCAACCGACTGGCGGCTGCCCGACGCAAACCTTCTCGAACGGCGCAAGATGATGTCACGCTTGGGGCATTTCCGCTGGGAGCCCTACTCCTCTCCCAACTTCACCCTGCGCGATACGGCTTTCCGTAAAATAAGCCTCTCCGAATACCGTAAACAGGGCAAGCCGGTGGTGGTTGTCTTCTACTTGGGGGCAGGTTGCAAGCACTGCGTAACCCAACTCAACACCTTCGCCCCCCTAATAGGAGAGTTCGAGAAAGCAGGTATCTCGGTGGTGGCGGTGAGTTCGGAAAAAGAGAGACCCGTTCCCAAAGACGCACCCGATACAGAGACCAAACTCATTCTGCCTTTCTCCATGCTCACCGACTCCAGTCAAAAGGCGTTCAAGGCGTTCCGCGCCTTCGATGGTTTCGAGAAGACTCCTCTGCACGGGCTATTTTTAATCGATGGCACGGGTAAAGTGCGCTGGCAAGAGATTCGTTTCGAGCCGTTCCAAGATGTAAAGTTTCTGCTGGCAGAATCCAAGCGACTCCTCTCCAGATCGGCTCCTACCGCCGAAAAGGAGAGGCAAGAAGAGACCCTACAAGCGGGCGAACAGACGTTTTAAGCGGGTTGGAGTGTTGAAGGAGAAGGGAGTGTTATGGAGATTTTGGTGCTAGGTAGCGGGACTTCGCACGGTGTCCCGATGATAGGTTGTGAGTGCGCGGTGTGTACCTCAGAGAACCCTAAAAACCGCCGATTCCGCCCCTCCATCATGGTAAGGCACGGCGAAGAGGCTATTCTGATAGACACCACGCCCGAACTGCGCCTACAGTCTCTCACGCTTGGCATAACGCGGGTAGACGCGGTTTTCTACACCCATACCCACGCCGACCACATCTTTGGGCTAGACGACGTGCGCCGTTTCAACGACCTTTCGGGGCAAGAACTGCCTGTCTATGGCGATGCCGACACCCTTGACGACATTCAGCGTATCTACCCCTATATCTTTAAGCAGACGCAACTGGGAGGGGGAAAGCCCCGCCTCAGCCTGCACGAAGTAGAGCGAGAATTTAGTCTCTTTGGGCTAAAAATTCAGTCGTTCTATGTGATGCACGGCAAGTTACCGGTGCTCTCTTATCGCTTCGACCAACCCGCTACCTCAACTACCCCCGCCTACTCCGCCGCCTACGTTACCGACGTGAGTTATATTCCGCCCGACGCAATGGAGAAACTGTATGGGCTGGATGTGCTACTCCTAGACGCAGTACGCTTCCAACCTCACCCTACCCATTTCGGTCTCTATCAGGCGTTGGAGGTGATAGAGCAGGTACAACCAAAACGCGCCTACCTTACCCACCTCTCGCACCACTTCGACCACGATACCGTAAACGCACAACTGCCCACAGGGGTAGAACTCTCCTACGATGGGTTGGTAGTGCGCTCTTAACGCTTATGCCGCCTTTACTTCGGGCGCGAGGGAGTGTATCAGTTTCTGCACCTCCTCATAGACGGTAGTACAGATACGGGCGTACTGCTCATCCCCTATCGGTAACAACTCTCTTACTTCGGGGGCTATCTCATTTGCTGTCCCCCGATTGCCAAAGCCTAGCCCACACTCATACGCCAATGAGTTACCAACATGAACGTAGAGGGTCATCTCATCGGGCTTCTTCCCTCCCTCCATAGGTACATGGTGGTGAGCGATTGCACCCCAGTAGGTTTGAGGCAGTTGCCACCGTGTGGCTATCTCATATCCAACCTCCTCATGACTCATGCTTAAAACCTGTTTTTCAATCTCGTAATCAGAAAAAGTGGCATCGTGACGGTGATTAAATACTGCTACGGAATCTTCTGGTAAAAACAGAGCGATACCCAGTTTGCCTATATCGTGCATTAACCCTGCCAAAAACGCCTCTTCTGGTTTAGGGTATTTGCAGAGAACCGCAACTACTTTGGACATACACGCTACCGTAATGGAGTGTTGCCAGAACTCCGCAAGATTAAAATGCTTACCGGGTTTGCGCCCAGTGTTTCCAGATTGCAACGAGACCACAATACAGATAGAGCGAACCGTCTCTACTCCCAACATAAGGATAGCGCGTTGTAGCGATGTAATACGCCCCCCGCCTCCAAAGAAAGGGGAGTTCGCTGTGCGAAGCAGTTTTGCCACCATCGCAGGGTCTTGCATAATAATGCTCTCGTAGTCTTTCGCGCTTGCATTGGGCTTATCCGCGAGTTTTAGTAGTTGCAGCGTCACGTAGGGCAAAATGGGAAGGGTGCTTGCCCGTGCGAGTTTTACCTCTAGGTGTTTCCGTTCCATAAACACATCTCTCCGCTCTTCTGGTGATGATTCTCTCTATTTTCGGCTGAAAACACCTAGATATAGAGGTTTTTGCGTACAATAAAAAAGGAAAAAGCGGCTTCAGAAATAGTCATCCTTTGTCTGTATAAATAACAAAACGCCAAAACCTCCCTTCTCTGAGGTATACTCTTCCTAACACAGATTCCAAACAAAGGAGAGATACGGAGTGTTTTTCCGTTTCCTATCACATTCAGGGGGCAGTTTTGCTCTTGCTACTTTGCTACTGGTGAGCGCGGGGCTATCCGCTCATGCCGAAGACGCGGCAACAGTGCTTCAAAAAGTGAATGACCGCTATGCCGCAACAAAGACCTATCAGGGGGTGCTGATAACCCACCAGACGATAATCGCCAACAACGGGCAGAGGGCACTAATAGACACCACACAAAAAATATACGTGGTTGCCCCAAACAAGTACCGCTTTGAAGTAACCCACAAGGGGTCGGGAGTGACGGCAAACGTCTCCCAACGCGACCACATCCTCTACTGCGATGGAAAAAACCTCTCCGCGTACCTCCCTAGTGCCAAGCAGTACCGTACTCAACCCGCTCCCGCAGGCTTCTCTATGAAAAACGTGGTCGGTAGCCTCCTACCCGACCCCAACGAGTTCGCTCCCCTTAGCATCACGGAGGGTACTACCAAAGGGAAACCCACCTACACCCTCCTACTCAAGATGATTATGCCCAAGAAGATGCCCCCCGGAGTGTCGGAAGCACAAAAAAATCAGATGGAAGGCGTTGTAAAAGCCGCCAAACCCGCCAAACTGATTGTAAGCAAAAAAGACTACTCGGTGGTAGAGGTGAATATCTCCGCGATTGGCAGAGAGGTTGCGATTGTCGCCTCCGAGCAGAGTTTTGATAAGCCCGTCTCTGACACGCTATTCAAATTTACGCCTCCCCCTGGCTCGTCACGGTTTATCGAACCCAAAACAGGCGGCAAACCCTAACCATGACACACATTCGGAACCTCTATCTGATACGGCACGGCATTACCGACTGGAATCGGGAGTTTCGTATGCAAGGGCAGACGGATATTCCCCTCAGCACCGAGGGATTAGAGCAAGCAGGGTGCGTTGCTGAACGCCTCGCCGCCTTCTCCTCTAAGCCTAGTGTGGTTATCAGCAGCGACCTCTCTCGTGCGCGGCAGACCGCCGAAGTGATTGCCGAAAGGCTTCACCTCTGCGTAGAGACCACCCCCCTTCTCCGTGAAACCAACCTCGGAGACTGGGAGGGCTTAACCCACGACGAGATAAACGCACGCGGAGATGCAGAACTGTTTGCACGGTATCAGGAGAACTCCTTTATCAACCGCCCCCCCAACTCCGAAACGCTGGAGTCGGCTTGGGAACGCATGACTACCGCCCTTGCTCAAATCAAAACGCGCTATCCTACCGAATCGCTGGTTATTGTGGGGCATGGGGGCAGTATGCGCGTTCTGCTCTATGAGGCGTTAGGTGCGCCCGTCGAGACCATGAACCGAATATGGCTGGCAAACGCTTCACTCTCCATTGTCGAAGAACGTTTTCGAGAAGGAGCCTTGATTCGGCGCGGGGTAAGCCTCCTCAACGATACCAGTCATTTGGGGTAGCACCATGGTCTCTGTACTCAATCCGTTTCTCTTCTTACGGCGCAACCCCGGAAAAGCCGCCCCAATGATACTGGTGATAATGATTTCCGTCACCCTTATCGCAAGCGTGGTGATTATTGTGCGCTCTATCAACCTCACCATAAACACCCTCTACGGCTATAACCGCTATGTAACGGGCATCACCCCCCGCAACAGCCCTGAATTCGACGCGCAAGTGCTAAACCAGATAAAGACCGTGCAAGGCTTGGGCGAAATGATGGGAGTACACTCCTACATTGTGCAGATAAAGACCATCTTCGGCAAAATGGCTCTTCCCCTCTTTGGGCTAAACGAGGCAAACCGCCGTACCCTACTAGAACGCTGTGGAGTGGGGCTTACCGAGGGCAGAATGCCGCAAGAGGGCAAACCAGAAGCCGCTATCTCCAGAGAGGTAGCGCAGAACCTCAAACTCAAGATAGGGGATTTTGTCTCGAAGCCCGAATCGGAAGATAACTACGCCCCCGTACCCATCAAAATTGTGGGCATACTCGACGGCAAGGCTTGGCTTGCGCTCACCTCTAAAACCTTTGTAGACGAGAGTTCCCCGCTGACTTGGCCCGGCTTCCTCGTCTATGCAAAAGCGGGCTACCCGCAAGAGAAACTCGATGCCGACCTCGAAGAGAGAGTAGACAAGAGCAAGGCGCGGACATGGACGTACCGAGGTCTGGTACGCGAAACACAAAACGCCCTTGCCAACCTCTACCTGATACTGAATATCGTGGTGGGTACGATTGTGGCGGCTATCTCGTTTGTGTGTGGGCTACTCTCCAATATCTACTTTACACAGCGGCTTCCCGAAGTAGCTACGCTCTCTGCTATCGGCTACCCACGCCGTGATTTGTTGCGGAGGGCGGTCAGCGAGACCCTTCTGTTCTGCGTTTTGGGGTGGCTACTAGGCATTGTGCTTACCATCGGTTTTATGAAGACGGTACAAGCCCTCCTACTCGCCCCCAAAGGTCTCCTGCTCGACCCCTACGACGTGCAGTCGCTCCTCTTCACTGCCCCCTTGCCTGTTATGGTGGTGGGTGTAGCATGGCTTACCATAGGCATACGCCTCTCCCGCATAGACCCCGTTTCGATTATAGAGCGGCGTGCTTAGTGCGGTTTTAACTTGCAATGAAGGGGTTTTGGGAAGAAAGGTTGGGGAGAGCAAGTAAGGGGTGCTATAATGAACTATCCTAAGTTTATGTTAGGCGGAAACCCACCCCTATCCAACCTTTCCCCTTCGCAAGGTTGACAGGGGCATGGAT
>OMJJ01000087.1 GCA_900299305.1 bacterium | reverse complement strand
GTACTACTACCCCAAAATTGGGGTCGGTTCCTAAGCGGATTTGCCCTTTTTCGCCGTAGAGGATGGTGGTATTGTCCTCACCGGGGTAGTGCGACCACGAGGCGGTTAGGGTTCCCATCGCGCCTTTCTTGGTACGCAGGAGGCAGACGGCGTTATCGTCTACATCGCCCATAGGCTTGTTTAGATGCTCTACCATCGCGGCAACCTCTACAATTTCATCACCAATGAGCCAGCGGATGAGGTCGGCTTTGTGTACTCCAAGGTCGCCCATCGTTCCCACAAAGGCTTGCTTTTTGTCGAAGAACCAGCCGGTGGCTCCCTCAATGCTCCAACTTTCAGGACCGGGATGTGCGAAAGAGGTGCGGAATGTTACCACTTTCCCAATAACCCCCGCGTCCAGCAGCTCTTTTGCTTTGATGTGTATACCCATTAGGCGTTGGTTATGCCCAATCATCAGGGTTTTGTCGGCTTTCTTTGCCGCTTTTATCATCTCTCTCGCGTCTTTGTCGGAGGTAGCCATGGGCTTTTCGCAAAGCACGTGCTTCCCCGCCTTGAGTGCGTCTAGGGTGATGGGGGCATGGAAGGCGTTTGGGGTACACACGCTCACCGCGTCGATGTCTAGTTTAAGGGCGGCGGCGTGATTATCAAGGGCTTTTGCGCCGTACTTATCGGCGAGTTTTTCTGCCCTTGCTACTACTCTATCGACGAAAGCCACTATCTCCACATTGGGGTTTGCGGCATACTCCGGTGCGTGACGAAACGTTGCGATACTTCCGCTTCCGATAACCGCAACTTTAAGTTTTTGTCCCATAGTACTCACATCCTTTATCTCGGTAAAATGAAGGGTTCGACGGCGAAACACCACCGAATACCTAGCAAAGTTTTCATCAAGGTACTGTTCGCCAAACTTTGGGGAACATCCTCCTTGCCAACGAATCGAAATTAGCAACACTACTCTAAATTGAGGGTATCACCGTACTGCGGTAGGAGCGTTTTCCATCCCAACTCCTCTTCAATCAGGTGGGCGAGATGTTGAGATGCCTCCGGCTCTCCATGTGTAAGAATGGTACAACGTGGTGCATGGGGCATCTCTTTAAGCCACGCAAGAATCTCGTTGTAGTCTGGGTGTGAGGAAAACCCTTCGACTCTTTCGATATGACACCGTACAGGAAACACCTGTTTGTACATCTTCACCTCTTTTTCTCCTTCGAGAATGCGCCTTCCTGTAGTGCCTTGCCCTTGATACCCTACAAATATCAGGGTAGCACTGGGGTTGGGCAGTAAGCGTTGGGCATGATGTAGTATGCGCCCTCCTGTCATCATACCAGACGCGCTGAGGATGATGTGTGCTCCTGTGAGGTCGTTAATGCGCCGCGAGTCGCCCCGTGCCGACGTAAAGTGGCAGTTATGGGTACGTAGTGTCAGTTTTCTGTTTTTTAGCAAGGAGGGGTCGTATTCGCCCTGTAACTGCTGATACACACTGGTTGCCTCTACCGCCATAGGAGAGTCTACATAGACAGGCAGTATCGGTATACGGTGTTCATCTTCTAACTGGCGCAGTACGTGGAGTATCTCTTGGGTTCTTCCTACTGCAAATGTAGGTATCAGGATGCCGCTGTTGCGCTTTGCGGCTTTTCGGATAATGGGGGCGATTGCCTCTTTGGGAGGCACTTCATCGTGGAGCCTATCCCCGTAGGTCGACTCTACAAAGAGGTAGTCGGCTTTTGGGGGGGCGGCAGGGTCTTTGAGGATAAGCGGATTCTTGTGTCCTAAGTCACCAGAGAAAAGAAGGGTTTTCCCCGAATCTTCTAAGGTAAGATGGATGAAGCGTGAACCTAGTAGGTGTCCCGCAACATAGAGCCGCGCCGTTACTCCCGCAACGAGATGATACGGCTCTTCATCGCGACCAATAGGGCGCAACAGTTCGAGGGTGCGCTGTACGTCCTCCTCGGTGTAGAGGGGGCGAGCCGGGTTGTGGCGCGTGAGTTGGTGCCGATTGCGGTACTCTGCCTCCTCTTCTTGAAGGCGTGCCGAATCGGGAAGCAGGATTTTTAGTAGTTCGGCAGTTGCTTTTGAGCAGTAGATGGGCTTTCGGTAGCCCTCTGCCACTAGGCGGGGTAGGTAGCCTGTGTGGTCGATATGAGCATGGGTGAGGATAACTGCATCTAGGCTCTTGGGTGAGAAGGGAGGCGGTTGCCAGTTGCGCTCCCGCAACTCTTTCAACCCCTGAAAGAGTCCGCAGTCGATTAAGATGTGCTTCTCTCCTGTGTCGAGTAGATACTTAGAGCCTGTTACGGTTCCCACTCCACCCCAAAAGGTGAGCGTAGCCATGGTAGTGCCTTTCTGTCCTGTTAGTCAGAACCCTAATACCACATTCCTTGTTTCTACTGGAAATCCCTCCTTCCCCACGAATCGTATACCTGTTCTAGTGCTGTTTACTCTTGACAATCTATCTTACATAGAGTAAACTATGTTTTATAATCTTGACCATTTTGATAGATTAAGTAGATTTTCTAAGGAGGTAAATAACGTATGAAGTTTCGTATTTCGCGGCAGGGAGTTGTCGCAGTCATGTCTTTACTCGCTCTGTCTGCATCGCTTTGCACACTCGCCGATGTCAACCTACTGAATGTATCTTATGACCCTACTCGTGAGTTTTACAAAGAGTATAATCAGGCGTTTGCCCGTTACTGGCAGTCGAAGGCGCACGAGCGCGTGACTGTGCAGCAGTCGCATGGTGGGTCGGGTAAACAGGCGCGTTCGGTGATAGATGGCTTGGAAGCGGATGTGGTGACGCTGGGTATCGGCTACGACCTAGAGGCTCTACAGAAAGCGGGGGCGATAGCACCCGATTGGCGCACCCGCCTCCCCAATAACGCCGCGCCCTATACCTCTACAATTGTGTTTGTGGTACGGAAAGGCAACCCGAAAGGGGTTCGAGATTGGGCGGACTTGGTGAAGCCAGGGGTCTCTATTATCGCTTCTAACCCGAAAGTGTCTGGGGGTGGGCGATGGACGTATTTGGCGGCATGGGGCTATGCCCGTTCGCTACCGGGTGGTAACGATACTACTGCCCGTGACTTTGTGACCCGCTTCTACCGGAATGTGCCTGTGCTGGATTCGGGGGCGCGTGCCTCTACGACCAGTTTTGCCCAGAGGGGTTTGGGGGATGTACTTATCTCGTGGGAGAATGAGGCGTTTCTTACGCTAAAGGCGTTTGGTAGTGATAAGTACGATATTGTCTACCCCTCCGTTAGTATTTTGGCAGAGCCGCCTGTTAGCGTGGTGGATAGAGTGGTGGACAAGCACCACACTCGTCCCGTTGCTACTGCTTACCTACAGTATCTCTACTCTCCGGAAGGGCAAGCGATTGCGGCAAAGCACTTCTATCGTCCCCGCGACCCCAAAGTGGCTCGTACCTTCTCAAAGCAGTTTCCGCCTATCAAACTGTTTACTTTCGAGAAGATATTCACTAATTGGGAAAAAGCGAATAGCATCCATTTTGCCGACAAAGCCATCTTCGATCAGATAGTACGGCGGCATTAGGGTATAGTATAAGAGCGAAGTAGCACTCACTGCTTCGCCCTTATACTATCACCGACAGGAGTAAATTGTGAGCGAATCTTGGAAACGGCGCAGTGTTCTTCCCGGCTTTGGTCTCTCTATGGGATTTACGCTTATCTACCTGTGTCTTATAGTACTGATTCCGCTCACAACCCTGTTTTTGAAGACGGCGACGCTCACTTGGGCAACCTTCTGGACAACCGTTACCGACCCGGAGGTCGTTGCCTCTTACAAACTGAGTTTTGGGGCATCGTTTTTGGCGGGTATCGTCAACGTGGTTTTTGGGTTGCTGGTGGCTTGGGTGCTAGTGCGCTACCGATTTCCGGGCAAGAGGGTAGTGGACGGGTTGGTGGATTTGCCGTTTGCTCTGCCTACAGCCGTTGCGGGTATCGCTCTCACATCGGTCTATGCGAATAACGGTTGGTTAGGGAGCCGCTTGGAGGCGCACGGCATCAAAGTCGCGTTTACGCCTCTGGGGGTGCTGGTGGCACTGATATTTGTGGGGTTGCCGTTTGTGGTTCGTACCGTTCAGCCTATCCTAGAAGACCTCGATGTGGAGGTAGAGGAGGCGGCGAACAGTTTGGGGGCATCTCGCCTCCAAACATTTTGGCGTGTGATACTCCCTCCCCTCGTTCCTGCTCTGCTTACAGGGTTCGCTCTCTCTTTTGCTCGCGCTTTGGGAGAGTACGGCTCTGTTATCTTTATCTCTGGAAACCTTCCCTTCCAAACCGAGATAACTCCCCTTCTTATTGTAAGCAAACTAGAGCAGTATAACTACGCAGGGGCTACGGCGATTGCGGTGGTTATGCTGTTATCCTCGTTCAGCATACTACTATTTGTAAATGGACTACAGTGGTGGATAAGCCGCCGCTATCGCACGGTTTAGCATAGGAGAGAAGCAGGTGGCTGGAAACGTATCTAGATTAAAGGGCGGTCACTCTGGGGGCAGGAGACGCGCTCCTACGGAGCCGGTATGGGTGAAGGTAGTCCTCATCAGCATCGCTTTGCTGTTTTTGGGGGTGGTGTTGGTTGTGCCGCTGGTTGCGGTGTTTTCTCAGGCACTAGAGAAGGGATGGAGTACCTATCGTGATGCCTTCAAAGAACCCGATGCGGTAGCCGCAATTCGGCTTACCTTGCTAACCGCCTGTATTGCGGTTCCTCTGAACCTTGTGTTTGGGATAGCGGCTTCGTGGGCAGTGGCTAAGTTCGATTTTAAGGGCAAAAACCTACTCCTCACTCTCATAGATTTGCCGTTTGCTATATCGCCCGTTATTTCTGGAATGGTATTTGTTCTACTTTTGGGTGAGCGAGGCTTACTGGGGCATTGGGTGGAGGCACACAACCTCAAAATTATCTTTGCGGTGCCGGGCATTGTTTTGGCGACGGTGTTTGTTACGTTTCCTTTCGTTGCCCGCGAACTAATTCCTCTGATGCAGGCGCAGGGCACCGACGAGGAGCAAGCCGCGATTGTGTTGGGGGCAAACGGCTTTCAAACGTTTCTACGGGTAACACTTCCCAACATCAAATGGGGGCTACTGTACGGCGTGATTCTTTGTAACGCCCGTGCGATGGGAGAGTTTGGGGCGGTGTCGGTGGTTTCGGGGCATATACGGGGCTTGACGACCACGATTCCGCTTCATGTAGAGGTGCTTTATAACGATTACGACTTTGTGGGAGCGTTTGCGGTGGCTTCGCTACTCACCCTGTTGGCACTGGTAACACTGGTTGCCAAAAGCATACTGGAGTGGCGTGTACACCAACAACAGACGACTGAATAGGCAGTTTTTAATGAGGAGAAAAAGGTGAGTATTGAGGTCAAAAACGTTACAAAGTCCTTTGGAAAGTTTGTCGCTCTTAATGATGTCAGCCTCGAAGTTCAGACGGGGGAGCTCCTTGCTCTGTTGGGACCTTCCGGTTCTGGTAAGACGACCCTACTACGTATTATTGCGGGGCTGGAGTCTGTGGATTCGGGAACGGTGCTGTTTCAGGGAGAGGACGCGACTCAGCAAGATGTACGAGAGCGGCGCGTAGGGTTTGTGTTTCAGCACTATGCCCTGTTTCGGCACATGAGCGTTTTTGAGAATATCGCGTTTGGGTTGCGGGTTCGCCCTCGTAAGGTGCGCCCTAGCAAAGCCGAAATCGCCGACAAGGTGAACGAACTGCTGAGGCTGGTGCAGTTGGATGGCATGGCGCATCGTTTTCCGCCTCAACTCTCTGGGGGGCAACGCCAGCGGGTGGCTTTGGCGCGTGCGCTTGCGGTAGAGCCCAAAGTTCTGTTGCTGGATGAGCCTTTTGGGGC
>OMJJ01000086.1 GCA_900299305.1 bacterium | reverse complement strand
GTAGAGCCTGCCACCCTCTCTATTCTGAACCCGTTCCCCAAAGGGGTTCCCCGTAACCGCCTTACCTTCGCGCAGTGGCTGGTCTCCCCTCAAAACCCGCTGGTAGGGCGTGTTGCTGTAAACCGTCAATGGGCGGCGTTCTTCGGGCGTGGGATAGTAAGCACCACGGAAGACTTTGGCTATCAGGGGCAACCGCCCTCCCATCCTGAGCTTTTGGACTGGCTTGCCATAGAGTTTGAGAAACGGAACTGGTCGCTTAAAGAGCTACATCGCCTGATAGTCACCAGTGCGACCTATCGGCAGATGGCGGTAGTACAGCCCAATGCGAAAGCAAAAGACCCCACCAATCGGCTACTTGCCTACTTCCCGCGTACCCGGCTAGAGGCAGAACTACTAAGGGATACCGCTCTTACCGTCAGCGGTCTGCTCTCGCACAAGATGGGTGGTCAGAGCGTCTTCCCGCCCCAAAAGCCTAGTATCACCACCGAGGGAACGTATGGGGCTTTGGCTTGGAACGTCAGCACGGGCGAAGACCGCTATCGGCGCGGACTCTACACGTTTAGCAAGCGTACTGCCCCCTACGCCATGTTTACCAACTTCGATGCACCAAGCGGAGAGGCGTGTGTCGCTCGCCGTGAGGTCTCCAATACTCCCCTACAGGCACTCACCTTGCTGAATAATGAGGTGTTTATAGAGGCGGCTCAGGCGTTGGGGAAGCAGATGGTAAAAGAGCAGGGAACTTTGGAAGAGCGCATTACCAACCTGTTCCGCCGTTGCCTTACCCGTACCCCCGATAGTGAGGAGTTACGGCTTCTGAAATCCTACTTCGAGGCACAAAAACAACGCTTCGAGAAGAAAGAACTAGACGCGAAACTTATCGCGGGAGAGGGTGAGGGAGAGACGAACGAACGCGCCGCGTGGACGGTGCTTTCTCGCTCTCTGCTTAATCTGGACGAGTTTGTGACGAAGCAATAGGGAGTATTATGATGAATCCGAAAGAGTTACCTCAGAATATAACGCGCCGCCATTTCTTCGGAGAGTGTGGTGTGGGTGTGGGTAAAATCGCGCTTGCCTCTCTGCTTGCCGATGCCGCTCTGCCACAAGTTGCCGCTGCAGACGACAAGAACCCCCTCGCCCCTAAAGCCCCGCACTTCAAGCCCAAAGCAAAGCGCGTGATTCACCTCTTTATGGCGGGTGCGCCTAGTCAACTCGACCTCTTCGACTATAAGCCCACGCTTGCTCAGTACGAGGGGAAGCCTATTCCTCCTTCGGTGATTATGGGGCAACGTTACGCCTTTATTCGCCCCGATTCCGCCTGTTTGGGACCTCGTTTCAAGTTTGCGAAGCATGGGCAGTCGGGTGCAGAGATTTCGGAGGTGCTTCCCCATCTTGCGAAAGTGGTAGACGACATCTGCATTATCAAGTCGATAAAGACTGACCAGTTTAACCACGCCCCCGCGCAGATATTCTTAAATACCGGATTCTCTCAACCAGGTCGCCCTAGCATGGGTTCTTGGGCAACGTATGGGCTAGGCGCGGAGGCGAAAGACCTTCCCGCGTTTGTGGTTATGTCTACAGGCGCGGGTATTAGCGGCGGCGCGGCGAACTGGTCGAGTGGGTTTCTGCCTACCCACTATTCGGGGGTACGCTTCCGTAATCAGGGCGACCCGATACTGGATGTCACTAGCCCAAACGGGGTAGATAGCCGACTACAGCGCGACTCTCTCGACCTGGTGAGCGCACTTAACCAAAAACGGCTTGCGGTAGAGAAAGACCCCGAAATCGCCTCTCGAATCGCCTCTTATGAGATGGCGTACCGCTTGCAGACCTCCGCCCCCGAACTGATGAACCTGAAATCGGAGACGAAAGCGACCCTCGATATGTACGGAGCCGACCCCGATAAGCCCTCGTTTGCGCGTGCCTGTATTTTGGCGCGGCGTATGATTGAGCGGGGAGTGCGCTTTGTAAACATCTACCATGAGGGATGGGATGGGCATAGCGACGTAGCCGGAAACCTAAGAGGAAACTGCGGAGCAACCGACCAAGCCTGTGCCGCGCTGATACAAGACCTAAAACAGAGAGGGCTACTGGAAGATACCCTCGTGATTTGGGGCGGTGAGTTTGGGCGCACCCCCATGATAGAGTCGAACCCTGCACGTGGTACAAGTATGGGGCGTGACCACCACCCCCAAGCATACACAATGTGGATGGCAGGGGGCGGCATTAAGCCCGGTCTCACTTATGGCAAAACCGACGACCTCGGCTTTAATGTGGTAGAGAACCTCGTCCATGTCCACGATGTTCAGGCGACGGTGCTACACCTGTTGGGGCTAGACCACGAACGGCTTACCTACCGCTATGCGGGACGCGACTTCCGCCTGACAGATGTGCATGGGCGTGTGGTGAAAGATATACTTGCCTAGCCCGAATATACTGCTCTCTAGGGATTAAGTTCGATACTCCCGTAATTTTTTCGGTAGGTTTCTGCAACTAATCACCAATAATAGGTACTAACTGGCTACTATTTGGATGGTTTGCGGTACAATTTTTATTACTAACAGGGTCACGATTGAGTCAGGCAGTTCGTTTTGAGGTATCAAACGAAGGGCATTTGGCTAAGGAGGGCGAAGTTTTGCGCTATTATCACCTATCTACTCGTTTCCACAGAGGGCTTTTGGTTGGCTCTCTTCTATTTAGCACCACGATTACGGCACACGCCGACCAGACTCTCACCATTCCACTTCCCCCTTCGCGTAATGCCCAAGAACAACAAGAGCGGCAACGAGCGCAACAGGCTCCCGCCCCCAACCCAACCCGCAAACGAGCGACGCTTGCGTCTCGTGGACAAGCGAGTCGTGGTAGTGGGCGTGAACAGGTGGTAGGTACGCTAGGGATGCTGATTCAGGACACTCCTATCTACCGGGGTAAGGGAACCTCCTCACGGCTTCTTAGCCGTTGTAAATCGGGAACCTATCTTGCGTTGCAGGTGTCGGATGGAGACTGGTTTGGGGTACTGATGGCAGATAACTCGATAGGTTGGGTGAGCAAAGACTCTATTCGCACAATGGACTATCAGGTCGTCTCAACGCAAGCAAATCCTGCTCTGAATGTGCCGTTGGGAAGCGGAAGCGATACCGCCGATGTGTACGGCTTCACCTCCGAACCCTTCTTTCGAGGGGATGCCCAACAGTTGCTACAAGAGGCATATAAGTATTTGGGAGTGCGTTATCAGTGGGGAGGCAATACCTTTAATGGTATCGACTGTTCGGGGTTCTTGAAGAAGGTGTTTGCTTCGCAGGGCTACACCATCCCCCGCGTAAGTGCCGACCAGATTTCGGTAGGTATTCCGGTTCCGCTAGAGCAACTGCAAGCCGGAGACCGCCTGTATTTTGGACGTAGGCATATCACCCACACGGGGCTATATATCGGTAACGGCTACTTTATCCACGCCTCCTCAAGTAATCATAGCGTGGCGGTCAGTCGCTTAGACGAGCAACTTTATGCCCGCATCTACGTAGGCGCACGCCGATAACCTACCCTTTTCGGTTTCAGAAACGCCCTCTCCTTGCAATAAGAAGAGGGCGTTTGCTTTTGTTCGTTAGAATAGACCCGATATGCGCCCGTTTTCATCGACATCAATGTTTTCGGCGGCGGGAACTTTGGGTAGTCCGGGCATAATCATCATATCTCCTGCGAGTGCTACCACAAACCCCGCTCCCGCCGAGAGCCTCAGTTCTCGAATATGAATCTTAAAGTTATTGGGGGTACTCTCTCCTTTGGGATCGTCTCCAAAAGAGTACTGTGTCTTGGCAATACAGACGTTCAAGCCCCCAAAACCGTGCTTCTCCAGCCATGCAAGTTGGCGTTGTGCTTCCGCATTTAGCTCCACGCCTTCCGCTCGGTAGACCTGTGTGGCTACGGCATTGAGTTTTGCCTCTAAGGGCATATCTTTGGTGTAGTTCGGCTTAAAGTTACTGGGTGCCTCTAGGCACTTTAACACTTCGCGGGCGAGGTCTTCTGCGCCCTCTCCCCCCTTCTCCCACGCTTTACAGACCGCAACCCGCCAACCTTGCGCCTCACAAAATTCGCGCACCACGCTCACCTCTGCATCGGTATCCTTGTAGAAGTGGTTTATCGCGATTACAAAAGGTGCGCCCCTATCTCCGACGTTGTGGGCATGACGCTCTAGGTTTTTCAGCCCCTTCCGAACGGCTGTCGCGTTCTCTAGGTTGAGGTTCTTTTTGGAGACCCCTCCGTGCATTTTCAGGGCACGAATGGTTGCTACCAGCACCACTGCATCCGGAGGCAGGTTCGCGCCGGGAGCCACAATATCGCAGTACTTTTCAAAGCCCAAATCGGAGCCGAAACCGGCTTCCGTTACCACAATATCGCCTAGTTTTCGGGCGAGCATGGTTCCCAAAATGGTACTGCATCCGTGCGCGATGTTCCCAAAGGGGCCCCCATGAACAAAAGCGGGGTTGCCTTCTAGGGTCTGTACAAGGTTGGGTTTGAGAGCATCGCGCAGAATGGCGGTCATTGCACCGTGCGCCTTTAGGTCGGCGGCAGTAACGGGCTTACCGTCGTAGTTTTGCCCTACCACAATACTTCCTAGTCGTGCTTTCAAATTTTGTAGCGAGTTGGAGAGGCAGAGTATCGCCATGACTTCGGAGGCGGTGGTAATCGCAAAGCCTCCTTCGCGGGGTACGCCCCCATTCCGCCCCCCCAACCCTAGCACGATACCGCGTAATGCTCTGTCGTTCATATCTAGTACACGCGGGAAGGTAATGGTTATGGGGTTGATGTTGAGGGAGTTTCCTTGATGGAGGTGGTTATCCAGCATGGCGCAAAGTAGGTTGTGTGCCGCCGTTATTGCGTGCATATCGCCTGTGAAGTGGAGGTTAATGTCCTCCATCGGAACTACTTGCGCGTGCCCTCCACCTGCCGCGCCGCCCTTCACGCCGAAAACGGGCCCCATCGAAGGCTCACGAATGGCGGTAACACACCGTTGTCCTATACGGCATAGCCCTTGTGCCAGACCGATAGTCATGGTGGTTTTGCCCTCACCGGCGGGAGTAGGAGAGATAGCCGTCACCAGAACGATTTTACCATTCGGGCGGCTGTCGTCTGCTATCAGCCGATTTAGGGTTTCGGACGTAATTTTTGCTTTGTACTTACCATAGAGTTCCAGGTCGTCGGGGGTTAGCCCAAGTTCCTGTGCCACCTCAATCACGGGGCGCAAGTTTGCGGCTTGCGCTATCTCTATATCGCTCATCGGTACACCTTTCCAAAGAGAGTAGTTTTAGGGTATTGCTTTGAATAAGGGGATACTATCCTACAATGCTCACGTCGTCTCCAAGCGCAATGGCTCCGCTTGTTACGACTTTGGCTATCATTCCTAGCCGTCCACTCGCCTCTTGGCGCAGTTTCTCTTGGTATTTCTCGAACTTGCCGCACCCAGTGCGGGGTTCTACTATCTCCACACACGCCTCTGCCCCAATCTGTAAACGGTCTCCTGCGGAGAGGGTGTTCACATCTAGCCCCTCTACAATGAGCTGCTCTCCAAGTTGTCCCGGCTGGGTCAGGAATCCCTCTTCTGCAAGGGAAGCCATTACGTGCGCCGACATGATGTTGACGTGGCGGGTAGTCCCGCCCCCTTTGGTATCGCCTTCTATTCCGTGCCCTGCAACAAGCTGGGCAGAAGAGAGGGGAAGGCGGGTATATCCGTCTGGGTTAAGGGATGCGTCTTGAGGTTTGTAGACGATGCTGACAAGTCGGTTCATGGTGATTTCCCTTCCAAAAAAGACAGAGAGCCTTGAGGAGATGACTCCTCAAGGCTCTCTCACACAACACGACGATTGAGGAGGCTTATGCGGTCTCGGCGACCTTCTGAACATCTAGCACATCTAAGGAGATGCTGGGACCCATACTGGAACTGATAGAGACCTTTTTGAGATACTTACCTTTTGCCGCAGAGGGACGCGCTTTTACAAGGGCGTTGATAAGTGTGGCAAAGTTCTTTTCGATGTTCTCATTGGGGAAACTCGCTTTTCCGATGGCAGCATGGATAATACCGTTTTTGTCTACGCGGTATTCGGCACGGGTCGCGCCTTTAATATCACGTACCACCTGCCCAACGTTGGGGGAGACGGTTCCTGCTTTGGGGTTGGGCATCTTCTGCTTTAGGATGGGACCCAATCGCCCTACGAGAGCCATCATGTCGGGAGAGGCGACGAGAATATCACAACTTGCCCCGCCCTCTTTCTGGATACGCTCCAGTAAATCTTCTGCGCCTACCACGTCCGCGCCGGCGGCGGTGGCATCGGCGGCTCTTTCACCACGTGCAAACACCCATACCGAACGGGATTTACCAGTTCCAAAGGGAAGGTTTACGGTTCCGCGCACCATCTGGTCGCCGTGTCGAGGGTCTACACCCAGATTGACAGCAACGTCTATGGTCTCGTCGAATTTGGCACTGGAGAGTTCTTTTGCTTTCGCAATCGCCGCCGAGACGGTTACTTGCTCTTTGGGGGTGGACTTCGCAAGGGCGAGAAAGCGTTTGCTGTGCTTGGCGCGTCCCGATTTAGATTTACGCCGAGCGGCGGTGGAGAGTTGAGACTTACCTGTGGTCTCTTCGGTGTTTATATCAGACATTAGTGTACTCCTGTGGTAGTAACGGAGAGTTTTGCTCTCCTTCCACAATAATAGGCTCTCCTGATGGAGAGGATAGTTTACGAATCTTTGTCGCGGCTTTTGAAGGGGGAGGGCAAGAGCGACTGACCGTCCGAGTTGGGTTCGCTGGCGCGAATACCGACTTGGCTCCAAATCATCGCAATGGTAGCAAGCCCCCATAGCCCCAAGCCCCGCAAAATGTTAAAGACCCACTCTCGTTGTTGAGAGGTATCAAACATCACCCCTGCCAGTGCCTCTAGTGCTAGAAAACTGAGAAGCGCGACCCCGATACAGAGCCACATGGAGTGGTAGTAGAATCGGGCTTTGCGCCTATCACGTTCGTAGGAGGCGACATGGTAGGGTATATTCCCCGCAAGGCGACTGACACGGTGAAACTGGAGAAGCCATAGCATCCCCAAAACAGTGAGCATGAGAAATTTCCCAGTAGGTGGCAGTAGCACCTTCTCACCCCTTTTCGCCGCGTCGGTTTATCGCTTAGTCGACGATGTTGATTCCCATAGAGCGAGCGGTTCCCTCGATGGTACGCACGGCACCGGCGAGGTCGTTTGCGTTCATGTCGGGGAGTTTTGCGGTGGCAATCTCGGCAACCTGAGCGCGGGTAAGCGTTCCCACTTTATCGCGGTTCGGGCGTGCCGAGCCGCTTTTGATACCAGCCGTCTTCTTGATAAGGTCGGCGGCGGGGGGGGTTTTGGTAATAAATACAAAGGAGCGGTCTTCGTAGATGGTAACTTCGACGGGAACCACACTCCCAATCATGGAAGCCGTTTTTTCGTTGTAGCTCTTGATGAACTCCATCATGTTGATACCATAGGGTCCCAACGTAGAGCCAATGGGGGGAGCAGGGGTCGCTTTTCCCGCATTGATTTGCAACTTCACAACGGCGGTTATCTTCTTCGCCATTTCAATCCTCTTTTCAAAACGAACCGTGATTTAGGGGGTTGTTTGCCCCTACTAGATGACTTTTTCGACCTGACTAAAGTCGAGTTCAACCGGTGTGTCGCGTCCAAAGATAGAGATAAAGACTTTAAGTTTTTCCTTGTCGGCGTTCACTTCGTCTATCTTACCAGAGAACTCGGTGAAGGGGCCCGAGGTTACGCGAACCACTTCGCCCTTCTCGTACTTGACAACAGGGGTGGGAGCCGCGCTCTCTTCGGTGGCAAGAATATCTTGCACTTCGCGTTCCGAGAGCGGGATAGGCTTATTGCCCGCGCCGATAAACCCTATTACGCCCGTAGTAGATTTAATGAGATACCATGTAGAATCGTCATAAATCATCTCAATAAGGACATAACCGGGGTAGACCTTGCGCTTTACTTCGGTTTTTTTGCCCGCACGAGTGCGGACTTCCGCCTCGGTGGGGACGAGAATACGAAAAACTTTCTCTCGTAGTCCCATAGACTCAGCACGGCGGAGAATGTTGGTCATCACCTTATTCTCATGCCCTGAGTAGGTATGGATTGCGTACCAGTGCCGTTGCATCTTTCCTCCGCCTTATTACAGGGTTTCGGGGCTACAGACAATACAGACGCGCCACCTACTCCGATTAGGGCTTGAGGTGTGCGTCTGTAAGAAAAACTTGCTATTTTATGAGGCTGAACCTATGGACGATAAAGGACAGGAACGCATCTAAAATGCCCATATAGAGGGCTACCGATACGATAACGCCTAGTACTACGCCTGTCAAGCGGTTTGCTTCTTGCTTGGAGGGCCATGTCGTCTTTTTTAGTTCCGCAAGTGTCTCGTTCAGAAATGCAGAGCGTACCTCCGGTTTTGCCTCCGTTGCGGTGGGTTCCGTCTTCGCGCTCTTCTTCTGTTCAATAGCCATATCAGAAAACCTACTTTCTGAAGTCTCTCCGTTGCGGAGAGTTTGGGAGCAGGGGCAGAGAGACTCGAACTCCCGACCTACGGTTTTGGAGACCGCCGCTCTACCAGCTGAGCTATGCCCCTACATTCCCTTCATGCACGGAGTGCGAAGGGACTACTTGTCTTCTCGATGCGAGTGGTGCGCGCGGCACCGCGGGCAGAACTTGTTTAGCTCCAACCGCGC
>OMJJ01000085.1 GCA_900299305.1 bacterium | reverse complement strand
TCCCGACGTTTTATCCACCCCTGACGCGGGCGACGGAGGAGGTGCAGGGTTGGCGGGTGTGGGCGCAGGGCGAGTAAACGTGTCACCACTAGAGGTATAGGGACGTGCAATCGGTTTAGGCTCGGCAACGGTAGGAGGCTGATAGAGGCGATGCCCCTCCCCAAAGCCCGTAGCAAGCACCGTAACGCGCACTTTGCCCTCTAGTTCTGCCTCCGTTACCCATCCAACAATGATGTTCGCGTCCTGTTGGTCGCACATCCCTTGTATCAGTTCAGATGCCTCTGTAAACTCGGCGAGGGTGAGGTCGCTTCCCGAAGTTACGTTCACTAGAACCCGGGTGGCTCCATGAATACTGGTCTCTAGCAGTTGCGAGGAGACCGCGTTTTGTGCCGCCTCTACCGCACGATGGTCGCCGTCCGCCTCTCCAATCCCCATCAGTGCCGGACCCGCTTGCGACATAATCGCCCGTACATCCGCAAAGTCTACGTTGATGATACCGGGAACGGTGATAATGTCCGAAATGCCTTTCACGCCCTGCCGCAAAACCTCGTCCGCCATTTTGAATGCCTCTACAAGGGTCATGCGTCTGTCGCCCAGATTAAGCAGTTTATCGTTGGGAACGATGATGATGGTGTCTACTTTACCGCGCAGGTTTTCAATACCCTCGTCCGCAAGGCGTTGGCGGCGGGGTCCTTCAAACTGGAAAGGCTTGGTAACAACGGCAACGGTAAGCGCACCCAGTTCACTCGCGATTTCGGCGATGATGGGGGCGGCTCCTGTACCCGTTCCTCCCCCCATACCGGCGGTAATAAACACCATATCCGAGCCGTCTATCATCTTCTTGATTTCGCTTTTGCTCTCTTCAGCGGCGACTCGTCCCCGTTCGGGGTTGCCCCCCGCGCCCAGACCGCGTGTCGAGTTTTCGCCGAGTTGGAGACGGCGTGGCGCATTAGACCGACTCAGTGCCTGTACGTCGGTGTTCATTGCCAAAAACTCAACTCCGGTCAGAGTACTCTCTATCATACGATTAACCGCATTAGAGCCTCCTCCACCGACCCCAACGACCTTAATGCGTGCGCCGCCTAGTTCTGTAAACTCTCCCAATGGTGCGAAATTAGACATATCTGTATGCGCCCTTCCCGCGAATGATTCTCTGTTGTGTTACAACCCGCGCCACATTGGGCGCAACCCAGTTAAAAGCCCATCTTCTTGAGCCAGTTTGCAATCCACTGCTGAATACCAGAAGGAGCGGTGGAACTAACGCTTTGCGGGGCTACCGGCTCTGGGGTCGCTTTGAACTGTTGCGCCCCATAGTGTATCAAGCCCACCCCCGTCGCAAAAGAGGGGTGCGTTAGTGTGTCTCCAATACCTCCCAAATGACGCGGGTATCCAATGCGAATGTTTAGCCCCGTCACCTGCTCGGCAACTTCGGCACACCCTTCCAGTTGGCTTCCCCCGCCGCTTACCACAATTCCTGTAGGAATCTTACCCCAACAGTCGGCTTTTTCAAGTTCCTCTTGCACAAGTTCAAACAGTTCTTGCATTCTTGGCTCAATAATGCTCGCCAAAGCCTGTCTTCTCAAGCGGCGCACATCGTCCCGCCCTATCTGCTTTACAAGAATTACCTCTTCATCCGAGACCTGTTCTATCATAGCCGTCCCGCTTTCGGTCTTTAGCCGCTCCGCCTCTTCTGTTGCTACCGTAAGCCCATACGCCACGTCTTTGGTAACGTGTGTACCGCCAATCGGTATCACCGCCGAGTAAAGTATGTCTCCTGCCGAGAAAACCGCGATATCGGAGGTTCCTCCTCCTATATCTACCAAACAGACCCCCAATTCCTTCTCTTCTGGTAAAAGTACCGAAAGCCCAGTAGCAATCGGCTCCAAAACCAGTTCTCTCACCTGAAACCCTGCTTTCACCACGCACTTTCGCACGTTTTGTAAAAAGGTGGTTGCGCCCGTTACAATGTGGCACTGCACTTCGAGGCGCGTACCGCTCATTCCTGCGGGTTGTCTTATGCCGCCCTGCCCATCTACCGTATACGAGCAAGGGATGGCGTGAAGTATCTGTCTATCGGGGGGAAGTACGATTAAGCGAGCGGCTTCGAGTACCTTCTCTACGTCGTTGGTGGTAATCTCTCTATCGGGGTTGGTGATAGGAATACGCCCACTGCTGTTCAATGACGCGATATGCTCACCCGTTACTCCCACATAGTAGGAGGTGGCTTCGCGCCCTGCTTGCTTCTGCGCCAGACGTACCGCCTCTTGAATAGCATACACCGTCGAGTCGATGTCTACTACCACCCCCTTCTGGATACCTGTAGAGGGGTAAGAGCCAGCACCGAGAATAGTCGGCTTTCCCGGCTCACTCACCTCTGCAATCAGTACGCAGACTTTGGTGGTTCCTATGTCTATTCCTGCGATTATCTCACTTCTCGCCAAAAGCATCACCCTAAGTTAGTGGTCTCCTCCCCTAAACCTAGTTAGAGAAAGGGGTCTTACTATTTTCGGAGAGGTTGCCCCTCTCTCTTACTCCGACTTTTGCGCTAACGGCGCAAGGCTTGCGGCATTATCGCTCTGCTGTCGGCTACGTGCCATCGCCAGTTTGTTCAGGTAGTAGCGGCGTATGAGGGAGAGGTTTAGGAAGACCCGCGTTCCCAGCGCAATCACTGCGACCAGTGCAAGGTTCACCCCTATTTTATCGCCCAACCATGCCAACCCCGCCGCCAAAAGGGTATTTAGCAAGAAGCCACTTGCGAAGATGTCGTTTTGAAACCTGCCCTCTATCCCCGCCCGAATCCCGCCAAACACTGTATCCAAACCCGCAAGAGCCGCAACAGAGAGGTAGGGGGCATACTCTACCGAGATTGCCCACTTAAAGCGGTCAAAGACGATGTAGCCTACTACAAAGCCACCCGCCAAACTGATTACGGGAAGCCACGCTTTCATCTACTGTTTACTCTCTTTCTTTGCGCTCTCTTTAGGGCGCACCGGCTTTGCATACTGAAACTGAATACTGCCCGTAAAAGCGGGGAGGTGCATCTTTGCTCTCTTCTCAATACGCGCCATGCTTGGGTCGTAGCGGCGAATCTTCTCAAGGATACCGCCCTGCATATCCAGCCCTCCCATAAGGGTATCTGCATTACCTACCGCCTGAATGGTTACAGGAGGAGCCACGCCCTGCCCGTTCACATGAATCACCGGTCCTACACAACGAATCGCGGAGGTAAAGCCTATCCGTTGCCCATTAACCGCGAGTGCCTCTGCCCCTGCCGCTTTCAGTTCGTTTACTACGCTCCCAATATCGTAATCGTGTATAAGGTTCGCCTGATTTATCTGGTCAGCAGGGTTTATAGGCTGTTTGGGGCTATCGCTCAAAACGATAACTACGCCGCCTCCCTCCACCTCAGTAATCCCCAATAGGTCTTTCATGTCTTGCAG
>OMJJ01000084.1 GCA_900299305.1 bacterium | reverse complement strand
TAGTAGTACAACTCCTCAGCGGCGAAAAGCAGTTCTACAACGTGGGCAAGATACAGACCAACGAGGTACAGACCTCTTCGGGAGTGATAGATGCGTTTGTCAACTCTATCCTCACCAAAACCGAACCCCCTGTAACTGGCGAAGAGGGACGACGCTCTCTTGCGGTCATTCTCGCGTGTCTCAAGTCCGCAGAGACAAAATCGTTCGCAAAAGTGGAGTTATAAAGCCTTTTCGAGAGGGCAATTTCTTAAAAGGGAGTGGGCAGCCTTTGTACTGGTCACTCCCTTTTGCCCCTATGTGTTCAATGAAAATGAGTGTTACAAAAGGAGGCTCCCTTCCTAGACATACCGGCACACTCTTAGATACTCCTCGAAAACCCTCATAAACTCTATCCCCTTGCTTACAGACACATCAGCAAAACCTTCTTGACGAAGCGAGGGGGAGATAGTATACTCTCCTCACTATGTCTGACACCACTCAAACCACCGCTAATAGCAAACCCTTACCCCTCTCGGTTCCTGTCAACTATCTGGGAAACACTCCTCTGCTCAGGCAGTACTTCACGACCCGTTTAGAACATCCGGGCGTGATACTCCTCATGCGCGTTGGCGACTTCTACGAGGCTTACGGTGAGGACGCGGAGACCATTGCACGGGAATTAAACATCGCACTTACGGGGCGTGAGGACGGCGGGGTGCGCGTTCCGATGGCAGGGGTTCCTCACCACGCTTACGAACGCTACTTAGCGCGGCTCATTGCGAAGGGGTGGCGGGTCGCTATTATGGATCAGGTAGAAGACCCCCGCTTTGCAAAAGGGCTGGTGAAGCGTAAAGTGACCCGCGTTGTTACCCCCGGAACCGTTCTCGAAGATACTATGCTAGACGCTTCGAGTAACAACTATCTGGTAGCGGCGGTTGTTGGGGAGTCGGTGGCGGGGCTTGGGGTGGTAGATGTCTCTACCGGTGAGTTTTTGACAACGGAACTCGGAGGCGAACACTGGATTGATAAGGTGATGGACGAACTTCAACGCCTTGAGCCGGCAGAGGTGCTTGTTCCAGACACCCTAGAACCAGAGGTTATCGACCTCATTCGCACGGCGAGTTCGGCAACCGTTACCTCCTTTACCCCCCGCGATTCCGGTACACTCTCCCGCTTTCGCCAAAGCCGAGACCTACTGCTACACCACTTCAATACGCAGTCGTTACGCGGCTTTGGGTGTGAGGAGTACACCACCGGGCTAGAGGCGTGCGCCCTCGTCCTGCGCTATCTGGAGCAGACACAGGTAAACGCGCTACCCCATATTCGTAGCCTTAGCACCTACTCCGCACGAGACTACATGGTACTGGATGCCCCTGCCCGCCGTCACCTAGAACTTACCAACTCCCTCACCGACGGTAGCAAGCAGAAGACCCTCCTTAGCGTACTAGACAACACCCTCACTTCGATGGGAAGCCGCCTACTACGGCGTTGGATAGAGGAGCCTCTGCTGGATGTAGGGGCGATACGCCAACGCCATACCGCCGTAAACGAACTGTACCACGACCTACTACGGCGGGGCGATTTACGAGACCTCCTTAAAGGCATGGGAGACATGGAGCGGCTGGTAAGCCGTTCTGCGGCAGGGCTATCCAATGCGCGTGACCTCGTGGCACTAAAAGATGCTCTGCTACGGCTACCTTCTATCGCTTACACTCTTGCGGGAATCAAGTCGCCGCGCCTACAGCAGATACAAGAGCGGCTCTCCTATCCCCCTGACATCGCCGAGAAAATTGCCGCCGCTATCGTAGACGACCCGCCTTCCGGGTTACGAGAGGGAGGGCTGATTCGGACAGGCTACCATCCCCCCCTAGACCGTCTACAGTCGGCTTCTAGCGAGGCAAAAGCGTGGATAGCCAACCTAGAGGTTTCGGAGAGAGAGGCGACCAGTATCCCCTCCCTAAAGGTGGGCTACAACGCCGTTTTTGGCTACTACATCGAAGTCACCAAAACGCATCTTAGCAAAGTTCCCGCGCACTACATCCGAAAACAGACCACCGCAAACGCAGAACGCTATATCACCCCCGACCTCAAAGAGTATGAGGCGCGGGTGCTAGGTGCAGACGAAAAAGCCGTAGAGATGGAGTACGAACTGTTTCAGGCGGTGCGTGAACAGGTCGCGAACGCTGCGCCGGAGGTGCTTGCCGTTGCAAGGGCGGTTTCGGAGTTGGATGTCCTCCTCGATTTTGCAGAAGTGGCTCTGAAAAACCACTACATCCTGCCCACTGTTCACGATGAGGACAGCCTCCGCATTATTGGGGGGCGGCATCCGGTAATAGAGCATATCGGTATGGGGGGCGCGTACATTCCCAACGACTGCACCGTAGACCCCGATACCCGAATGTATGTGATTACCGGACCCAACATGAGCGGGAAATCTTCCTACTTACGGCAAATCGCGCTCATTGTACTCATGGCGCAGATTGGCGCGTTTGTTCCTGCTGACGAGGCACATATCGGGGTGGTAGACCGCATCTTTACCCGCGTGGGGGCGCACGACGAACTCGCAACGGGGCAGTCTACCTTTATGGTAGAGATGAACGAGACCGCCAACATCCTGAACAATGCGACCTCGCGTAGCCTTGTTATTTTGGACGAGATAGGGCGCGGAACCAGCACGTATGACGGTCTTTCGATAGCGTGGGCAGTGGCAGAGTACCTCGTTGGGGTGGGCTGTAAAACCCTCTTCGCAACGCACTACCACCATCTAAACGAACTGGCAGGGCAACTCCCTACCGTAAAAAACTACCGAGTAGCGGTAAAGGAGCAAGGTGAGCAGATAATCTGGCTACGCAAACTGATACCGGGCGGAACCGATAAGAGCTACGGTATTCAGGTGGCGCGTATGGCGGGTATTCCCCCAGAGGTGATAACACGGGCGCGAGAGGTGCTACGTACCTTAGAGAAGGGGAGCGTAGGCGTGACCAAAGACATTGTAAACTCTAGCCAAGAGGCACCCAAAAAGCAGAAGATGCAACTTACCCTTTTCGAGGCAGAAAAACACCCCATTTTGGAGGAGTTGGAGACGCTGGATGTATCCTCCATGACACCCGTTGAGGCACTAATGAAACTGGATGCTTGGAAGCGGCGTATATAGATAGAGCGCGGAAGGGAGGAGGCGTTGGGCGATAAACAGAAAGTTCTCGCGGAACTTTTCCGAATCTGCCAAGAGCGGAATAGTTTCGTTTTCGATAACACGCTTGTAAAGCAGGTTTGCGTCACAGTTGGATTCGGAAACCCCTTTGACGTGACCAAAATAGACAAGCGTAGCCTACTTCCCGAAGTCTTGCGGAACCATGACTATGGAGTCGTTCATCTAGGGCAGGGAAGGCATGAGTTTGTGAAAGGGGTTCACAATCTCTACCACGATTTTGAACCGATAACGGACTATACGGATTGGGGCTATCGAAAGAGCCTTCTAAATGAGTACAACTCCAGTGAGTCTAACATCCTCTCTGTTGCCAACAACCAACGGATACTCCACCACTTTGTGTTTGGTGAGGATACGGAGTTCGATTCGGTAGACATCTCGGAACGCCCTAAAACCTATTTCCCACACCGTACCAAAGCAGATTTAACCTACTCCATTGGAACCGAACAGAGACTACTGAAAGGGATGCAGATTGAGATAGACCTTACTATCGAATATCGGGGTAAGATAGGAGTGTTTGAAGCGAAGAACGTAAAAACAGCCGCAGACACAGAGGGTTTTGCCATCTATCAGATTTACCACCCTTTTCTTTACTACTACAAGGCGAAAGAGGCTTTTGGTGAGCAGTTCAAAGAGGTGTTGGGAGTCTATGTGGCAAGGCATACTGAGGGAGGGCAAACTTATCTTAGGCTCTGGTCGTACACCTTTAGTAGTCCCTTTGATATGACCTCCATTCGCCTCGTAAACTCGAAAGGGTATCGACTGATAGGAGAGCAGAAGTAGTGCTAGAAAACTATTTGGATAGAGTGTTTAACGAGGATGTGCTGAGTGTTTTGAAGAGGCTACCCGACAGTTCGCTAGATGTGGTCTATGGCGACCCAGACTACAATGTGGGTATTAACTACGCTGGCAAGAACTACACAACCGCATGGAACACCTATATAGAGTGGTACATTGAGTTGGCAAAAGAGAGTCTGCGTGTTCTAAAACCCACCGGCAACCTCTATTTTATTAACTACCCCAAACAGAACGCCCACCTGCGCGTTCGTTATCTGGACGAGAACGCCTTTGCAGTACACGACTACGTATGGGTCTACAATACCAATGTAGGGCATAGCCCTAAACACTTTACAACCGCCCATCGCTCTATACTCCACGCCACTAAGTCGAAGGAGAACCATTTCTACAAAGATAACGTAGCAGAGCCGTACCTGAACCCTACGGATAAGCGTATTCGGCAACGGATTGCAGAAGGGCATCTGGGAAGAATGCCGTACTCATGGCTCTATCACGACCTTGTGAAGAACGTGTCCAAAGACAAAACCTTTCATGCCTGTCAGATACCTTTAGGGTTGGTAAAAACGCTTATCACCTCCTGTACCCAAGAGGGGGATAGCGTGATGATACTCTTTGGCGGTTCTGGGTCTGAAATCGTTCTCTGCAAAGAACTCAAACGTCATTTTATCTCTGCGGAACTTCATTCGGACTACTATCAGATGATTATAGATAGGCTGGAAAATAGCGGCAAGATACGAGATGAGTTTCGGCTCGAATTTCTTCAGAAACGAGGCACACCTGCCACACAGGAAGAGCCACTACCCACTCTGTTTTAACCACTGCGTCGAAACAATCAAATTGACAGAGTGCCGTTGGCAAGGTATCATAGGCAAGGGTTTTTAGACGGAAGTTAGGGGGTACAGCAGATGCGAATTGCTATCTTCTCAGAATGTTATACGCCGGTACTGAACGGGGTAGTTACCTCTGTTGTCAATCTGCGGGAGGCACTGATGGACATGGGGCATACTGTCTATGTCTTTGCGCCCGGAACCCCGCAACCCGACGACGACGAGATGATATTCCGCCTACCCGAACTGCCCTTCCCCAAACATCCCTATCACCTAGCACGTCCTTTTCCTCGTCTGAACCAAGATTTTGCCGATTTAGAGGTCGATGTCATTCACTGCCAGCACCCCTTTACGGTAGGAAAACTCGGCGCAGAGACCGCTAAGAAGTACGATATTCCCCTCGTCTACACGGTGCACTCGCACTATAACGAGATGGCGGCGAACTCGAAATCGCCCATTATGCGAGCGATGGCTCCCTCCGCGATGATACAGATAATGCGGGGTTTCTGCAATCGCGCCGACTACGTTATCACCCCTTCACGCCATACCCGCGAAACACTACGCGCCGAAGAGATACGCGCCCACTATGCCATTGTGCCAAGTGGCGTACAGAAACCTACCGCCCGTCCAAACTCCCGTGCCGAACTGCGCTCACGGCTAGGGCTTTCTGAAGAGACCCCGCTACTGCTCTATTTGGGGCGTATTGGACCAGAAAAGCGCGTAGACCTCGTTCTCGAAAGCGCGGCTCTGTTACGCCAATCCAACTTGCCGACCTCTGTAAAAGATTTCCATCTGGTGTTTGTAGGGGATGGAATGTCACGCCTAGAACTAGAAGAGCAGACCAAAGAGTTGGGGCTAAGTAACCGCGTTTCTTTTGTGGGAACGGTTCCTCATTCGGAAGTAGGGGACTGGTACGCGGCAAGCGACCTCTTTATTCTGCCCTCCGCCTGTGAAACGCAGGGCATGGTACTCATCGAGGCGATGTCGATGGGGCTACCCTGCATCACCATCAATCACGGGGGCGCAAGCGAGATGGTTGCGGACGGAGAGACCGGCTACCTCGTCCCTCAAACCTGCCACGCCATTACAAAAGCCCTCCACAAACTGCTGATAGACCCCGAACTGCGCCGCCAGTTTGGAGAGGCGGGAAGAATACGCGCCGAACGCTACCTGCCCTCGGCAATGGCAACCAAAGTACTAGAGGTCTATAACAAAGCGATAGAGATTCACTTTAATTCGGGGATAAAGCGAAACCGCAAATTCTCGCTCGACCTGCACCTCAAACAGACAAACAAAAGTAACAAAAGTCGCCCCCGCAAAGGCTTTCGCCTCGATTCTTGGGAGTAACCCCTCCCCACCCGTAGGACACTTTTTAGATGCCAGAAGCACTCACCATTCCCAAACCCGTTTCCGAACCCGCCCCGCAAACCACAACACCCGCCACCTACCATATCCTTACTTGGGGTTGTCAGATGAACGAAGAGGACTCCGAACAGATGAGCCTCTACCTAGAGCAGATGGGGTATCAGCACACCAAAGAGGCGGCAAACGCCGACATCGTTTTGCTAAACACCTGCTCGGTACGCGCCAAGCCCGAAGAGAAGGTATGGAGCGAACTAGGACGGCTAAAAGAGGCAAAAGAGCAACGCCCAGAGATGATTATTGGGGTATGTGGGTGCATGGCGCAGGTCGAAGCGAAAGCACTCAAGCAACGCGCCCCCCACATCAACCTCATTGTGGGTACGGGGAATATCTCGGCTATCCCCAGCCTTGTGCGCCGTCTAAAGGGGGGCGAGCAGGACATCGAAGCGATTGAGCCCCTCTCGCATAAAAGCAAGCCACTGACCAAAATCACCCTTACCGCTCTCGATTTACCCGCCCGTAAAGGCGCGATCGTCACCGACATCCCCGCCCGAAAAGTGGAGCGTACCCCCAAACTCAAGGCACACGTCCCCATTATGTACGGGTGCGACAAGTTCTGCACCTTCTGCATTGTGCCGTATACCAGAGGCAGAGAGCGTAGCCGACCCACCACTGAAATCCTCACCGAAATCGAAGGCTTGGCGCGTAACGGAACCAAAGAGATAACCCTACTAGGGCAGACCGTCAACTCCTACGGCAAGAATCTAGCGGAGGGGCGTGTGCCTTTTGCCGCCCTGCTGGAGCAGATAGACGCGATTCCCGGACTGCGCCGTATTCGCTTCACCTCTCCCTACCCCCGCGACTTCACCGACGAACTGATAGCGGCAATCGCAAGGCTCGGCAAGGTGTGTAAGCACGTCCACCTTCCCCTGCAAGTGGGCGACGACGACCTTTTGAAAGAGATGCACCGAGGCTACACCACCGCGCAGTACTACGAGATTGTACGCAAACTACGAGAACAGGTTCCCGGTATCGCTATCTCTACCGACATCATGTTGGGGTATCCCGGTGAGACCGAAGAGCAGTTCCGAAACACGCTTGCGATGGTAGAGGCGATTCGGTTCGATTTTGCCTATATGTTCGCCTATAGCCCCCGCCCCAACACCAAAGCGGCAGAGCGCACCGACCAACTCCCGCAACCCCTCAAAATGGCGCGGCTAAACGAACTGATTGCCCTGCAAAACCGCATTACGATGGAGATAAACGCTACCATGATAGGGCAGGAGGTGGAGGTACTGGTAGAGGGCAAGAGCCAAAAAGACCCCTCCAAACTGACCGGCTACACCCGTACCTTGCGAATGGTAAACTTCACCGTTCCCCAAGGGGGGACTCGTTCAGCGGAGTCGCTTATCGGGGAAGAGGTTCCGGTACGGCTACAGGAGTCGTATCTTACCGGGTTTATTGGCGAACTTGCCGAACCCACTCCCAAACCATGAAAATACGCTTCCAAAAGGGCAAAGAGGGCAAAGCCACGATTGTCTGGATGCGCGATGCAGGAACCCGTGAAGTGTTTCGCGCCAGTGCGTTTTTCGTGTCCCACGACCTTACGCACTACGCGGTAGAGACTAATTTGGGCTTGAAAAACGCCTTTTACGGGCTAATGGCGCAAGGGTGGGAGATAGAGGACTTTGGGCGCAAAGACCCAATCACGAATAAGACCCTGCCTTTACCCTTAGAGGCAGGCATAGCAGAGGCGATTGTGGGGCTGATACAACTGGAGCAAGGTGGTCGTTTGACCCCCAAAGACACCGCAACAATTATTGAAGAGGAGAGAGCAAAAGGGGGATACGCGGACATACCGCTAACAGAAGCGAGCCTAAACACCATTCGGGAGACCGCGAACAACCTGATTGCACAGTGGGAAGCACTGGAAGCAGACAGTTTCTTCGACCTCGATTTTGAGGGGTAAGAGTATTTGTCATTGTGCTTTGCCTATAGGTACTGTTAGCGGAAAGTAATCTCTTGATCTAGGGGGAGTTTTAACCAGAAGCGTGCGCCCTTACCGCGTTCGCTCACAACACCCACCTCCCCGCCATGCGAATCGGCGACGCTCTTTACAAAGCGCGTACCGATACCTGTGCCTCCCTGAGTCGTGCTAATCGTTTGGGAGGTGAACAGCGAATTCAGAACCACTTCGGGAATACCGGGGCCGTCGTCTTGTACCTCTAGTTGGCAGTAGTTTCCTACAGGGAACTCCCCTTCGTGGTTCGTGCTAAGGCGTACCCAGATGTTGTAGCCCTCCGAACGGTACTCCAACTCTCCCTTCATTACCGCGTCTTTTATGGCGTTGAGGGCGTTGTTAATAAGGTTGGAGATGGCTCTGCCCACCAGACGAGAATCGAATGGGAAGTAGGGGGCTTGCGTTAAGCCCTCTACATGAAGAGTTACCTTACGGTTTAGCGCGACCACACGCAAGCGGCGCAGTTTCTCCTGTAGCACGAGTCCGATGTCGTGCCTCTGCATATTGGTAGCAGATGCCCCCTTGATGTAGTCCGCAATTTCGCTCACCATTTCACGAATATCGCCGCACCCGTCTGTCATTGCCTGTTGCATCTCTGGTATCCATTCGCGTAACGGCTCTACTAGGTTGAGAACCGTCGCCTGATACTCCTCAATACTGGAAAACTGGTTGGGGTCTAGGTTGTCGATGTCGGAGAGTAGGGGAAAGATAAATGCCTCTAAGGTGGTGGAGACAGTGGTCTCTACGGGGGTGAGGGCGTTTTTGATGTCGTGTCCCAAGTCGCCCATAGCACGGGCAACTGCCGCCAGTTTCGCCTCCTCTGCCAGACGGAAGTTCATAATAGAGATAGAGGCGAGGCTCCCAACAATCTCCATCAGTTCTTGGTCATCTTCGGTAAAATCGCTGCCCATCTTGTTCAGAGCCTGCATCACCCCGATAGTCTCACCACCCATAATTTTCAGTGGAACCGTCATAATGCTCTCGGTATGAAACCCAGTGGCTCTGTCGAAACGGGCGTTGTATCCCTCTTTGTTTATGTTGACCGTAAGCAGAGACTTCCCCGTTCGGAATGCGCTTGCCGCTCTACCAGTCAAGTCCTCTTCGGGGTCTATCTCCAAGCCGATAAGTTCTGTTTTGCCCACCACATAACGAAAGATAAGCCGCCGCCGTGCTTTGTCGTAGAGCAGTATCGAGCCTACCGGTGCTCCTACCACCTCCAAGCCAACGTGCAGGGTTTCGCGGAGGATGGTATCGAGGTCGTTTTTGGAGTAGAGTGCCGCGCTGACACGGTGTACTGCATCTATCTGACGCTCACGCATCTCCAGACGTTGCTGTAGCAGTTCTCTCTCTATCTCTTGGCTATCTGCGGTCAAAATGCGTTATCCTCAATCCTAACCATTCAAAATTAGCCTCTCAAGAACGTATCTATTGCCTGTGCAAATCGGGAAGGGGCATCTGCGTCCATACGCAAATAGAGAGAGGGTTCTATCAGTTCCAACTCCATCAGTGCGAAGGAGTTACTCCCTTCACGTACCAAATCCACCCTTGCATAGAGCGGAGTCTCTTCCAACAAAGAGAGGATACTCTCTGCGGTTGCCCGTAACTCTGGGGTCGCCGAAAACGGCTCAATAATGCCCCCATGCTCCTCCTGTACCCGAAAGTCGTTGGGCGCGGGAGTTTTTTGTATGGTATGGCTATACACGCCGTTAAAATAGAACAGAGAGTACTCTCCCTCCTCGATAATACTGTTCAAGAAAGGCTGTACCATGTAGGCACGAGAGGCAAGGTTTTCTACTGCTTCTTCTATTTGCGGACTGTTTGGTGTAAGGCGATAGGTGTACTCTGCGCCCCCGCTTATGGTAGGCTTAACCACGATTTCATTCGTCCCTAACTCCCCAAACCACTGCCCAACCTCCACCGCATCTCGAAGGTTCTCTCCCCAAAGTGTGGGAACGATTTGCACTCCCTTACTCTCTAGTTGCCTTAGATAGATTTTGTCGGCGTTCCAACGGGCTATCGCAAGGGAGTTCGCGAGTCGAGTTCTGCTCTCTATCTCGGTAAGCACTTCCAGAAAGGCGGGGAGGTTTTTCTGGTAGTCCCACGTAGTACGGATAATAACGGCGGCGTACTGTTCCCACTGCACCAACTTGTCGCGCCAAGAGACGGTCTCTACTACCCATCCCAACTCCTGAAGGGGAGCATAAGCCAGTTCGTCATCGCTTACGTAGCCCACAAGGTCGTCCATAGAGAGAAAAGCTATCGGCTTACTGCTACTCATGGCGTACTGCTTGGCGTTGTTGCTCTCGCTGTTGGTCACGCTCGGCAATGGAGTCACGTTTGTCGTAGAGTTTTTTACCCCGTGCGAGGGCTATCTCCATCTTCGCAAAGCCCCGCTGAAAGTAGATGGCAAGCGGCACAATGGTTAGCCCCTTCTGTTCCGTCTTCGTTTTTAGTTCTAAAATCTCCCAACGGTGAAGCAGTAGCCTTCTTCGACGGCGCGGCTCCACATTAAAGCGGTTCCCTAGTTCGTAGGGGGTGATGTGCATATTGTGCACCCACGCTTCGTTATGTTCTATACGGCAGAAAGCGTCCTGAAGGTTCAAACGTCCTTCCCGTACCGACTTTACTTCTGTTCCTACCAGTTCCAACCCCGCATCGAAGGTCTCCAGTATCTCATACTCAAAACGGGCGCGGCGGTTATACGCTACCTGCTTTTTCCCTTCGTACTTCTCTGGGGAGGTAGAGGGTTTCTTATTTTCACCTTTGTTCATTTCTAATCATCCTTATCTCTATAGAGAAGGCATTTCGCCTTTTACCATACGATTTCCTCTCTTAATATCGTTATCACGCGCCCCAAAAAGGAATTCTCATTCACTATGACGAATAGAAAACCACTGAATTTTGATGCTAAAGAGGGTTCTATGACGGTTCGGCGTACAATCTTTTTCTGCCTTCTCTCCCTCCTTACGGTAAGCTGTAGCCGTAACGCCATTCTAGACCAAATGGTGGCGGGAAAAAAACTCAAGCCCCAAGAGTACGCGGTGCTTCCCGAAAACGACAAAGTGCGTTATAAGGATGTAATACTGCGGGTTCCTGCTCAGTGGGGAGGAGCCATTCTGCCCTTCGATAAAGGACCTTACGAGTCGCCGATAGACAAGACCGTACACGGCGGCGACCTGCAAACCCTCATGGGACTCTATAACCAATCTCTGTTTGAACTGCAAAACCCCCGCGTCAAGGTAGAGTATATCAACTTCGATATGTGGACAGATAACTTCCGCTCTGCCCTCGCGGTTGCCCTCTCTGCCAAAAAAGCCCCCGCCTACTATATCGCTCGTGACCTGCCTTTAACTATAGAGCAAGGGATGTATGCCGACATCACCGAACTTATGAAAAAGTGGGATCAGTTCAAAATGCAACCCGAAGGCTCTATTCGAGAGGGAACGGTGAACGGACATATCTACACCATCGCCGCAAACGAGTTGGGAGCTACCGTTATTCGTTACCGTAAGGACTGGTTTCGGGAGGCGGGCATCTTCAATGAGTTTGGAGAACCCGGACCACGCTCTGACTGGACTTGGGACGACTACCGTGAATACGCAAAACGTATTACGAACGTTGCAAAAAATAGGCACGGTACAGCGGCAGACGACGCGGGTAGCCTGTTCTACACCGAATCAAATGGGCTAGACTTCTATATTCCCGACCCCACCGGTCAACACGACTGGATTTTTAACGATAAAGACCCTCGTATGCTCGACGCTCTCAAGTCGGTGCGAGAGATGATAAATAACGATAAGTCGGTGACGTATAGTACTACAATGGGCTGGTACGAGCGGCATAACGAGTTCGATTCGGGGCGCGTGGGCATGATTTCCAGTTTTTCGCCGCATATCGCCCGTGACAGCATTACTAGCCCTACCAAGATGGGCAAAGATACCGTCTATCGGGATACGGTGGGCATGGCTCCGCCGCCGCGTGGTAAAAACGGCTATATTCCCCTTCACCCCATTACCAACCCCATCGGCTTCGACCCCACCCTCTCTAAAGAGCAACTAGAAGCCGCTTTTGAGTGGTGCAAGTCTTGGTTCTACGGCGATAACTTCCTAAACCGCATGAGAAGTGCGGTACTAGAGGCGAAACTGAAAGGTCAGCAAAGTGAGGTCTATGTGGAGTACCTCATTCTGCCCTACACCCCCAAAGAGAACCTACTCGATAAGCCTATGGAAGCCGTCTTCCCCAAAGACTATCTCTCTACTTACAAAGCACTACGTGAAGCGCACTCTCCTCCGTTACCGCGTCAGTTTGGGCTACGTGAACCCGCCCCCGCCGAGTTTAGTAAGGCGGTACACGCTCTCTTTGCGGATGCAATCACCACCCAAACCGATGTAAAAGAGTTACTCGCAAAACACGCGAACCTTATCAATACCAACATCTTTCGGTTTGGGGGTAAGGAGAATCGGGACAAGATGCGCCTCTACATTCAAGAGCGCACCGATTTCTACAAAAAGTATCAGCCTACCTTCTACGAGAAAGACTGGAAGCACCGCATAGAGACCTACTACAAGGTGGCAACGAACTAATGCCCGAACCTACCCCCAAAACGCAAGGTATAGGTTACAAAACGCTCATGGCGTGGCTTTTTACTGCGCCGGGGCTGATTGCACAGTTGGTTTTTGGGTGGCTACCCGTTCTCTTTTCGTTTGTGGTCTCTTTTCAGAAGTACTATTTTATTAAAGAGCCGGAGTTTGTGGGCGCGAAAAACTTCCAAGATGTCGCGATAGACCCTCTCGTTATCACCGCTTTCAAAAACACTCTCTACTTCGCTTCGCTCTCTATCGGTCTCACGTTTCTGCTTCCTATCTTTGTCTCTATCTTGCTAATGGAGATGTCGCGGCGTACCATTCGGATTATGATGATACTCTGGTTTGTTCCGGTGGCTTCTACGGCGGGTATCACGATTTGGAAGTATATGTACCACCCGAACTTGGGGCTGATGAACGGCATTTTGCGCGGTTTAGGGCTACACGAACTCAAGTGGCTAGACGACCCCAATCTCGCCATGTTCAGCCTAATACTGCCGGGCATTATTCTGTTTGGTCCGGGGCTTATCTACATTGCGGCACTACAGAACGTGCCAGAGGAGCTGTACGAGGCGGCAGAGATGGAGGGGGCGAGTATGTTGCGTAAAATCTGGTTTATTACGCTTCCCCGCTTGCGCCCCATTATCGCCATGATGCTTCTGTTTAGTATCATCGGCTCGATGCAGGTGTTCGAGTTGCCCTTTATTATGACGGGGGGCGGCCCCGGCTATGCAACGACTACGGTAGTTATGTATATCTATAGCCTTGCGTTTGGCGGCTACAACTTGGGCAAGGCGACGGCACTAGCGATAGTTCTCTTTGGGGTGATTATGGCTTTGGTACTTATCCAACGCCGCTTCTTCCCTGAGAATATCGACGAGACACCCAAACGTGCCTAGTAGCCCCCGCAGTGTTCGCGCCGAGCATATCGCGCTTATTATCTATATGTTCTTGTGTACCTCTGCGATGGGGTTTCTACAGCCTTTTGTATCGCTCTACTTCGCTTCGGCGGGGCTAAAGCAAGGGCAGATTGGTCTGGTATCGGGTATCAGTACCGGCATGGCACTGCTGATACAACCGCTTATGGGGCGTATCTCCGATAGGTTGCCTAGTCCGCGTCCTCTTATGAGCGTGGCGGGGGTATTGGCGGGTATTGCCTACCTGTCGTACCGCTACGCGCAGGGAATGGTCTCGTTTACCCTGCTCTCGGCACTAGGGGGTAACGCGATGATGTTCTTGGGAACGTCGGGGGCGGTGCTAGTAGGGCGCATGGCGGCAGGCACGGGGCGTGGGGGAACCGCCTACGCAAAATATCGTATCTGGGGTTCGGTGGGATATGTGATATTCTCCCTCACCTCTGGGTGGGTGGTCAACTCTCGAACGCACGGCAACCTTCTGCTCGGACGCGACCAGCTTACCGCCGTATTCACGTTTGGACCGTTGATATTTTTCGTAATTGCACTCATATCCTTTTTTGTACCTGACAGTGGGGCTTCACTTCGCCGTGCAGAGAAGAGAGAGAAGCCGCCTGTTCCAGAGGGAATCCCCCTCAATATGCGCTACTTTTTGGCGGCGTATTTTATGTATATGTTTGGGTTGTATGGCGCGACTGCGTTTCTTAGCCTCTATATGCGCTCGTTGGGGGCATCCGCGTTTTGGATAACGGGGATGTTTTCGGCGGGAGTGTGCTGTGAGGTACTCGTTATGACGCAGGTGGGACGTTTTGCCGATAGGTACGGGCGACGGCCTGCACTCGCCGTTACTTTTTTACTCATGCCGTTACGCCTCTTGCTCTATATCCCCGCAACGGGACCGCTCTGGGTGACGTTTGTGCAGATGCTACACGGACTAAACTTTGGGATTATGGGGACGATTTCGGTGGTGTTTGTAAACGATATTGCCAACGACGCAAACCGTGCTACCGCGCAGTCGCGTCTCTCGGCAACAGCGGGGTTGGCTACTGCGATTAGCCCTCCGCTCTGCGGTTGGTTGGCGCAGACGCTGGGGTATAACGGGATGTTTGCAGGTATGTCTTTGGTAGGTGTGGGGGGCGCAACGATTTTCATGCTGTGGGTACACGAATCGCACACCGCGACCCACTCGCTACGCGAAGAAGCACCGCGTGTTCTGCGTCCTCTGTTGCGGGTGTTGTCTGCGCCGCCTCGTTTTGGGCAGGGCGCAGAGTGAAACTTTTAGGGAGAGCCGTTTAGGAGATTGCTATGCCATTGATTACACAGGTGGGCAGAAAGCGGTTTAAGGTACGCCTTTTGCTGGTTGCTATCGCCTCGTTTTTATGGTTGGGCGTACTACTGCACCTGTTCCCGGTGGCATGGATGATTTCTGCCTCTATGAAGCCCACCACAGAGATTTTTAACGAACCTTTCCGTATTATGCCCAAAGAGCCAACTTTCTCCTCGTACAAACTGCTGGCTACCACCATCAATCCCGCGGGGCAAGCCCTGAATGTCGATGTGTTTCGCTATCCGCTCTTTGTGTACCTTGCCAATAGCCTAAAAATCGCGTTTATGACGGTACTTATCCAACTTCCGATTACCGCAATGGCGGCGTATGCCGTCTCAAAGCTCCACTCTAAGCGGACGGCGCGTTGGCTCTTCTTCTTCTTTATGGGTACGCTAATGATACCGGGACAGATAGCGATTGTACCGCGCTTTCTGCTACTCTCTCACTTTCCTTGGCCCACCCGCCACGTCCCCAACTTCCCTTTCACCGACTATCTAATGCCCTCGTTCTCGTTTATCGGAACCTACTGGGGAGTACTGCTACCTGCGGCGTTCAATGCGTTCAACTTCCTGCTCTTTAAGGGGTTCTTCGACACGCTACCCACCGAACTTATTGAGGCGGCGCGTATGGACGGGGCTTCCGAACTGATGACTCTTCGCTCTATTATGCTTCCTCTTGCGCGTCCTGTAGTGGCGGTAACGGGCTACTTTACCTTTACGGGGGCATGGAACGACTTCTTGGGTCCTTGGATTATCCTGATGAGCGAGCAAGGAAAATGGCCCCTCTCGGTAGCCATGTACAAACTTCAGTGGGTGCTTACCAACTGGCAACCCTCGCAAGGCGCGATGGATCCGGCGGTACAAGCCCTTATCTCGTCTGGGGTGGGGTATAACGCGCTGATGGCGTTGGCGGTGGTAGAGAGTATCCCTATCTTTATCGCGTTTATGATTTTCCGAGAGCAGCTAATGAAGGGGATTCAGATTGCGGGTTTGAAGGGGTAGAGACTATTGTAACGCCTCAACTTCCTAATACGCACCCATCACTCACTAGGTTGCAGGAACTCCCCCCTCTGTACGAATAACCCCTTACCATCAACGGAGACGTATAGCGAGGCTACCTGTAGTTCTGAGGGTCAATACAAGCATCATAGGTTGCTTTATCAATCGGACACCAATCTGTATGATTTACTCACCTTACGCATTGGAAGGTTGTTCTGGTCTCTGAAAAGCCCACTGCTCTGCGTAACGTGAGTTATCTATTACAGATTAGCGTTGTCATTTTATACTTCATAGAGGAGCCTCTTGATGATATTACCTAAGCGTACACCAGGTTTTACCCTAATTGAGCTACTCATCGCAATCGCAATTATTGCGATTCTTTCCGCAACTCTTTTCCCTGTATTTGCTCAGGCAAGGGAGCAAGCACGCACTACCGCCTGCCTCTCCAACACCAAGCAGATCGCCTTAGCCTTCAAGATGTATGCCCAAGACTATGACGAAAAGTGGGCAATGGGAACCTACCCTCACCCCCAAAACTGGGAAGTCGATATGGATGTAACCGGCAATCAAGGCTGGAACGATTGTGGTGGCTATTGGAAGGGCTTCAATCCAGGAGATGGAGGTGCACCTTATACCGGCTGTGCCTATGGAGGAGAGTTCTATCGCACTTTGATGACCGTGCAGGTCGGACCTTACATCAAAAATACCCAGATATGGTACTGCCCTTCCGATAAAGTACGCCAAGCCTCCATCGGTAATATCCAGCAGGGGCTACAGTCCTATCACTGGTTCCCCGCGTGGATTTATAGCTTCCGTGACTCTTGGAACCCTTTCCATGAGTGGGCTACAGGTCCTGACTTTGTCAATGAGCCACCGAGCGAACTGGTAAATAGCCCCTCAAGTCGTTTCTTTATGGGAGAGCGCGGCATCTTGGGCTGGGAGGGAGCCGATGGCTGTGATGGTAGTTGTAAAAACAACAACAGCAACCACATTCGTGGCTTCAATGCCATCTACTTTGATGGGCACACCAAACTGGTACCCTATGGGCGTAAGTGGAAGACCATCCCTGCATCAGGTTGGCCCCCCAAAAATTCTCCCAAAGCCCCCATAAACTACTCAGGATAACCTCTAAGGCTATCGTATTACTCTTGGACGTTACGTATTGATAGGTTTTAGCTCTTATCACTCCCGTGCCCCCAGTTTGGGCGGAGAGGCGAATGTGAGGTTTCGTATTAGGAACTCATGTTACGCATTGGTAGGTTGTTTTGGTGGTTGAAATGCCCACTTATCTGCTTCCCCCCCCTATTCTCCGTCTCCTTTCCCCCGTTAGACACGGGAGAAAGGAGTGCTAGGGTACAAGGTGTTCTGTTTGGTTATAGATTATAAAGAAACAGAAGGCTTTTGAGTTTCGTGCATTTGCCCTTTCTCCTGCGTGAAGCGGGGGAAAGGGTTGGGATAGGGGGCGTAAGCAGTACCGCAACCGCTCCCAGCAAACACACAAACCTCTGCGTAACATGAGTGATTTATACCACGTGGATTACCACCGTAGTGAGGGTCATAGGGAAAGGCACTCGCAATTTTTATCCAACGATTTTGAAGTTGAGCCACAGAACGTATTAGGGTTGACACTTCGCTAAGGTCTTGATCTTGACTAAAGATAAGAGCGGCATCAAACTCCTGATTATGTGTAGTGTGTAAAACATCCAGAGCCAAACGAACATCAATCCCCTTCTCTTCACCGCTCTGAAAAACATATGTACCCAAATTGGGTATCTCAATTTTTTGAGTACGATACATGAGTTTTCGGCTATAGATTTTCGTGTTTGGCACACGACCTAATGTGGCTAACTTTTGCGTCCAAAAACGATGCCATTCGGGCTTATCTGTTGCAGAGGGGATTCCTGTGTAGAACTGTACACGGACTAACTGCCATCCTTTGGATTGACACACTGCTTGAGCGAGTTTGTGGACATCATAGTTGGGGTAGGTATATCCAAAAGCGTTTCGAGCCGTATGGAAAAGGTTTTGTCCATCAAAAAATGTAATTACTCTTTTGACTGCTGGTTCGGTAGCCATTGTTGCATATCCTAACAAAATAACCCGCCTGAGTGTCTTGCGACAGTCAGGCGGGTAAGAAGTGTTGTTATCGTACTATAATACAATAAAGTCAAGGTGTTCACAAATATCAGAACGAATTCAACGCACAAAGCAGGTGCAAGCCATACCCTCTTAGTCTTCTAAGTCTCGAATATAGACAGTTCTGGCGGTAACTTCTGCGGGTGTAAAGTCGATAGTCAGCCGCTCTGCCTCTTTCCAGAACTCCTCTAGCCCGTAGTACTCCCGTTGCTCTGCCGCCATAACATGAACTATCACGTCGCCATAGTCTAGCAGTATCCAACTCGCCTCTTGGAAGCCCTCCATACGGATTTTACGAACCCCCTCTTCGCGCAGTTTCTCCTCAATTTTATCGGCGATACCCCTAATCTGGATACTAGAGTTACCCGTACAAATCAAGAAGAAGTCGGCGATTATCGTAAGGGGGCGCAAATCCAGCACCACAATATCTTCTGCCTTCATGGTGTCGGCTACATCTGCCATAAGGCGCACTTTGTCTTCGGAGGAGTAAGGGTCGCTCTGTTCGTCCTCTTCCATATCGTCATTGGTATAGACGGTCTCCCATACGGTCTCGTCCGTCTCCTCTTCCATCTCATCTAGTTCGTCGTTCAAAATCTGTTCGTCTGTCATCATACCTACTCTTTCCAAAAGTGCACCTTGTTAGGTGCGATAGAGTCCATTCACTCTAATATAGTCATTTACCACATCGGGGACGAGATAGCGGATACTCAATCCGTTTTGCACCCTCTCCCGCAGTTCGGTGGAGGAGATGTCGAGGTGTGTCCCCGTCAAGAACTCCAGTTTTGCCCAGTAGTGCGCGGGCAGTTTCGTTTTCAAGGCATTCAAATCGTAGCCGGGACGGGTTGCCACAAGGAAGGTCGCCATCTGTATCACGTCCTCATGCCGAAACCACGTCATAAAATCCGCTATCGTATCTACTCCCGTAATGTAGAACAGTTCGGCAGAGGGGGTATCGGTGTGCAGTTCTGTAAGGGTATCGTAGGCATACGCCTTCCCTTCTCGCCGCAGTTCCCTATCCGAAATCTGAAAATGTGGGTTGCCTGCTATCGCAATCGTAGTCATTGCGTAACGGTGTGTTGCGGGTGTTACGTTACCCTCTTGCTTATGCGGTGGGTTGCCGTTCGGCAGAAACAGCACGGTGTCCAGTGAACAGATAACCCGTGCCTCCTCTGCAATAAAGAGGTGTCCATAGTGGATAGGGTCGAAGGTTCCTCCCATGATACCTAGCCGCATACTACATAATTCCCCCGTTAATAACAAAGCGGATACCGGTTTTATCTATCTCCACTCCTGCAAGGGAGGTGTCCGCACTAAGCACATACAGGTTGCTAGGCACTTTATTCAGTGTAGAAAGAAGCGAAAACGGAATCGTAAAGTGAATCTCTTTATCTTCAAAGGATACCCTAATCCCTTGTCGTTTCAACGCTTGGGAATCGTGAGTACGTAGCAGTAAATCTCTGGTAACTTCTCCAAACACTCTTAAACGCACACGGTAATCTATGCGGCTAGAGGCTTTTTCCCGCAGTTGCACCACTACCGTCGCCGTAGTACATTGGCGGTCAGCACCCAAGCGTAACGACTGAATATCACCTTCGCCTAGTTTTGCTCTGGGAAAACTGTCGGAAATCGGGTTTTGTGCCACTAAAATTGTTGGTTCGGCGGAGGCGATGAGAACTTCTATTGGGATATAGTCAAACAGTTCGTTCCTACAAGCGAAAGCGAGCAAAAACGATTTCGTTAGTGCTATCTGTGTAGCGTGCGCTCGAATCGCCTGCTCTTTTGCCTGCCGTTGTGGTTCTGTGAGCGGCAACGACTGCCAATAGGTACCTAAGTGGCTCATTTCGAGAGGTGGATTGAGGTCTGCCCCTTCTGGTTTATTAGAGGGCGGGGGCCAGTTCCCCCGATGCACCAGATAGTAGTAAAGGTGAGCCTCTGCATGGTCTGGAAAACTCCGCTCATACGCCAGCGTTACGAATGCGGAACTCGCCGCGTGGTCGGGGTGGTCGTCTTCGGGGTGTGTTACAGTTATTAGGGTAGGCTGATACTCCTGTAGTGCCTTTCGTACATCTGCCAAAACGGCTTCCCCACAGTAAGGGGTGTTGGGGGTCTTCGCGTTCTTGTAGGGGGAACTCTGAACCCGTGTAAAGGTAGACGTGTAGGGATGATTAGGTTTCCAGTAGTCGTTCCACATGGGAAGTAGCCCTCTATCGGGGTAGCCCAAAAAGAAAATCTCTTTTTTATCTACCCCCAGAGAGGTGAGTGCCTTTACCGACTCCTCTTGCCGCCGATACGCAAACCGAATGTAGTCCTTACTCTCTAACCTCAAACGGTGTTCTTGCCTCTGTACTCCGGTGCGGTAGCCGTCTCCATTAGTGAGAGTTATCACGCGCACTTTGCCCCCCGCTTTCAGGGTCTGCTGGATAAGCCCCGCACAGCCCAGAATGTCGTCGTCACAGTGAGGCGCAAAGACAAGGAGGCGGGTGGCGGCTGTGGGAGGCTTGAAGGCAGGAAGGTGAAGGGTTGCGGCTTGAGCGATATAGGCGGCACGTTGATGGGTGTAGAAGCGTCTGCTGGCGTACCCAATCGTAAGACTGGTGACTACGGCAACAAGACCCAACGCTCCCAAAAGATAGCGCACTGTTCGCGGGAGGCGAATTCGTAACACCCTACCACTCTCCTAAGAAAAAACAGAAGGGGCGTGCATGGCAAACGCCATACCCGCCCCTAAAATGCCGCGTTATCACGTTACGATAAAGAGCGGAGCGAGAGGGATTCGAACCCTCGAGCAGTTTCCCGCTACACGATTTCCAATCGTGCTCCTTAGACCAACTCGGACATCACTCCAGTAGAAAAGGGAAGCCCTTCTCTGTGAGGTCTATTATAAGGGATTGATACTCCTTTTGTCAAGGTAGACAGGGATTTCCTAAGCGGATAGCGAACTTATGGGTATCCTAACTTTCAACTCTTTGGGAGGTTTCCGAATGTACAAATCTGTTTCGTTGCCCCGTATCTTCGCGATAGCGGCTACTCTGCTGGTGTTGCCCGCACTTGCAAAAGCCGAAGGTATCGTGAAAGCCCCGTTTGGGGTACTGCCCGACGGCAAAAAAGTGGAGGTCTATACCCTCGCCAATAAAAACGGCATCATCGCAAAAGTGATGACCTACGGAGCCACGCTTATCGAACTACACGCCCCAGACCGCAAAGGGCAACTTGCCGACATCGTACTCGGTTTCGATAACCTTTCGGCGTATGTAAAGGGACACCCGTTCTTCGGCTCTACGGTGGGACGTGTTGCGAACCGTATCGCAAAGGGGCAGTTCACCCTCGAAGGCAAATCATACCAGTTGGCGATTAACAATCCTCCCAACACTCTACATGGCGGTAAGGTGGGTTTCGATAAGGTGGTATGGTCAGCAAAGCCCCAAAAAACGGCGGTAGGTCCCTCGCTCACACTCTCCTATACCAGCCCTGACGGTGAGGAGAACTTTCCAGGAACCCTCAAAATCAGTGTGACCTACACTCTTACGGAAGATAACACCCTCCGTATCGACTACCAAGCAACCACCAACAAAACCACCCTCGTCAACTTCACCAACCACAGTTACTTCAACTTGGCGGCAAAGGGAACGGTACTCGACCAAGTGGTTCGCATCAACGCCGACAAGTACACCCCCGTAGACGAAAACGTGATTCCTACCGGAAAACTGGTTCCTGTAGAGGGAACGCCTTTCGATTTCCGTGTAGAACACGCGATTGGGGAGCGCGTTTCGCAAATTGGCAACCAACCCGAAGGTTACGACCACAACTTCGTACTAAAAGGCAAAGCAAACGACCTCAAGTTCGCCGCAAAAGCCTCCGACCCCGCCTCTGGGCGTGTGCTAAAAGTGTGGACTACCGAACCGGGGGTACAGTTCTACATCGGTAGTTTTCTGGATGGAAGCCTTACAGGGAAAAACGGACATATCTACGAGGCATATTCGGGCTTCTGCTTCGAGGCACAGCACTTCCCCGACGCAATTCACCACAAAAACTTTCCTAGCATCGTACTACGCCCCGGACAGACCTACCGCCAAAAGACGGTCTACCAGTTCCTCACGCAGTAGGTGCAGTGAGTAGGGTATACTAAACCTATCTATCCACGCTTGTCTGGAAATCTTGGAATACGCTAGAAGGACGCAACCATTCGCCTGTTTGGGTGTCAAACCCTGTAGGAGATGGGTTCTTCTAGCGTTACGCTTGTGAGAGTAGGTGCCACTTTGGGGGCTATCGCAGAGAACTGGGAGATTCGGCTCGATAAGGTCAGCCATGCGTTTGGAGAGAGGCGCGTCTTCTCTCCTCTCGAAGCGACCTTTCTAAGTGGTGAAGTGGGGGTAGTCACCGGCTTCAATGGCTCTGGGAAAAGCACTCTCTTTCGGATTATAGCGGGGTTGTTACAGCCCACACAAGGAGCGGTAGACGTTTTGCAGTCGGGAAAGCCGTTAGATGCTCTCTTGCGTCGTGCCCATATAGGCTATGTCTCTCCCGACCTCACCCTCTACCGAGAACTGACCGCCGTAGAAAATCTACAGTTTTTTGCGGAACTTCAAGGCAAAAACTTCCGTAAATCGGAACTAGCAGAACTGCTAAATGAGGTCGGACTAAAGGGGCGGGGACGCGATTTTGTAGGGGCGTACTCAAACGGGATGCGCCAACGATTGAAGTACGCTTTTGCCCTCTTAAACGCGCCGCCGATACTGCTACTGGACGAGCCTACCGCAAACCTAGACGTTGTGGGCATGGAGATGGTGGAGCGTATCGTAACACGACAACGTAGCCACCCACAGGGCGGTATTACGCTGATAGCCACCAACGAACCGCGGGAACTGGGCTGGGGCGACACTGTGGTACGACTGGAAAACAGGATATGAGCAACCTCAATCTGTTACAAAATCGTATAACCCCCGACGAGTTTCTCGCATGGGAGGCGAACCAGACAGATCGGCACGAATATCTGGATGGGGTCGTTACTGCGATGTCAGGAGCATCACTTGACCATAACCGTATCGTAACGAATCTGGCGCGAGAGACCAGCACCGCCCTGCTTGGAACCCCCTGCGAGGCTCTTACCACTTCGCAAATGGTTCAGGTGGAAGCCGTTACCGCGTTCTTCTATCCCGATGTGTTCCTTGTGTGCGATGATTTGAGAATGGGCAAACAGCAGTCTATCCTCAACCCCAAGATTATCTTTGAGGTACTCTCCCCCTCTACCGGGCGGCGTGACCGTTACGAAAAGTTTAGGGCGTACCAGACGATAGAGAGCCTTCAAGAGTACTTTCTGGTGCATCAGGATACCGCGCAGATAGAGGCGTACCGCCGCCAACCCGACGGAACTTGGAACCCAAATGTCTATACCGTCTATGTAGGATTAGGAACGACCCTCGTGCTAGAGAGTATGGGTATCGGTGTTCCATTACGAATGATTTACTATCGGGTCGAGTTACCAGACGCAGAGGCACTATCCCAAGAGACCGAACGACTATGAGTATCTCATGGGCAAAAGCGGCTTACGCGCTCTTTAAGAAAGACCTACGGGCGGAGTTTCGCACCAAGACCGCGCTCAGTTCGT
>OMJJ01000083.1 GCA_900299305.1 bacterium | reverse complement strand
CATTACACGAGCATTAGGTGAAACTAAGTCTACGCTTCCAATAGACACAGTATCCTACTACGATAAGGACTTGCAGACTATTTTTGTATGTAGTAAGGATACACGGACTACTCTTCTTTGGATTGAGTTTGCCCGTGAGTTAGCATACGTAATCAATGGAGATTCGAGTAATGGAACCGCAGCAGCCATCAAAGAGGTTTTGAGTGCAGATACTTTAGAAACTGCTCATAAAATTCTTGACGCATATAACTATCCGCTCCTTCCTCACCGTAGCGAGGTACTAGCATCTTCATCTACTCCTCGTGAAATTGAAACACTGGAAGATTTGGAAGACGCTACCCCCTATAAGGTATATACCCCGTATGGGGAAGAGAGTATAGAGAATGTTTCTATTGTTTCTGCTAATATCGTTAAGGAAGAAGAATATACTGGCTTAGGAAGTGAGAACTTCATCAACACTGGTTCACAAGACACATTGTTTCCAGACGAAGTAATCGAATCTCCCTCCTCTTCACTTGGCAAACCTAATGGGCAAGCCCCCAGAGGTGGGGTGTCACCACGCAAAAATATATCACAAAGCAATTCAGATACTTCAAACACTAAACAGCAGGGAGGGCGACTACGCACTTATGTTTATCCTAGTAACGAAGTCAATACATCGGACAATTCATTACAGGAAAAACGTACTTCTGTGAGCATGAGGGGGGTGGAACGTGTTTTAAGAGCAGAGGAGATAGCAGAGAGAACTCCCCAAGCAATGCTACATCACAATAAAGGGTACGACATTGAATCGAGCAATGCGGAGGGGCAGATTGAGAGAGTAATTGAAGTCAAATCTTTAAGTGGATATTGGGGTGATACCGGTGTCGCGCTATCCACTGCTCAGTTCGAACTAGCCCAAAAATTGGGTGAGCAGTACTGGTTGTATGTGGTTGAATGTGCAGAAGATGAAGAGAAGTACAACATCATTCGTATCCAAAACCCTGCCCGTAGCGTAAACCAGTTTTTATTTGATGATGGCTGGCGCGGGGTTAATCAACGGTAGCAGACGAATACCGCGCTCATAGGGGGTATCTCACTCGTTGGGATGCCCCCTACTTTTTGTATCTGGGGTATACTACCACTACCTAAGTTTTGGAGGTAACAGAGATGCCCTACACACCCACACAAGCCGAAATGGAAGAGATGGACGTAAAGGGAGATGCTCTCTATGAGCAACTGCGCCCCATAGTGGAGACCGAAGAGAATATCGGAAAACTTATCTCCATAGACACCCTCTCCGGAGACTACGAAATCGACGAAGACATACTCCTTTGCGGTAAACGCCTACAAGAGCGACATCCAGACGCGAGGATGGTAGGAAAGCGTATCGGCTATAACGCCGTCTATTCCATAGGAGGAAGCATCTCAAGGACAAAGCCTCTATGATAGGAAAAGTGGTAGGGCGGCAAGCACGGCTTGATATTCCTTTTCTCCTGCCAGACAACAGGCGTATAGAGATTGAGTTTGTAGTAGACACCGGCTTCGATGGATTTCTAGTACTCTCCTCAGAAGCGGTTACTGCACTGAACCTTCCCTTTTATCAGCGTATCGAAGCAATCCTTGCGGATGGTGTGGCAGTGGATCATCCTGTGTACCATGCCACTATCCTCTGGGAGGGAGAGGTACGTACTGTGACAGTGCTTGCTATGGGGCAACGCCCCTTGCTAGGTACTGCCTTAATGAACGCTCAAGAACTGGTGATTCAGTTTGCAGAGGGCGGCTTAGTTACCCTTGAAAAGATATAAAGATTTGAAACCCATTTCCTACCCCCCGCAATACCAAGTTCAGCCCGTTACAAAGCCCATTCGCGGCACGTTTCGCGTTCCCGGCTCCAAAAGCCTCACCAATCGCGCCCTCATTCTCGCCGCTCTCGCAGAAGGAACCTCCACCCTTACTGGCGCACTCGCTTCGGACGATACTGCCGTAATGATTGACTCGCTACAAAGACTAGGCTTTACAGTCACCGTAGACGAAGCAGAAGAGACCATAACCGTAGCGGGGCAAGGAGGGCATATCCCTGCGGAGGGTGCAGAACTCTTTGTAGGAAATTCGGGAACCTCTATCCGCTTCCTCACCGCCCTTACCGCGTTAGGCAGAGGAGAGTTTGTACTCGACGGCGTACCCCGCATGAGAGAGCGTCCGCAAGGCGATTTGATAGACGCACTCAACGATTGGAAAGTCGCCGCCTTTGCGAAGTTTGGGAACGGGTGTCCCCCCATCGTCGTAGAGGGGGCAGGGGAGATACCGGGCGGAACCGCCCACCTGAACGCCTCTGCCAGCAGTCAGTTTCTCTCTGCGCTTTTGATGGTAGCCCCCTACGCACAAAAAGAGGTCACGCTAGAGATACGGGGGCAACTGCGCCCCTTCTATGTAGATATTACCCGCCGTATGATGGCGCAATGGGGAGTACAAGCCCCCACTGGCAACAACCGCAAATTCTGGATACCCACAGGGCAGAAGTACGCGCCCCAAAATCCCTATCCCATCGAACCCGACGCTTCCAGTGCCTCCTACCTCTTTGCCGCCGCCGCCCTTACGGGGGGAAGCATCACCCTACCCAACCTCAGCGCGAACGCTCTGCAAGGTGATGTCCGCTTTGCTACAGAGGTACTTGTCGAAATGGGCTGTACCGTAGAGACCAACGAAAACTCCCTCACGCTCACCGCCCCCGCAAACGGAGAACTACGCGGTATAGAGCGCGATATGAGCGCGATTTCCGACACCAGCCTCACCCTCGCCGCGATTGCGCCCTTCGCGACTTCGCCCACCACCATTAAAAATATAGCGCATAGCCGACTACAAGAGTGTGACCGTGTCTCGGCAGTCTGCACCGAACTCACTCGGCTTGGGGTACAGGTAGAGGAGCGTCCAGACGGGCTAACTGTCTATCCTTGTACCAATATCCAACCCGCAACCATACAGACCTATCACGACCACCGAGTCGCGATGAGTTTCGCACTCGTCGGGCTTCGTGTATCGGGTATCGTGATTGATAATCCCTCGTGCGTCGCCAAAACCTTTCCGAACTACTGGCAGGTTTTAGAGAGCCTACAGAACTCGCCTTAGAAGAGAGTATGACTATCTTGTTCCTACTCCAAAATATCCTACTCAAACCGTCCCTGCCTCCTCTTGACAGCCTTCTCAAATTGTGCAAAAATGGGCACGAAGAGGAGGAGACAACACTATGAGCCGAGGCGCACCGCTCCGTGCCGCCATCCGTCGCCTTACGGAAGCCATACAGTCGCTTACACCTGCCCGTGATGTTCAGCAGATGGTAGTAGAAGAGGCACGCCGCCTTACTACCGCCTCCCGTGCCGCTCTTTGCCTGTTTGGGGAAGAGCGCGATATGCTCGACTTCGTAGCGGTAGCAGGAGAGAATGCAGAAGAGATAGTCGGGCTGCGGGTCAAAGTTGCCGATTCCCTCTCAGAACCCGTCATTCAGTCCGGGCAAGCCCTCCTACTAGATAGGCGAAACGCTTTTGAAACCGGAGACCTCTTCGCACCCAACGACGCAGACAACGCGACTACCAAGCCAGCACCCCGTTGGGCAACCACCGATGCCCCCGCTGCGCCACGTTCTGCGGTGGTCGTCCCTGTTGTGCGAGAGGGGCGCACCATTGGAACCCTCTCCGCGCTAAACAAAGTAGACAGCAACTCCGGACTCTCTCCCTTTCCCGCCTTCGACCAAGACGATATAGACGTGCTTACCCTGCTCGCAGATTTAGTGGTACTCGCGCAAAAAATGGAGGCGACGGCGCGTAACGAATACGAACAACGCCGTGAACTTAGCGTACTCTACCAAGCCACGCAAACCGTATCCGGTAGCCTAAGCGTACAAAAGGTGATGGAGGAGGTGCTAGAGGCGGTATGCGCTCACCTAGAACACCACGCCGCCGTCTTTTTCCTGCTAAACGATGACCGCACCCACCTCTATATTGCCGCCGAAAGAGGGCTTGCCCCTGAAGAGAGCGACATCCAACTCTCGGTAGAGACAGGCATCCATGCCCAAGTTCTCAATAGCGGTACGCCCATGCTTCTCACCGATACCGACACCCGCGAAGACTATGTGGATATGTCCGAGCGCACCCACTCCCTCTCCGTGATGTATGCACCAGTGCGGAGCCGAGAAGAGAAATATGGGCTACTTATTGTCACCAGTCTACAGCGAAACGTATACCACCCCGAAGACCTCAAACTCCTCTCGGCAGTTGCGCTACAGGCAGGTATCGCCATTGAAAACGCATGGCTCTACGAAGATGCCCAACGCCAAGCAGAAGAGGCAAACGCCCTCTACGAACTCTCTCAGCACGTCAACGAAACCCTCCACGTAGAGCAAGTCCTAGACTTTGTGGCAGACAGCACCCTCGAACTCCTCAAAGCCGACAAGTTCGCCATGCTCCTACAAGACCCCCACACGGGGCGGCTTCTGCCGCAGATTACCCGTAATCTCGACCCTCTACTCGCTTTCGGAGACAAAGGACACGCCGTAGGGGAGGGGATAGGCGGTTGGGTCTACGAATGGCAGACCCCGCAAGCTGTCGCCGACGTGCTTGCCGATAGGCGCAACCAATCTGCCCCACTGCACCAAGCCGGTGTCGCCTCTACCCTCTGCGTCCCCATGCACGTCGGAGACAACGTTATCGGGGTAGTTCATGCTATGAGCGAACACCGCCGTCTCTTTACCGTTGCCGAAATGGGGTTGTTATACACCATTGCGAACCAGTCCGCGGTTGCCGTTGCCAACGCGCTACTCTATGAGAGGGCAAAAGAGCAGTCGCAGGAGATGAAAACCTACTTCCGAAGGGTTGCAAACGCCATTGGCAAGGCTCTTACCGAGAGCAATCTACCCCAAATTCTCGCCAACATCTCGCTAGAACTCATGCGCGGAGACCGCTGTACCCTCTACCAAGTAGATGTAGATACCCTCAAGCTCACCGCCGCCAGTCAGTGCCGCCCCAACGCCATGCCCGATACAACTCTAGCAGTAGGTACAGGTCTTGCGGGCTGGGTCGCAAAACGAGGGCAGACCCTCCTCCTATCCGAACTCCCCCAAGACTCCCGCTCTGAGGCACACAGTTGGCTTAAAAAAGATAATCTCGCTTCCTACTTAGGAGTCCCCATCAAACTAGGTCGGCAAACAGTAGGTGTCTTGGAAATCTACACCAACGAACCCCGCTGGTTTAACAAAGAAGAGGCAGACCTACTCTCCAGTTTCATACGCAGAGTACGGGTAGCAGAACAACTCGCCTCTTCCGCAAACCAAACATAGCCACCCCAAAAAGAGGTAGAAGTTTAAGTGGTTATCCAACATCACTGGAAGGCAATCACCCCCTCTAAGTCTCCCCCTTAACAAGTGGGAGACTTGCAATTCACCCTTTCCTGCTCACTTTTCAGAGCAAGAAAACCTTTCAGGATACAGTGCATTGGTCTTTCCCCTTGCGAAGGCTCAATGGGGTATGTACGGCTTTTTAATTTGTGTAAAGTAGTTGTCTCTCGAACCACTTATGAGAGGCGAGATTCCCTCCCCTTGTAAAGGGGTAGGGCTAGGGTGGGGTG
>OMJJ01000082.1 GCA_900299305.1 bacterium | reverse complement strand
CCAGAAGAAGATGGACAAAATCAAACTGGACGACCTCACGCTACGGGCAGAGGTCTCCCGTACCCGCCTAGAACGGCGCGCCCAACTTCGCAAAGTCATCGACTCCGGAATGCCGGAACTAGAGAAAGCGGTCAGCACCTTCGCCCTCGACTCTTACTACGAGAAGGCACTAGGGCTTATCCTTTCGGGACGTGCCCGTGAAGCGTTCGACCTTACCAAAGAGCCGGACGCGGTACGTAACCGTTACGGCAGGCACACCTTTGGGCAGTCCGCGCTCATCGCTCGCCGCCTCATTCAAGCGGGAACCCGCTTTGTTCAGGTGAACTGGCCCTCCGTCGCGAACGGCGACCCGAATACTACCGCTTGGGACACCCACGCCGCCAACTTCGGACCGCTAAAAAACCTACACTGCCCCAAACTAGATAGTGCGCTTTCGGCACTACTAGAAGACCTGAGCCAACGCGGAATGCTCCAAGATACGCTGGTACTCGCAGTTGGGGAGTTCGGGCGTTCGCCGCGCATGGGGGTAAGCACCTCTGGTAACGGCAACGCACCCGACGGACGCGACCACTGGCCCTACTGCTATACCGCTCTCATTGCGGGCGGCGGAGTTCCGGGGGGGCGGGTCTATGGAAAGTCGGACGCAACTGGCTCCACACCCGTAGAGAACCCCGTGCATCCCACCGACCTGCTGGCTACCGTCTATCACACGCTAGGCATCTCACCCGAAACCATCATCTACAACCACCTCAACCAACCCCGTGAACTGGTAAAGGGAAAGGTCGTGACTGGGCTGTTCTAAGGCAAGCGAACCCATTCAAAGGAGGGGAAGTGAGATGCGAAGGCTCGTTATGGTGCTGTGTGCGCTAAGTATTACGGGGCTTTTTGCGCCTCGCTTCCCCGCTTTTGGTGAAATAATGACAACTTTACGATTTGAAGAGGTTCCCCCTAAAAGGCTGGTAGACAATCTACAAGCCTACATCAAAGCACATCCCAAAGACGCTGATGCCTATTACGAGTTGGGGCGTGTGTACAGCCTACTCTATACGGTTCCTAAAAAGACACTCAGCGCGGCATTTCAAAAACTAGATGGCAAACCGTTAGAACACGGGCGACTTAATGCTCATTATGACGATTTTGGTACGCCTCTCTCTCCTGACAATTCTCGCGAAACCCCGCCACTCAAAGCGGAACAAGAAAAATACCTGCGCCTCTCGCTGGAAAACTACAAAAAGGCGTTGGAGTTTGGTAGCCCAGTGAAAAAGGAGAAACGAGTCCGCATGGAGCGTTACTCTTACTACCTGTTAGGGTACGGGTGGATGCTAGAACAGGGGATTGCATTTGCGAAGTCAGTACCCGCACCGTTTAAGCAAAATGGGGCATTAGCAAGCGAAGAGGAGTGGCGTGATGAGGCTTTGAAGATGGTACGAAGGGTATACAGAGAGTATATGCCTACAAAAGAAGAGATAGAGCATACCCTCCTAAATTTTATGATTCCTGCGAAAGAAGCCGCTACTACCATCATACGCCTCGAAAGAAACCGCACTGACTCGCAGTCTAAAAAAGAGGTGGCGGCTTTGAAAGAGTGGTTAAAGAGTGGGATGGCAGTGAGTAGGGCGATTAGCCCCATCATCTTTCCTCTGAATGGACACGACCCCCTCTCCAAACTGGTATCTCCTCACAAAGCGGTGCGCTTCGACCTTATGGGGAGCCGAATGGGAGAGCGATGGAGTTGGGTGAACGCAAACACAGGGATACTGGTCTGGGATCCCTTGCACACAGGGCATATTCGTTCTGGCTACCAACTCTTTGGGAATGTGACTTGGTGCATGATATGGCAACACGGGTATGCTCCTCTCGCACGGCTAGACGCTAATGGAGACGGCTACCTAACCGGCAAGGAACTAGAGGGTATCGCCGTCTGGTGTGATAAGAATGGGAATGGGGTATCGGACAAAGGAGAGGTACTGCCCCTCAGTAGTTATGGTATCTCGCGTATCGCTGTACGAGGGACACGAGGAAAAGATGGTATCTACTGGAACCCGAAAGGGCTTATCCAACGAAACGGAAACACCGTACCCACCTACGACTGGATTGCTAAAGAGATAGCCAAGTAAAGGGATATAGAGAGGTCTACATGGAGACGTTAGCCGCACACGTAGCAGGGTTTTCCGCCTATCTGGAGACAGAGCGCGGTCTCTCAAGCAACACCGTCAACTCCTATCGCTTCGATATGGAGCAGTTTATGATGGTGGCTCTGCAACGAGGCGCACGCACCGCCGAAGAACTCCAAGAGAGCCATGTCCTCGCGTGGATTGCCTACCTCGAAGAGCAGGGCAACAGCGCAAGCAGTATCACCCGCAAAATCACCTCCATACGCTCGTTTGCCAAGTACCTTGTTATTGCCGATATACGACCCGACAACTTCTGCATGAACATTGAGGGGCGCAAAACCCCCAAGCGCATCCCACGAGTCCTCTCCGAAGCCAAGATACAACGCCTCCTCACCCAAAGCGACACTACCGCCGAACGCTCTTTGCGAGACAGAGCCGTGTGCGAAATGCTCT
>OMJJ01000081.1 GCA_900299305.1 bacterium | reverse complement strand
GAGCGAGTGACATCTATCTCGTCGATGAAGATAACAATGGGTTGGGTGGTAGCGGGGAGAGCGACCTCCTGTATCGCACCAAACACTCTTTGGAGGGGGCTAAGGTCGTTGTGTTCCTTCCAGTACATCAGGAACTCTTTACGGAGACCAAGAGCACGTCCTGTTTCGGAGAGGAGACCCGCATACCACTGTTCTGGGGTGAGGTTACTTCCTCCAAACTTGGTGAGGTCTAGGAAGACGGTGGTGACACCCTGTTGGTTGAGTTTGTGGATGGTACGAACACAGAGGGAGGATTTGCCCATCTGCCGAGAGTTGAGAACGAAGCAGTACTCATGGTTGAGGAGGCTACTCAGGAGGTCGGTATCGGCTTGGCGTGAGACATAAGAGGAGGCATCTAAATGAAGAGTGCCTCCCGTTACAAAGAAAGAAGATTGGGGTAGGGCGGTCTCGGACATTGGATTTTCGTTTTCACATATCTGTTATACCCAATAGTTCAAGACAACACGCCTGTAATCCTGCCTGTAAGTGAGAGAAGCGAGCCTAAATTATGGGAATCGTTTCTAGGTCTTGCATCAGTTTGGTACGTTCTCCCTCTTTCGCTATCGCCTCTCCTGCCCGAACTGCTTCCGCACGATAGGTCCCTGCTTCGGTTTTGTTTCCCGCTACGGTATGAGCGCGGCAGAGGGCTTCATAGGCATAAGCGAGTGCGAACCCTCCGATGCCGTTCTCTATGCAGAGGTCAAGACAGCGTTGTGCGTGGTACAGGGCAGGTTCGGAACGCCCTAGTAGCGTGTAGATATGAGAGACTTGCCACTCCCCAATCGAGTGCCGTAGCGGTTCACCCACTACGCCCCAGTGGTAGCGGGAGGCATGGGCGGTGTGGAGCATGGTATCGTTGTCTTGCGGGGTACGATTTGGCTTTTCTATCAAGTCCCACGTATCGTTAAAGGCTTTTTTTGCAAATTTTTTGTGCCACTCTGCGGTTTCGTCTTCGGTACTCATCTAAACTCTCCCTTTTGTTTGGTTTGGCTCGGTACTCCGCAGTGCTTGCACATTGCGGCAACTTACACTGCAACTTTTTAAATTTCTCTTTCCAGCCGTGCCAGAGTTGCGTCCATAACCTCTTGGGTCTGTGCCTGAATGGTGTAGAAAGTGGCTTCGCGTAAGAGGCGTTGGGCGGGGTGAGTGAGCATATTGGCGGAGCCGCTACTGGCGGTTATGGCGGCGTGAGCAGAGCGCACCGCGAGATCGATACACCACGCCCTGATGCGGAGTGCCTCCTCTCCGAATTTGGGGTCGTCTTGCCTGTTCAGCCACTCCAACACCTGAGATTTTACGGTCTCCCACTCGTGGGTAAAGGCGTTTGCAGCGCGGTGTACGGCAGGTAGGTTGCGCTTTTCGGCGGTCTCGCACAGTACGCGCACACTCCCCGCAGAGCATCCTAGCGGCATGGCGGTTGCCCCCAAAACGTTGCTCTTGTCGTTTTTCCGCATCGTCTCTCTATCCGATTCCAGCATCCAGTGCGCTTGTGGGATAAACCAGCTCTCGAAGGTGAGTATCACGGTAGCGGAGGCGTTCATGCCACAGAGGGGAATGGGTGGCGACACACTCATCGTACCCCACTCTCCATTAGGGGGCGCAACCTCTGCAAACACCTCTGGGAAATCATCGCGGTTGGCAGGAGACCACAAGTAGACAAAGCGTCCGTCGGGAAGCGTTGCACCGAAAACAAACTGGTTCATTACTCCCCAACCCGTCACCCAAGGGGCAGTGCCTTGTAACAGGTAGCCTCCTCGAACGGGTTCTGCTCGTAGTATGGGGTTTCCCGGACGGCGCAGGTGTGCAAATGAGACCCCTGTAATCCACTCTCCTTTTGCCAGTTTTGGTAACAGCACATCCTTTAATGCACTGTTGGGACAGTTTGCTATCATGCGGGAAGGACCGTGGTGCTGTGCTTGTGTGAAGGTGGTAACTCCACAGTACGAGGCTAGGATTTCAGTAACTTCGCGTTGGGTTTGCGGCGAGACATCATGCCCCCCAAACTGCTTTGGAATCCCCATACCAAACAGCCCTATCTCAGAGAGAGCGCGAAAGTTTTCGAGGCGGGGAGAGTTGCTCTGGTCAGTATCTTGGGCATGAGGGGCGAGTACCGTTTCTCCTACTTTCCGTGCTTTCGCAACAAAATCGCGTTCTGTGCTGTTGAGAGAAGAGAGGTTTTCGTTTACCATCGGTTGCTTGCCTTTGCATTTGGCTAAAAAAGTCTGCGATTTTCACTCAATAATCTCTATTGTGGCAGGATACTGCTATCCTTTTGTTGAACTAGCAGGCAGACATTTTAGTTTTTAGGAAGAGTAATATGCTTTTTGTACGTGTTTTAAGGTGCTTTCTCCTCCCTGTAGTGGGAATTCTTTGGCTTGTGGGTACTCGTAGTTATGCACAGCCACCCTCCAAAGAGGCAGTTATGCTCAGGGAGTGCCTTGTGTTGAAACTAGAGGTGCGTGGTGGGCGCACTCCTACCCATATCGACCCTATCGAGGCGCAGCTTATCTCGGATAGATGGAGAGTGCCACAGGAAGGGCAAGCGGTTACGTTTCCAAACGGCAAAACCTCCGCTTGGAGACCCCTGAAAGCAGACAGTAACGGGCAGTTTCAGAGCGAAGACCTTGCGTCGGGATACGCACTCTGGACTGTTACGCTATCGGAACCCAAGACTCTTCTGTTGGAAGCCGCGGGGCATAGCATGGTCTATGTGAACGGAGTCCCGCGTATTGGCGATGTCTATAGTTGGGGGATTACCAAGATACCTGTCGCACTCCATTCGGGCGAAAACTACCTGCTTTTTCTGTGCGCGCGAGGTGGGCTAAACGCCAAACTGACCCCCATTCGTGCCAAAGCACAACTGAACGCCAACGACACGACCCTGCCCGATTTGAGGCTAAACGAGAAGAAAAACCTACTTGCGAGCGTGGTTGTAGTGAACACCACCCACGACCCCCTATCGAACCTAAAACTGAGCGTACAAGGCGATGGAATCGCGAAAACGGTAGTAGATGTCCCCTCATTACTGCCATTAGGAACCCGCAAAGTTACTTTTGTTATCGGCAAGCACCGCCTCCAAAAGCCGAACGACTACCCCCTAAAACTTACATTGACCCAAGAGCGCACTGTTTTAGACACTACCGAGATAAAGGTAAGGCTACGCACCCCCGACCAGACCTACAAAGTCACGTTTTTGAGTGAGATAGACGGGAGTGTGCAGTACTATGCCGTAAACCCCGCACATCTGCTTTCACCCAAAGCACCGGCTCCTGCATTGGTACTCTCTCTGCATGGAGCGAGTGTGGAGGCGATTGGACAAGCAGATGCGTATAGCCCGAAATCGTGGGCGACCCTCGTAGCACCCACCAACCGCCGACCTTATGGGTTCGATTGGGAGGACTGGGGGCGCATGGACGCGCTGGAAGTGCTGAACCACGCTCAAAAAACGCTCCCCTACGACCCTCAGCGCGTCTATCTAACAGGGCACTCTATGGGAGGGCATGGCACTTGGCAGATTGGGGTGCATTTCGCCGAAAGGTTTGCCGCCATTGCACCTAGTGCGGGGTGGATTAGTTTTGTATCGTATGCGGGGGGAGTGCAGGTACAAGCGCCAAACCCTGTCGAAAAGATGCTACAGAGCGCGAGCCAAACCAGTGCCACCCTCCACTATCTACCAAACCTGACCCCGCTTGGTATCTATATTCTGCATGGCTCTGCCGACGACAACGTACCCGCCACCGAAGCGCAAGAGATGGTACGCCAACTAGGCAAGTTCCATCGTGATTTTACCTACCACGAACAGCCAGGGGCAGGACACTGGTGGGATGCCTCGCCGGAACCGGGAGCCGATGCAGTGGATTGGCGACCTCTCTTCGAGTTTTTTAGCCGCCACACCTTACCCCCACTAGAGGCGATACGCGAAGTGGATTTTACTACGGGCAATCCGGGAGTTTCGGCGTGGTACAAGTGGGCAGGTATCGAGGCACAGAGAGTCCCCTGGGAAACCAGTAATGTTCACTTAGTTTTTGACCCTCTTTTACGGCGTTTCTCCGGAACTACCCGCAATGTGGAACAACTGACTATTAAAGTAAGCGGGCTACCCGCAGGGGCACCTATCCACTTGGAGGTAGATGGTCAGAAACTGGAGGGCGTACCCTACCCTATTAACGAGCCTATTGTTCGTATTCGGCAAGAAGGCGGGCTTTGGAGACTGTTGGGAGAGGTGAGTTTGGAGCGGAAGAACCCCTTGCGTTCGGGGAACTTTAAGGAGGCGTTTAAGAACAGGATGCTCTTTGTATTTGGTACGCAAGGAACCCCCGAAGAGAACGCATGGTCGCTGGCAAAGGCGCGTTACGATGCCGAAACCTTCTGGTATCGAGGAAATGGGGCAGTAGAAGTTATCCCTGATACCGCCTTTGCTATAGAACGAGACCCAGATAGAAATGTGATTCTATACGGTAACTCTGAAACGAATGGCGCATGGAAGCCCCTGCTTGCCAACGCGCCCATACTGGTTAGCCGCTCACGGGTACAGATAGGGACGGAGGAGTTTACAGGTGATAACCTGTCGTGCCTATTCCTCTACCCTCGTAAAGGAAGCGATAAAGCGACGGTAGGAGTGGTGAGTGGGACAGGCAAGGAGGGGCTACGCCTCACCGAGCGGCTTCCCTACTTTGTGTCGGGGGTGGCATATCCCGACTTTACTCTGCTACACACCGATACCTTGACGAAAGGTGTGGGCGGAGTGCTTGCAGTGGGTTATTTTGATAACGATTGGAAACTTTTATTCGCGAACAGTGTGGTTCAACACTGATTTGGAAACTCGCCTTGATGCAGCTCTACACTTTTGAATAGAACTGAGGAGTTTATAATGTCATCCAAAATCTGGTTCTGCCAACCCGCGACGGACTGGCTAGAGGCTCTGCCTGTAGGAAACGGGCGGCTAGGGGCAATGGTATTCGGCGGAGTTTTTAAGGAGCGCATACAACTGAATGAGGAGACACTCTGGGATGGGGGATACAGAGATACCACCAACCCCAACACGCTTACCTATCTGCCTATAGTACGCCGCCTTCTTTTTGAGGGCAAAAACCGAGAAGCAGAGGAACTCGCAAGCCAACATTTTATGGGAAACCCCGCCGCAGTAAAGTCGTACCAAACGCTAGGGGATTTGGAGATAGAGTGCTTTCATAGCGACCACGTTACCGACTATCGGCGGGAACTGGATGTCGAAACGGGTATCGCCAAAACCGCTTACTATGCGGGAGAAGTTCGCTACACTCGTGAGGTTTTCGCTTCCTACCCCGACCAGTTGATTGTAGTGCACCTTACTGCTAGTCGCAAAAAGCACCTGAATATCCGAATAAGGCTGACCCGCGAACAGGACGCGGATGGCTTTATTGTAGGTCGAGACAAAATTGTTTTGCGAGGGCAGATAGGGCGCGATACCGATACTCCCGGCGTAAAGTTCGAGGCGCATCTACAGGCGCAAGTAGATACCGATACGCTTCATATCGCCCATGACACCCTTACGATATCCAACGCTATGGAAGTGACCCTGCTTTTAGTAGCAGGAACCAACTATCGAGTAGAAGACCCCGCACAGCACTGTAAGAACACACTCCAACTACGCAAATACACCTACAACTCGCAAAAAGCAAGGCACATAAAAGACGTTGACTCCCTTATGGGGCGGGTGAAACTCGACTTAGGACACTCCGAAAACGAAAACCTGCCCACCGACCAACGCCTACAAGCCCTAAAGGAGGGGGCAGACGACCCAAGCCTCTTTGCGCTCTACTTTCAGTACGGTAGATACCTGCTTATGAGCAGTTCACGACCAGGCTCGCTTCCTGCGAACCTACAGGGCGTTTGGAACCACCTGCTCAATGCCCCTTGGGGTTCGGATTACCATACCAACATCAATCTACAGATGAACTACTGGCACGCCGAAAGCACCAACCTCTCCGAGTGCCATCATCCCCTGTTTGATTATATGGAGTCGCTAGTGGAGTCGGGAGAGCGGACTGCAAAGACCCACTACGGAGCGAGAGGGTGGGTAGTGCATCATCTTTCCGATATATGGGGCTTTACTACTCCCGCCGACGGCGTTTGGGGGATTTGGGTGATGGGGGCGGCATGGCTCTCTACTCACCTTTGGGAGCACTTTCTTTTTACTCAAGATAGGCAGTTTTTGAAAGAGCAAGGCTACCCGCTTATGCGCTCTGCCGCCCTCTTTCTGCTCGATTTTCTGGTAAAAGATGAGGAGGGAAGATGGGTTACTTGTCCCTCACACTCCCCCGAAAACCAGTTTCGCCTACCGGATGGAACGCTCTCCCTATTTACCTATGGGGCAACGATGGACTTGCAGATAGTGCGGGATGCTCTCTCGAACTGTGTACAGGCGGCGCAAATCTTGTGGGATGATACGGAGTTCATGCTACAGTGCCAAGCGGTGTTACAGGAGTTGGCTCCTCTCAAAATTAGCCCTGCAACGGGACGGCTTCAGGAGTGGATTGAGGACTACGACGAGCCGGAACCCGGACACCGCCATATCTCGCACCTGTACGGTCTGTTTCCCAGCAGTCAGGTTTCATCACAAGAGACCCCCGAACTGGCGTTGGCGTGTAGGAAGTCTCTGGAGTACCGTCTGGCGAATGGGGGAGGACATACGGGATGGAGCAGAGCGTGGATTGTTCACTTTTGGGCGCGGCTACGGGAAGCAGAGGAGGCGTACCAAAACCTATGCGAACTACTTGCGAGTAGCACCGCTTCTAACCTGTTTGACTTGCACCCGCCCAAAATCTTTCAGATAGATGGAAACTGCGGGGGAACCTCCGCCATTGCCGAGATGCTGGTACAGAGCCACGACACAACAATTACCTTGCTACCCGCACTACCCTCCCAATGGAAAACGGGTAGCGTAACGGGACTACGGGCACGGGGCGGCTTTACGGTGGGCATAAAGTGGAGAGAGGGGAGGCTGACGGAAGCGCGTATTCATAACGATTTCCGTAATGGTACGGTGTTCCTGCGCGTACCCAAAGGCGTAAAACTGGTAGGGATGTCGCAAGCAGGGCGAGAGGTTCTGTTCGCGCCGTCCCCAGACCCCGAGTTCTATCAGATAGTTTTGCCGCGCCCCTCAGAGTATATCCTCAAGTTCGCGCCAAACGAGGGGTGAGGTGGCTATTACCCTATAGTACAAAGTGGTAGGAACCCACCCCTTTCCGACCTTTCCCCTTCGCAAGGCTCAATGGGGACTGTATGACTTTTTAATCCGTGTTATGTAGTTATCTCTCGAACCACTTTTGAGAGGCGAGATTCCCTCCCCTTGTAAAGGGGTAGGACTAGGGTGGGGTGAGTGCCAGCCCCCTGCCAGTCTTACACACTCGTGGAGAGTACCCAATAAGCCAAGCACAGCAGGAATCTCCCATCCCCTTCTCGAATTTTGTAGTAACATATCAATCTAGCAGGATGCCACTATGACATTGGAAGAAGAGATTGCCGAAGCGCAGTCCTATTTTGATGACCCCCCAAGCAACGAATCCAATACCTGCGAGCGTGTGATACTGCCTCTTCTCTGGACGGGCTATCCACGCCGAGATATTGAGTCGCGTAAGGCAGATAGTGCGGGGCAGTACCCCGACTACACTCTACTACCCAATACCTCTTCAACATGGTTTATTGAGGCGAAGGCGTGGCGTGTTACGCTGGAAGACACCCATTCGCAACAGGCACTAAACTACGCGAACCAGAATGGAAAGCGGTTTGTAGTGCTTACCAATGGACAGGAGTGGCGGCTATACGACAATACGGTTCAGGGAGTGGCACAGGATAAACTGGTTGCCAAGGTGTACCTACGAGATACTGATCGGTTTACCGTGCTAATGAACGCGCTTTCCAAAACAGAAGTGCTATCTAATGGCATTGAGCGGTACTTACAACAGGAGAGGGAGCGGGAGGAACGGGAACGCCGCCAAGCACGGCAAGCAGAGTTATTGGGGCTACTGGAAGGCATTTTACCAACGCAGTTATGCGATGGGAAGAGCGAGCCTATCAAAGCCCTTACCCTCTGTTTGAAAAGGCGGGATGCTCTCCATGACCTTGATGCGGAAACAGTAGCCAGTTGGTTTCGTGAAGGGAGACACGCGCCCTCTCAGGTAGAGGCGGAACCTGTTTCACCTTCTCCCACCACCGCGATAACTTGTAGTTTGGAAGAGTTGAAAAACAATAGTAAGCTGGCAACAGGCAGAAAACCCAGCATTCTGCGTTTTCCAAACGGCGAAGAGGTTAGTCTGCGTACATGGCGAGACTTTGCCGAGCAGATGGTACGCTATCTCTTCCGGCAAGGGCTGCCAGTACCGGTTCCTTTTGATGGTGGTTATCCTGTTACCCGTTGGTTTTTAAATAGTGAGCCTAAAAATAAATTCGAAGATAGTAGTGACCCTTTCAGAGAAATTAATGTGGGTGATAGGTTGTTGTATCTCAATACGGGGCACTCTGCATCTGCCTTCCTTACATATATCTGTCAACTATGTATTGTTGTAGGAGTAGCAACGGAAGGATTTTATATTACGTTTCAGGTATCAGGAGAGTAACGCATGGCGGAAGATTGGGACGAGTTTGATTTGGATTGGGACGAAGAGCAAGAGAGCGTTCAAGACCTGCTAGACGACGCTTATGAGATACTGGATGGGTTTGTGCTGTGGTTGGAGGAGGTGCTCCAACTCGATACGCGCACCGCCCAACAGGACTGCTTTAACGCAGAAATGCTGGTAGACTACCTCGCAGAGCAGACGCAGAAGTCGATATTTTTGATAGACGAGTTCGATTTGCGCTGGTTCTTCTTTGTCCACTAT
>OMJJ01000080.1 GCA_900299305.1 bacterium | reverse complement strand
GACGATTGTACAGATTTCACTCGACCTTACCAACATTGAGGAGGCTCTTAGCACCGCAGAGATTGCCATGCGGGCAGGAGTAGACTGGCTAGAGGCAGGAACCCCTCTTATTTTAGCAGAAGGACTACATGGGGTACGCGCCCTACGTGAAAAGTTTCCTACCACCCCCATTGTCGCCGACCTAAAGACGATGGACGGCGGCTATCTAGAAGCGGAGATGATGGCGAAGGCAGGCGCGACGCACGTGGTGGTGATGGCTCGCGCACATCCCGCAACCATAAAGCAGGTAGTTCAGGCGGGGAAGGACTACGGAGTGAAGGTGATGGGGGATAACCTCGGTTGCCCTAGCATGGTAGATGGCGCGAAGGAGTTGGAAGATTTGGGTTGTGACTACGTGATTCACCATATCGGTTTCGATGAGCGTAGAGACCCCGAAGTGCAAGCCCGTTACGGCGGCAGGATGCCAAGCCCCCTAGACGAACTTGCGGAGGTGGTCAAAGCGGTCTCTATTCCGGTACAGGCAGTAGGCGGCTTGAGCATCGAACAGGCGATCGCGTGTCCTAAGTACGGTGCGCCGTTGGTGGTACTTGGTGCGCCCCTTACTGTAGATGCCGACGCTTTCAAGACGGCTTCGGGTGATTTAGAGGGCGTTTTGCGCGAAATCTGCCGCCGCATCCGAGAGCAGTAGCGCAGAGCAAGTCAACAAAAAAGTACCCCCTATCTCATGCTAAAGAGGGGAGGGGGTACTTTTTATTGTTTGGGTGAGTTAGGGGGTTCCGCCGGTGACTGTACCGCCACCACCACCCGTACCCGTGCCAGTACCTCCACCACCTCCTGCACCGCCGCCTCCACCGTTATCTTTGGCAGGATCCCAGACCTCTACCGTACCATCTGCCCATGTGATAGTCACTTTACCGGTGTTATCCCATACCATCTTCGCAGGTAGTCCGGGGTCGGGTCCGTTGATAATCGCTACGCCAGAGCCGTCGGCATTATAGGTGTAGTCCTGACCATAGCCAGCAGAGTCACTAGAGACGGTATGCCCAGAGCCATCGGAGTGGAACTGCCCAGAGGTTTGGAAATAGTAGCCCCCTGTACCTTCGGTGCGGTCACTCCAGTTACTCTCTCCGCTAACTGCCCAAGAACTCTGTCCTTTACTATGGCTTCCATCTGGGAACGAGTTCTCGTAAGAAGAGTTGCTAGAGCCATCTTCACTGATAGTAGTATCGTAGTAGCCGTGTGCGCCGCTGAGGGTTCCTGCCGTTACCTCAAACTCGGAGTGATAGACCTGTGGGAAGGTGGTACTAGAGGTTGGAAAGGTAGAGGTGAGGTGTCCTGCGGGTTTGGTCTTTGCTTGGTCTTCGTAAAGCAGAACGCTGTAGTTGGTATCTGTCGAGGTGATGTCTACCCAGAGTGCAAGGTAGTCGTCAAAGTAGAAGGTGGGAGAATCATCACGGGTGATTGCACCTCGCCCTGTTCGTTTGGCAACCTGTTTAGCGGTGAACCGATGGACAAAGTTACCGATAAAGGGATAGTGTACGACTTTGGAGACGGTTACACCTTTACCGGGAGGGGACACGCCTACCGAAGTGGCAATACCAATGCCCCCCGTAAAGGTTCCATGCCCTAGCAGTATCCCAAAGATACCAGGTCGTATCGCCATGCCGCCACCCGCACCACCGGCTCCACCACCAAGAGGGGCTGTTTGTGCGCCCCCCTGCGCTAAAGCGAGTTCCTGATGCCCGATTAAAGAGCGAAGGGCTTGACGCGATTGACTATTAGGTGTGGAGGAGGAAGCACCGCCTGCACCACAACCTACCATTGCCGCGAGGCTACTGACTACCATCGTGGTAGCGAGTAGCGTAGAAACGAGGTTACGTCTCATGTTCTTAATGGTCTCCTAAACGGAAATCTGTAGAGTCTATATTTTGTTAGGGGGAATAGGTGTATGGAGGATACTACGTTAGTATACACCATACAAGACGGTTTAGCACTGTGAAAAAGTTCCTAAGTTCCTCACAAATAAGAGTCCACCTCCTACACACTAACTCCCTTCACGAAAATTTAACTTGACTTTTAAGGGTGAAACTGCCATAATAAAAAATGTTATCCACTATATTGTTATGCGTTGATGAGGCTAGTAGGTGCTTGTCTCCTTTTCAGAGAGTTGCCGCTTGGTGCGAGGCAACAAGGAACGCCACTGAATCTCCCCTCGGAGCAGGTATCTGAACGCAGTACGCTGTTACTAGGAATACCCGGTTGCGCCCGTTACAGCGTGTAAAGTGGTCGGCAGGGCGTATCAGCCCATCGTGCATATTCCGTCAATATGAGCCGATTACAAGGGTGGTACCGCGTGAGCAACTTTGCCTCTCGTCCCTTGGGGATGAGGGTTTTTTTGTGTTTCTAAGGCTTTTTACCCCGCATAAACGGGACTTGATGAGGAGGTTATCCGTTATGAAACTGTCTGGCGCAGAAATCATGCTCGAATGTCTTCGACAAGAGCAGGTTTCCCACATCTTCGGCTACCCCGGTGGAGCCGTTCTTCCTATCTACGACGCTATCTTCGACTGCAAAGATATTCAGCACGTCCTTGTACGCCATGAGCAGGGAGCCGCGCACATGGCAGACGGTTTTGCCCGCTCCACCGGCAAAGTAGGCGTATGCCTTGCGACCTCCGGTCCCGGTGCAACCAACCTCGTCACCGGTATCGCTACTGCCTACATGGACTCTATTCCGATGGTCGCGATAACCGGACAGGTACGTACCGCCGTTATCGGGAAAGATGCCTTCCAAGAGGCAGACATTACCGGTATCACCATGCCTATCACCAAACACAACTTCCTCGTAAAGCGCACCGAAGACCTTGCGGAGGCAATCGCACAGGCGTTCTTTTTGGCACGCACTGGTCGCCCCGGTCCCGTTTTGGTGGATATTCCCCTGGATGTAAGCCGCAACAAAATCGAATTCAATGCGGAAAAAGACTACCCCAGACAGGTCTTTATCCCCTCCTACAAACCCGCCGGACCCGGCGCACGAGTTCCCGAACTCCAACTCAAAAAAGCGGCACAACTCATCGCTGAGGCAAAGCGTCCCGTTCTCTATGTTGGGGGTGGTGCGGTGCTTTCCGATGCACAACAAGAGGTAACGGAACTCGCAGAGCGCACCAACATCCTCACCACGACCACCCTACTAGGCAAGGGCGCAATCGACGAGACACACCCCCTTAGTATCGGAATGTTGGGGATGCACGGAACCGCGTATGCCAACCACGCCGTCAACGAATCCGACCTGCTTATCGCGGTGGGTGCACGGTTCGATGACCGCGTAACCGGCAACCCCGATAAGTTCGCTACCAAAGCCAAAATCATTCACATCGACATAGACCCCGCCGAAATCGGAAAAGTCATACAGCCCGATGTACCCATAGTAGGCGATGTGAAGACCGTATTGCGCGAACTACTTAAGTTCGTAGAGCCAAGAGATTGGACTCCCTGGAACGACCAGATTGTCGAATGGAAGCGTACCTTCCCGCTTATCTATCCCAGAGATGGTAAACTCTATGCAGAGTACGCTATCGAACAGATTTCGGAGGTCTTTGGCGAAGAGTGTATTATGACCACCGACGTAGGACAACATCAGATGTGGGCAGCACAGTACTTCAAGTCTCGCCGTCCGTACCAGTGGGTGACTTCCGGTGGGCTAGGAACTATGGGCTTTGGGCTTCCTGCCGCTGTGGGAGCCGCCTTCGCAAACCCCGACAAGCGCGTCATCTGTATCTCCGGTGATGGCTCCTTCCAAATGATGACCCAAGAGCTAATGACCGCCACTGTCTACGGACGCAACGTGATTACCGTAGTAGTCAATAACCACTCGCTAGGAATGGTGCGCCAGTGGCAAGAGATGTTCTACTCCGAACGCTATAGCCAAGTGGACTTGCAAGCCTCTCCCAACTTTGTACAACTGGTTGAGGCGTATGGTGGCGTAGGCTTCCGTGCCACCACCCCCGCCGAGTTCGACGAAGCAATACGCAACGCCAAAGCGGTGACTGACCGCCCTGTTGTGATAGACTGCGTGATACCCACCAGCGAAAAAGTCTACCCGATGATACCCTCCGGGCAGTCTATTGCCGAGATGATGATTCGCCAAGACCTCGAACAGCTCAAAGCCGATGTTCATGCCGACGGCGCAGAGTGGTCTTTCTCCAAAGAGGAAGAGGTACTCAAGCAGTACGTAGAACTGGTACAATCTGGTAAATCGGGAACCCCCCAATAGCCTATAAGGAACCCAAGAGAACGCGATGGATTTCGAGACACGTAACCCCGAAGAGTTGTGGCAGTACTACCAAACCGGTTGTACCCTTCTCACCAGAAGCGGACGCTTCTTTCGGCAACTGGTGCGCCCCGCGTTCTCTCATGTCTACTTTCAAAAGGCACTCCCGCTTCTGCACGAATACTCACGGGCAAATCGGGGTGCCTCCGACTTACCTCTCGGCTTCGGAGAGCAGATGGAGGCGTGTTCCCTCAACGCAAGAGACCTCCTCCACCTAGACTACGCTATCTGTTTGGGCTACAGCACCGGGCAGGGCAGTGCCTCTCCTACCAACGGGAGGGAAGACATTCTCCACTGGCCCGGTCCCGACATCCATCAAGGTGGGTTTATCCTCGCCGATTTCTTTGTCTCTCCAACCACAGAGGCAAGAACAGAAGAGGACGAAAACCCAGAAGAGGGGAACCCACCCCCCTCCTTCGATTTATAAGCACGTTTTTTCGAGAAAGATACTTCTACCAAGATGAGCACTACGATTATGGCGCAACTTCAACAACAGCATACCATCACCGTTCTGGTCGAGAACCACCCCGGCGTGTTGGCACGAACCGCAGGGCTATTCGCACGGCGCGGCTTCAATATCGAATCGCTCTCGGTCTCCGTTACCGATAAACCCGAAATCTCCCGCATGACCATCGTGGTCGGAGGAGACCATCGCGTACTAGAGCAGATAACCAAACAACTTAACAAACTCGTTGAGGTTATCAAAGTGGTAGACTATACCGAGACCGCCGCCGTAGAGCGCGAAATGGCACTGATTAAAGTCAACGCAGAGGCAAACGTCCGTACCGAAATTATGCAGATTGTAGACATCTTCCGAGGGCGCATTATCGACATGAGCGACAAAACCTTTATCATTGAGGTAACGGGTAGCACCGATAAACTCGACAAAATCACCGACCTTCTTGCCGCTTACGGTATCCGCGAACTGGTTCGCACCGGAGTTATTGCAATGGCACGGGGCGCAAAAACCGCAAACCGTGCTGGAAGAGATGTCGATTAATTCGCTATGAACGACCTCCGCGAAATCGTAGATACGCAAGCACTAGGGAAACTATTTACCCTACTCGCGGTGCTCGTGCCGCTACTTGCCGCTACCGTTGGCGGAGCGATAGGAAAACGGAACGGGAACCCAAAGCGCGGGGCGACCAATGGGCTAACGGTTGGGCTACTTGCCCCCCTCAACTGGGTACTTTGGCGGCTCTATAACGCCGTAGTAGATAGTACCGGGATAGATACCGTTCGTAACGTACTCATAAACCTTGTACTGTTTGTGGCAATAGGTTTGGGAGTAGGCATTGGAGTAGGGAACTGGAAACGCAAACATGACGCAGAGAACTGAACCCCGTACTGACTGGACGGTGTGGCAACAACCCGAAGTCGCTACCAAGTTCGCAAACGATAGACGAGCCGGCATCATGGGCGCAGAAGACCAACTTACCGTGTTACGCCAACTGCTTCCCAAACGCGACCCTAAAGCCCAAGAGGTTTGGGGGCTGGACATGGGATGTGGAGATGGAATTCTGTTGGATACCGTCCTCTCGCGGTGGCAAGGCGCAAAGGGAGTAGCACTAGACGGCTCTGAGACCATGCTACAACTGGCAAAACAGCGTCTCTCATGCTACCCCGAAACCGACATTCGCTACCTCCATACCGATTTCAACGTGCTGGATTGGCGGGATGCTCTGCCTGTCTCCGCATTTTCGGCGGTGGTCTCCGGCTTTGCTATCCATCACAGCGAAGACGAGCGCAAACGCGAAATCTATACCGAGATTTATGAGATACTAGAGCCGGGCGGCGTTTTTATCAATATAGAACACGTTGCCAGCGCAACTCCTTTAGGAGAAGAGTTATTTGAACTTGCCTACACGCAAAACCTTGCGCGGCACCGGCAAGCACTTGGGCAAAACACTACTTTCGAGCAGACCCTAGAGGAGATACAGTCGCGCCTAGATAAGTCTGCTAATCGCCTTACACCCGTAAGCACTCAAACACAGTGGCTCTCTGAGATAGGCTACAGGGATGTAGACTGCTACTGGAAACACTACGAACTCGCCATTTTCGCGGGCTATAAGCCCCGCTAATACCCTTACAGAAATTACTCAGGAGAAAGAAGACTCATGCCTGCAAAAATTTACTACGATAGCGACGCAGACCTCGGTGTGCTTCGCAATAAGACCGTTGCGATTATCGGCTACGGAAGCCAAGGACACGCTCACGCCCTCAACCTACGCGAATCGGGCGTAAATGTGGTAGTGGGCTTGCGCCCCGGTAAGTCTTGGGCGGCGGCAGAAAACGACGGACACACCGTCCTCACCGTTGCCGAAGCATCCAAAGCCGCCGACATCATCATGATTCTGGTCAACGACGAGTATCAGTCGGCTCTGTACAAAGAGAGCATCGAACCCTATTTGGCTCCCGGCAATGCACTCGCATTTAGTCACGGGTTTAATATCCACTTTGGGCAGGTGCTACCCCCCGCAAACGTCGATGTCTTTATGTGCGCCCCCAAAGGACCTGGGCACCTCGTGCGCCGCGTGTATGCGGAGGGTAAAGGGGTTCCCTGCCTTATCGCTATCCACCAGAACCACACCGGCGACGCGAAGAACATCGCCCTCGCGTATGCCAAAGGCGTAGGCGGTACACGTGCGGGAGTCCTAGAGACCACCTTCCAAGAAGAGACCGAAACTGACCTCTTCGGCGAGCAGAGCGTTCTCTGCGGCGGCACAACCGCCCTCGTAAAAGCAGGCTTCGAGACCCTGGTAGAGGCGGGGTATCAACCCGAAATCGCCTACTTCGAGTGCCTACACGAACTCAAACTGATTGTAGACCTTATGTACGAGGCGGGTATCGCAGGGATGCGCTACTCCATCTCCGACACCGCTCAGTTTGGCGATATGACCCGCGGACCGCGTATCGTGGACGAAGGCACAAAAGACCGTATGCGCCAAATTCTAAAAGAGATTCAGAACGGCGAGTTTGCACGAGAGTGGATACTGGAAAACCGGGCTAACAGACCTGTCTTCCGCGCTCTGGACAACCGAGACCGCAATCACACCATCGAAAAGGTAGGGCGTGAACTCCGCGCTATGATGAGCTGGGTGAAAAAAGACGTGGTACAAGAGGCAAACAACACTGTACAACAGTCTAATGAGCGCGTGGCTCACGTCGAGCTAAACGGCTAGAGGTAATCCACAGTATGAGCAACCCTCTTTTTGACCTGACAGGGCGCGTAGCGATAGTTACGGGTACAAGTCGGGGTTTGGGGCAGTACATGGCGCGGGCATTGGCGAAAGCGGGGGCAGACCTCGTAATTACCAGCCGTACCCGCGAAAGCCTTGCCGATTTTCAAGCCGAGATAGAGGCGCTGGGGCGCAAAGCGTTTCCGGTGCCCCTAGATGTGCGTGACTACGACAGCATCCAAAACATGGTCGAGGAGGCTTACGGTCACTACGGCAAGATAGATATTCTGGTGAATAACGCGGGGTGCAATATCCGCAAACCCGCCCTTGATGTGCAGTGGGAAGACTGGAACACCATTCTGGAGACGAACCTGCGCGGAACGTTCTTTGTGTCTCAGGCAGTAGCAAAGAAGATGATACCCGCACACTACGGGCGTATCATCAATATCGGCTCTGTTACCTGCGTAGCGGGATATGCGGGATTGGCTCCCTACGGCGCAAGCCGAGGCGGGGTCAAGCAGATGACCATGAGCCTCGCCGACGACTGGGGCGAGCATGGGGTAACTGTAAACTGCCTCGCGCCCGGCTGGTTCAAAACCAAGCAGAACGAAATCATGTACCGTAATGAGGCGTGGGTGGAGTACCTCTCTGAGCGTATCCCACTCGGTAGACCGGGACAACCCAACGATTTGGATGGCGCAGTGGTCTTTCTTGCCTCCGCCGCCAGTGAATACATCACGGGGCAAACCTTGCTCGTAGATGGCGGTATCACCGTAGGAAAGGTACGCGCACTGCCTCCCAAACAGGCGTAGCACCCCCATCTTTCCGAATAAATAAGCCCACCTTCCTGCAAAACGGGGAGGTGGGCTTTGTTGTAAGAGGAGTACTGTTGCATAGATAACGCATTGACTGTGAAGTAGTTCACAGTATCGTTGAGAGATGTGCGATAGAATAGCCTAACATCTCGCTATCCCTATCCATTCCCCGTCACCAAAGACT
>OMJJ01000079.1 GCA_900299305.1 bacterium | reverse complement strand
AGAGCAGGGGCATATCCTCTGGGGCATCTACTGTAGTAGATTTCCCGTTGACAGTGAGTTTGAAAAGCATAGCATAGCCTCCCATAAAGAGATAAGTGAAACGGTGGTTCTGAGGAATGTTTGATTATACAACATACAGACTGCAAGGTGCAAGCAGAGGTTAGAAAGCAAGTAGTACCTAAGAGTCGTGGGGTTGCTTATCGCCACTAGCCACCTGCAACCGCCTTGTGGGTCTCCCTAAGTTGATGAAGCCAGTAAAAGGCGGCGGTGATACAGGTAACGACAGTAACTCCCGTCAACACAAGAAAGGCAGCACTCCAGCCCTGCTTCTCAGCAATATCGCCTATCCCCTTCCCCGCATAGATACCGCCCAGATACCCTACGCCGTCCACCCAACCACAAACCGTTCCGCTCCCCTTTTTGCCGCCAAAGTCTAGCGAGATGGCTCCCGCCAAAAATGAGTACGGACCGAGAAGAACCAGAGCAACCGTTCCTAACGCAAGTATAGGGGGCAAAGAAGAGGTTCCAAAGTGAACATACGCAAAGAAGAGCAGTGCTGGTATCGTTAGTACCAGTCCCGCAAAGATAATCGCGGCGCGCCCGGTACGCCCCAATCTATCGCTAAGGAAGCCGCAGATAAGCACCGAAACCCCACCCATAAGCGGGAAGTAGGAGCTGATGCGCCCTGCCTCCGCCTTCGCGATATGCACCACTTCGGTAAGGTACTGAGGTGTCCAAGTAAGAAAGGTTTCTCGTACCAACGTAAAGCCCAAAGACAGAATACAGACTATCCAGAAAACCCCGCTCCTAAGCACGGTTCGCAGAATAGTCGAGGTACTCTCTTCTGCCTCCGTCTGCCCCTCTTCCCCAAAAAGATTGGTGGGGCTTGCGGCAGGCTCTTCTTCCCCAATATCAACAGGGGACTCTTTAATCAGAAGTAGAGCGGCAACAAATATCACAGCAAGAACGGTTCCTGCCGAATAGAACACACTCCGCCATCCCAAGCCCTGCCCGACCAGAAAACTGAGAAACTGGCGAGCCGCAAAGTCTCCAAAAAGAAAACTGAGGCTTACCGCCCCCATCACCGTACCATAGGTAGAGTAGGAGTACCAGCGCGAAGAGATTCGCACCATCCCCGCCCACCCCATCGACTGCACAGTACGGTTGAGTACCCATGCTACCGTGAATAGAGGAAGCGTACCACTAAGACCAAAGAAGAAGGTACAGAAAACCGCGCCCCCCATCCCAAACAGAAACACCTTCTTACCACCTAATTTATCCGCAAGAGAGCCACCTATAAACTTACCAAAGGCGTAGCAGAGCGTTGCTATTGAGACCATCTGCCCCAACGAGGACTTGTTTAAACCCATACTGCCAAACTCTTTGATAAGTAGCGGGGTAACAATAGAGAGATTGGAGCGGCAGACATAGTAGCCCGCATATCCGACAATCATCAGCGCAAGGGTAACTCTCTGCCAAAGACGTAGTTTAGGTGATTCCACGCAGACCTCCTAAGGCAAATGCAAGGGATGTTACAAACAGATTCTATTGTACCCGCTTGGTGATAACTTAACAGAAAGTTAAACTTGGGAAATCAGCGTACAAACCACTTATCAGGGGGAGATTGATTTCGGTAGAAAGCATCTAGCTTCATGGCTTTAGTATGACCATCCATAAAACTCAAATCCACAAAACCTTGATGACGGGAGTTTGGTCTGCCGTCTACCACATCGTTTAGGGGGAAGGAGGGCGATACCATCTTATAGGAGTCGGGTCTATCGGAGACAAGGTCGTCACCTACTCCGATGTCGCCTAGCATGATGGTATCGGTGGGGTGATTTAGACTTGCAAGGGTGGTTTGCCCTGCCTCCATCTCTTCTGGGTCAGAGAGGTCAGGGAAGAGGAGTTCGTTTAACCCATAAGAGTTCGACTGCCCACGTGCATCTTGAGGGCAACGCCGTATCTCCCTGTTTTTGGTATAGGGTTCGATGAGACTAACCCACAAAAAGTGGTTATCCGAGAGGTCTCCATTAGGAGCACGCACCGCTACAGGAGGTAACTCCTCATCATAGTCGTGGGCATACATCAGCACTCCAAGTGCGAGTTGCTTTTCGTTACTTAGGCAAGCAGATTGACGCGCTTTTGCCCGTGCCTGAGAGAAAACAGGAAACAGAATCGCCGCCAGTACCGCGATAATGGCTATCACCACAAGCAACTCAATCAGGGTAAAGGCGGCTCTTTTCATCATCTATATTGTTGGGAGTTTCCAAGGGTCACGATACGGGCGGTGTAGCATTTTAGATGCCTCGGTATCTCCGATTATCTGCTCGGTAGCGGGATCCCACTTTAGCGATTCGCGCTTTAGGCGCATGGCGATATTTCCCAAGTGACAGATGGTAATGGAGCGGTGTGCCGTCTCCACAGGTGCAACAGGCTCTTTACGTGAAATCACACAGTCTATAAAGTTACGGAAATGATCATCACTTTTGTAGAGATGGGTCTCGTTATCGGCAATTATCGACTCTTTAATCTCTTTCGTAGATGCGTCGTGTTCGCCGCGGTTTGCCCAAACCCACCCTGCGTCTCCTTCCCAAGTCACACCGCTCTTCTCTTTATTCGAGATGATAAGGCGCACACCGTTCTCATAGATTGCTTCAAAATGGAAATCGGTAGCCGTATCCCACAGTTCGTCGGGTGCGAAATCGGCGGAGGCGTTGCGTATCTCAATAGGACCAGTAGCATCCGTTCCCATGCCCCACTGAGCACAGTCGGGATGGTGTCCGCCCCAGTCGGTTACTTGCCCCCCAGAGTAGTCGAATATCCAACGGAAATTAACGTGACAACGCGCCGGGGAGTAGGGGGCTTCGGGCGCACTACCTAGCCAGAAATCGTAGTCGAAACCTGCGGGAATGGGTTCCGGCTTTTTGCGTTCAGCGGTCTTCCCAAAGTCGGGTCGTCCGCCCGGCAAGCCGCACCGTACCGTGTGCAGTTTCCCAATGCGCCCGTTACGAACCAGTTCACAGGCACGTCGGAAATGCGGGTCTGACCTCTGCTGACTACCCACTTGCAGAATACGGTTGGTCTTCTTAACGGCATCGCTCATGGCGCGCCCCTCTGCCACCGTAAGCGAGAGCGGCTTTTGGCAGTAGATGTCCATACCGGCTTTGCACGCCTCGATAACGGGAATAACGTGCCAGTGGTCGGGGGTAGCAATCTCTACCGCATCTATGTCTTTCCGCGCCAAAAGGTCTCGGAAATCGTTGTAGGCATCACAACCCTTATAGTGACCAGAGGCTTTCTCCGCCCCATAAGCCGCCTCTACTAACCGTTTTGCGGGTTCACGCCCTGCCACCGCCCCGTTCCAGTAGCCGGGACTCTCCTTATTCACATCACACACGGCAACGACCTGTACCCGCTCGTCACGTAGAAACTCGCGTAGGTCGTTCAGCCCCTGATTACCAGTGCCGATGACACCCACGGTAATGCGGTTACTAGGCGCGACTTTTCCGTCCCGCCCCAGTGCAGAAGCGGGAACGATTTCGGGTATTGCGGTTACTCCCGCGTTTGCGCTATCCGCTTGCGACAACTCCCCTTGAGAGAGGTTTTCATTCATCAAATACGTCTTCTTTTCTAGGCTATCAGCTCTTGAATGACTTTACTTGGCTCTACCCCCGTCAGGCGTTGGTCTAGCCCCTGAAACTTGTAGGTAAACTGCTCGTGGTCGATACCCAGTAGGCGCAGTATGGTGGCATGGAAGTCGTGAATATGGACGGGGTCTTTTACGATGTTATACGAAAAGTCATCCGTCTCGCCGTACACCATGCCGCCTTTGGAGCCGCCGCCTGCCATCCACATCGTGTAGCAACGCGGGTGGTGGTCGCGCCCGTAGTTGTCTCGTGATACGCCGCCCTGTGAGTAGATGGTGCGCCCGAACTCTCCGCCCCAAATGATGAGGGTTTCGTCCAGTAGCCCTCTGCTTTTAAGGTCTTGTACTAGCCCATAACAGGCTTGGTCGATGTCTTTGCACTGACTAGGAAGTCGTCCTGCGACGTTGGCATGGGTATCCCAGTTGTTCAGGTAGACCTGTATAAAGCGAACACCCCGCTCTACCATTCTACGCGACATAAGAACGGTGTTGGCGAAGGTTCCGGGCTTCCTTGAGTCCTCTCCGTACAGTTTGAAGGTACTCTCCGGCTCTTTGCTAAGGTCGGTGAGGTCAGGAACACTAGACTGCATACGGAAGGCGAGTTCGTACTGCTGAATACGGGTGTGAGTCTCGGTATCGCCTACGGTGTTGTAGTTTATCTCGTTGAGTGCTTTCAAGCCGTCGAGAGTTTTACGGCGGAGGTCTTTCGTAACACCAGGGGGGTTGTTGATGTAGAGAATGGGATCGCCAGTTGAGCGGAACGAGACTCCTGCGTGTTCACCGGGTAGATACCCCGACTGCCACAACCGCGCCGAAATCGCCTGTACCTGCTCTGTGTTAGAGGGTTGTGCTACCAGAACAACAAAAGTGGGCAGGTTGTTGTTCATAGAGCCAAGCCCATACGAAACCCACGCCCCAATACAGGGTCTGCCTGTGACTTGGTTTCCCGTCTGCATATAGGTAATGGCGGGTTCGTGGTTAATGGCTTCTGTGTGCATACTACGAATAAAGCACATATCGTCTGCCATGCTCGCGGTATGCGGAAGCAGTTCGCTAACCCACATTCCGCCCTTGCCATACTGCTTAAAGTTGTAGCGGGAGGGAGCGATGGGGAATCGGGCTTGCCCAGAGGTCATAGTGGTAAGCCGTTGCCCATTCCGAACCGAACTAGGCAAGTCTTTATCGAACCACTCGCGCATTTGAGGCTTATAATCGTACAGATCCATCTGCGGAGGTCCACCCACCATGTGTAGGTAGATAACGTGCTTTGCTTTTGCGGGGAAGTTGGGTAGCCCTAGCGCATTTTT
>OMJJ01000078.1 GCA_900299305.1 bacterium | reverse complement strand
GGTGATATGACCGATACCACCCTCTCTATTGTGGAGATAGCCGATACACAGGCTCTCAATCTAGTCGCAAATCTACCCGCAGAGGAGGGTTTGAAACTGAAAGCAGGGCTACCCGTTCGTGTCACCATAGAGGAGCAAAAAGAGGAGGCTTTCGAGGGGAAACTGCTGAGTGTGGGACAGATAGACCCCCAAACTAACCTACTCTCAGTACGCATTTCCATCTCCAACAAAGGCGGAAAACTGCGAACAGGAGAGTACGCGAACGCCGAAATTATCCTAAGCACCAGCCCAAAAGCCATTACCGTCCCCAAGCAGTGTATCGTTACCAAAGGTAGTAAGAGCGTTCTGTTTGTGGTGGGTGCAGACCACATCGCACACCAAAAAGAGGTAACGCTAGGGGCGGAGCAGGGCGAACTGGTAGAGGTTATTAAGGGACTCGCGTTAAAAGAGAACGTGATTCGTTTGGGGCAGTACGAAATCTCGGAGGGTCAGAAGGTACACGCTCAAGAGGAGAAAAAAGAGGAGGCAAAGGGCAAAGGCTAGTACCGTAACGCACGGGGTAGGTCGTTTAGGGCAACCCCCAGTTCAAGGAAAGCGTTTCGGAGTCGTTCTTTTACATACGGCACGTCGTCAGCGGGTATCCCTAGGATTCTGTGTTCTCCCTGCAACTCCCCTAGTGCTTGCGTAAGCCACTCCGGGTTCGGAGTGCCGTCGGCGTTACGAATACGAAGCCGCCATGTAGAGGGCGAGTTTACGTCAGGAGTGTAGGCGTAGCACTGTGGAAGCGGGTTCTTATCCGAACCTCCCCTGCGGGACTGTGCCACGATTTCGGGGCGCAAAACCCCTTGCTCCAGCACTTGCCGCAACGTAAAGGTATCTATGCGATAGTTGTTGTAGCGTTGCAGTTCACGGCGCAAAATCTGCAAGGTCTCTTCCAAAAGTAGCAGAGCCGTAAGGTGTACCGGATTCAGGACGCAGTGTTGCTCCCAGTGCGTTGCCAACGAATCTTGGTGCACTCCCTCTTTACTTAACAGACTAAAGAGAGCCAGCCGCGCCTCAATAGTCTGCGAATCGCTCAAAGAGACGCGAAACACCTGCTCCGGACTGCGCCCCGTCCCTACCCCCAAACGATAACACGCCCACGTATCCCCGTTGGTAAGTATCGCCCAACTGGTGTAGTTGGGAGTGTTGACCCCGCTGAGGCGTAGCAGGTGCGCGGCATGAGGCGTTGTCGTAAGGGGCTGAACCACGATAAGAAACTGCTGAGGGGTTCCATTCAGCACCATAAAGGTAGCGTGGGGACCCCGCAGTACCCCTTCGGAGGTCACATCGAAGAAAGGGTCGTAGCCGAGCATATCGCCGAGCATAGCACGTACCAAGTCGTGGGTATCGGCTTCGCTAATACCCATCTCTTTGGCGCGGCTCACAATACGGGCATATTTGCGTATCCCGTCGATAATCTTTAGGCGTGTGGTTTCGGTAAGGGTCTGCATGGTGGTACTCGCTCCAACCTAGTCGCCCTCTTCCTCCTCATGCGGAACCGCTCTTAGCATGGGAGGCGGCTCCTCATTGCGGAGGGCGCGGTATAGCCCCGCAAAGAGTTCGCACAGTTCGGCGGTCTTGACAGGCGGAGTGATACACAAATCACACAACTGATTAGGAGAGGAGTCGGGGAACTCATCTGGAGCCTCTTCGCAGTCGTCTACAAGCCCCACCAAAATCATCCCCTCCGCTCTAAACTTCTGTACTGCCCTGAATATCGCGTAGTTACGCTGTCTTCCGAAGTCACCCGACAGCAACAGAATGTCGGGGCGACCTTGCGCCTTCGCGCACTGCCCTACAGGGTCTTGCTTGTTGAGTAGCGAGGTTATCTCCCACTCCGCACGTGCCACGGCTCTCTCGGCGCGTCCCCGAAAGCGGGGGCGGTGTACCGCTATCAGAATTCGAAAGGGCTTCTCCTCCTCTACCTGCTTTGCGGTCTCTATCACGCGCTCCACAATGTCGAAGGTCGGCTTGGGAGGCGCGGGTGGCTTGCGTGGAGGCGGCTTCTGGTTGGGAGACGAGAAGGGGCGCGGTCTCTGTCGGTGATGTGAGGTGGTAGGTTTACGGTTCATTTTGTAAGCGGCTCTTAGGGCATATAGTTTTAACAAACGTGATTATACCCCAAGTTACGCCCTTCTTTTAAGGTTGTCACCTCGCCGCGCCTTCTCAACCTATCCTAACACAAAAACTACGAGGCAGTACAGCGAGTACCTATAAATTCCTATAGGATAGCCAAGATGTCAAAACCATTAGCAGTCCTGCTGAAAACATGAGGCTCCTCGTAAGAATATATTCGTAACTAAATGATAGGTACAGCATCATAATCCCATTTACTAGTAACATATGATGTCTTTTAATTCTCTTTTTACCCATTTGAAAAGTTCTCCTTACCTAATCTTGTATTTTGAAAGGTACACGGCGCTGAAAGGTTTTAATCCCCTCTAAATCTCCCCCTTAAAAACAAGGGGAGACTTGCAATGCACCCATTCCTGCTTACTTTTCAGTGGTAGACAACCTTTCAGGATACAATGCATTCGCCTTTCCCCTTGTGAAGGGGAAAGGTTGGAAAGGGGTGGGTAAAACCTGACTACTTGCACACAGCTTCCTACTTACTATCCTCCTATCAACTCCGGTATCGCCTTCCCTTTTTCGGTGATGGAGATGGGTCTACCTATAGGCGAGACAAAGGTCTTGTCGGGCTTCATACCTAAGAGGGTCGCAACTGTTGCGAAGAGGTCGGGAACCATTATCGGCTTATCGACAACCTTCTCCCCCGTCTCATTGGTCGCACCGTAGACACCCGGACGCACACCACCCCCTGCCAAAGCCACGTTCCACGCTTGCGGATAGTGGTCGCGTCCCTCGTTAGCATTGATGCGGGGGGTACGCCCAAACTCACCCATCCAGATAACGAGAGTACTGTCCAGTAGGTTACGCTCTGAGAGGTCTTTTATCAAGGTTGCCATGGCGGGGTCTACACCCGATAGGAGTTTGGTGGTACGGTTGAAGTTGTCTTTGTGGGTGTCCCAACCATCCTGCACCACCTCTACAAAGCGCACTCCAGACTCTATTAAGCGACGCGCCATGAGGCACCCTTTTCCAAAGTTCGTATTGCCATACGCTTGCTGAATCGCCATCGGCTCCTCTTTTACATCGAATGCCTTGAGGCGCGGCGAGTGCATCATACGAACCGCCTTACTGTAGACTTCGCGGTGTCCTTTTACTTTGGCATCTTGGGTCTCGTTCTGAAAGCCTTGCTCTAGGAAGTTCAACCCGTTTTGGCGCATACCAAAACGCTCTGCCGTTACATTACGGGCATAAGCGATATTTTGCGGTGACTGATTCGGGTTCTGAATAACGAAGGGAGCGTACTGAACTCCCAAAAACCCCGCACCCAAACTGGGACCGCTAATACTTACGAAGTTGGGCAAGTCCGCACTGGTCACGCCTAACTCCTCATTGACCCATGCCCCTAAAGAGGGATGTACAATGGTGGGATTGGGGGCGTAACCGGTGTGCATAAGGTACTGAGCACGTTGGTGGTTGCCCTCCTTGCTGGTCATGCCGCGCAGTATAGCGAGTTTATCAGCGACTTCGGCGACTTGTGGAAACCCCATCGCTATCTCCATGCCGGGAACTCGTGTCTTAATGGCGGTAGTACTGCCCCCTGTTGCGGTTCCGGGCTTGGGGTCGAAGGTCTCTAGGTGGCTCGGTCCTCCGTTCATCCAGAGGAGAATACAGGATTTAGGGCGCACGTTCTTAGGTGTGTCCTGAGCGTTTGCTCTGCTGGTTGTGCCAAGCCACTCCGCAAAGAAGAGGCTGAGGAAGCCGCCCATTCCCGCTTGCATAAACCCTCGGCGGTTAGGAGACCAGAGGTCTACGGGACCGGGGCATACGGTGTTTTCTGGAGATACTTTGTTGTTGGTATTGATTTTCATGGTGATACTCTCTTTTTTATCATGCTCCCCTACCCCTCTTCTAATAAGGAAGCGTAGGGGAGGCTTGTTTAGTGATTAAAGATAAACTCGCTAGAGTTCAGCAAGCCCCAAAACATATCCTCGTACGCTTGCTGTTTGGGTAAGCCGCTACCCTGCCTGATAGGGGTTTGTCCTACCTCTCGCGGTGCATTGAGGAACTTCGTCCAGTAGGCGACCTCTTTGGTATTTGGGAGGCGCGAGAAGGTACGGAGATAGAGACTCTCTATCTTCTCTTTATCGGTTCCGGGCAGGGAGAGGACATCCGACAACGCCGTTCCCGATAGCGGCGTAACGCTGTTGTTGGTTATCCCGCCATTTAGAAGCAGAAGTGCCTGTGGAATCGTTCCTTCGTAGTCCTTCTGTTCAAACTCTTCATCCACATCAAAGAGAAAGGTGAGTTGCTTTTGCATCGCCGCTTTCACTGCGGGAAGCCTATCCCCTGCCACACGCTCCAGAACCGACTGCATACTGGTCGCGCTTACCAGCATATCCATCAGCACTTCGGGTTTGAGGGGCTTGAGGCGATACCGTGCCCAGTAGGTGTTGCCCTCGTCCAGATGCTTGGCAGGTAGAGAGGAGAGTTGGTAGACCTGCGTAGAGCAGATGAGTTTAATGAGATACTTGAGGTCGTAGCCATGTGCTACAAAGTCTTCTGCCAGTTTTCGGAGGAGTTCGGGCATAACGGGGGGATTCGAGTCGCGGAAGTCGTCTATGGGGTTGACAAAGCCGCGCCCCAAGAAGTGCGCCCACATTCGGTTCACAATAGCGGCGGCGAACCATGGGTTTTGAGGGGCGGTTATCCACTTGGCAATGGCTTGCCGCCGATTGCCCTCTGTAGCGAAACTGGTTCCATCGAGGGCGGCAGGTTCTGCCATTGCGTACTCCGTTCGTCCATTGTCCTTCACTTTTCCCGCAAGGCGTGCCGGTACTTTGAAAGGCTGGGCGTTATCGGTAAGTTCGACCTGCATAGTCCGCTTTTTATCGAGAGTACGGTTGACAGGCTGAACCTTTGCCTGCATAAAACAGGCGGTAAAGCGGCGGAAATCGGCTTGCTTCCACGCCTCGGTTTTGTGGTCATGGCACTGAGCGCACTGTATCTGCACCCCCAAAAAGAGGCGAGACACCGTGCCAGAGTAGTCGGCAGGGGTGTTGGCATACTTGAGGTAGAAGTTTACCGCCCCATTGACTCGTGAGTCGAGGGTCGATTTGCCGCTAAGGTCGCTCTCCATGCTCGGCATTACCCCGTTGGGCATGACAGTACTCGCAAGGCTAGTGTTCACACCGCTTGCGGTAAGAAGTTCATAGACAAACTTGTTGTAGGCGTTGTTTTTAGAGACCTGCCCCTTGAGCCAGTCACGAAACGCGGTGCGGTCTACATTAGCACGTTTGACCTGTCTTCCCAAAAGCACATCGTCCCAATAGTTCGCCCAGTACTCCACATACTTAGGTGAGTTGAGCAGGTGTGCCAATGCCTCGTAACGTTTGTAGGGGGAGCGGTTAGCGAGGAACGCCTTCACCTCGTCGGCGGTGGGAATGGTTCCGATAACATCAAGGTAGAGGCGGCGTAGATAGTGGGCATCGTCGGTAGGGGGAGAGGGAACGATACTGTTCTTGTTCCACTCTGCACGTATCAGATGGTCTATCTGAGAAACGGGCAGTTCGTCTTGAGCGTAGAGGGGTAGAACTCCATATAAGCAGAACCCCAGAAGCATGGTAACGAGTGATAACGGTTTTGTCGATTTCATAACCCAAACTCCTTTTTGGTAATATAGTCGCACAGTAAAGAACTATTTGGGGTATAGACACCTATTTCGCGGAGTGGTTACTTGTAACACAGTAAAAATTAGGAAGCCCCTACTCCCTGTATTCTCAGGATTATTAAAAAATTATGACCGACGGTCACTTTTTTGCGGACGACTGGGTATAATGAAAATACTTGCCCCTCTCAAGGGGTTTCACTCTCGTGCGTATATTAGTATAGTATCTGCCTTCCGATAGGCTGTATTTGGGGAAGGCAGGGAGGTCGGGCTTATGCAGTGGTTAGCGGAAACGTGTGTGCGCCGTCCTGTTTTTGCAACGGTTATCATTCTCGTTCTCTCAGTTATCGGTCTCTTTAGTTATGGGCGACTGGGTGTCGATAGGTTCCCCAAAGTAGACTTCCCTATCGTTACCATTGTAGTACGCCAAATAGGTGCTTCCCCCGAAGAGATAGAGACGGAAGTAGTAGATAAAATCGAAGAGTCGGTGAATACCATCAGCGGTATCGACCAACTCTACTCTACCTCCTATGAGGGTGTGGGTATTGTCACCGTCGCTTTTGTGCTAGAAAAAGACATCAACGTCGCCGTTCAAGAGGTACGTGATAAGGTCAACTCCTCTCTTCCACTTCTCCCCAAAGACATAGAACAGCCCACCGTAGACAAAGTAGACACCGATGCAACCCCAATTTTGGATATTGCACTTGTCTCGGATAGAGATGTGCGAACCGCCACTGAGTACGCCGACAAGGTACTCCGCCGCCAGATTGAGAGTATTAACGGAGTCGGGCAGGTGCGCCTAGTGGGAGGTCGTGCCCGTCAGGTAAACATTATCCTAGACCCCGCCAAACTCAAAGCACGTAGCCTAACGGTGCTGGATGTACAGCGTGCGCTACAGAGCCAAAACATCCAGATTCCTGGTGGAACCGTAGACCAGAACACCCGCGAGCTTACCCTTCGCACATACGGGCGTGTCCGCACGGTAGCCGAATTTAACGACATCTCTGTTGCCAAACAGGGGACTACCGACATCCACCTCTCGGACGTAGGATACGCAGAGGATGGAATGGAACAAGCCTCCTCGGTAGCAACCCTCAACGGTAAACCCACTATCCTGCTTTCAGTTCGGAAACAGTCGGGGCTAAATACCATCGCGACGGTAGACAGTGTACTTGCCCGCCTCAAAGAGATAGAGAAGAAACTCCCCAGCGGCTATAAGATTATTGTCGCACGAGACCAAGCCAAATACGTCAAAGCGGCAAACAACGCAGTACAAGAGCACCTCGTGTTAGGTAGTATTCTCGCGGCTCTGGTTGTTCTCATCTTTTTGTGGAACTTCCGCGCCACTATCATCTCTGCGATTGCCATACCTACCTCTATTGTCAGCACCTTCGGCTTGATGTCGTATATGGGCTTTACAATTAACGGGCTTACGCTTCTGGCTCTCACGCTTTCGGTAGGTATCGTTATTGACGACGCAATCGTTGTCCTAGAAAATATCTACCGTTTTGTAGAAGAGAAGCACATCAACCCCTTCGAGGCGGCGATAGAGGCGACGCGGGAAATCGGTCTTGCGGTCTTGGCGACTACGCTCTCGCTCATGGCGGTCTTTGTACCCGTTGCGTTTATGACAGGTATCGTCGGGAGGTTTATGAACTCGTTCGGGCTGACCATGGCGTGTGCTATCTTTATCTCGCTAATTGTTTCATTCACGCTTACCCCCATGCTCTCGGCACGTTGGATAAAAGTACCTAAGCCCGAAGAGGAGAGAAAGAAGAAGACCTCTTCCAAAGATGCTGGCTTTTTCCGCATTATTGATAACATCTACACCATACTGCTCAAGTTTTCAATGCGGCATAGATGGGTCATTGTACTTATCAGCCTAGCGACACTCTACAGCACCGTTCCCATAGGAGTCGCTGTTCCCAAAAACTTCCTTCCCGACGATGATGAGTCGCAGTTCCAAATTACGGTTCGTGCTCCCGAAGGAACAGGGTTAGAGCCTACCCAGTCGCTTGCAAACCGTATCGACGCAGAGGTCAAAAAACTGCCGGGGGTAGACTACACTCTGCTGACGATTGGAAATAGCGACCAGAAGACCAAAAATCAGGCGAGTATCTTTGTAAAGTTGGTAGATGCAGAGAAACGCCCCGAATTCAACCAGCAGACCATTATGCAGATGGCTCGCCGCCAAATACTTCCCAAGTACGGAAACCTGCGCGGCAGTGTAGGCCCCGTTCCGGCGATTGCAGGCGGAGGCGGTGCTCCAACTGGCTTTAGTTACTATATCGCCGGTCCCAGCCTAGAGAAACTAACGGAACTATCGGCAAAAGCGGTAGAAGAGCTTAAAAAGGTTCCCGAAGCAGTAGATGTGGACAGTTCACTTGTTGTGGGGCAACCCGAACTAGGGGTACAGATAGACCGCAAACGTGCCGCCGAGTTGGGAGTCTCCGTTATGGACATCGCGAACGCGCTTCACCTCATGGTGGGCGGCGCGAAAGTGACCAACTTCAACGAAAACGGAGAGCAGTATGAGGTACACATCCGCGCTGATAAGCCCTACCGTAACGATGCCGATGTGATTAAAGAGATAACCGTCCCCTCTATGTCCCAACCCGGTGGCAGTGTACCACTCTCTCAGGTCGTCAGTTTTACACAAGGTACGGGTCCGTCGCAAATCTATCGCCTAAACCGACAACGCCAGCTAACCCTCATGGCGAATATCGCGCCGGGGGCATCACAAAGCACGGTTCAAGAGAAGATGACGAATATCGTAAAGAACCTAAACCTACCCTCGAACTATACACATGGCGTTTCGGGGAACTCTCGTGAGCAGGTAAAAGCGTTCGGCGCGTTCTTGGCGGCATTCGCCCTATCGCTTATCTTTATGTACCTTATTCTCGCGGCGCAGTTCGAGTCGTGGGTACACCCCGTTACGATTATGATTGCCCTACCGCTTACGGTTCCGTTCGCTCTGCTTTCGATACTGGTGTTCAAAATATCGCTCAACATCTTCTCTATGCTGGGGATTTTGGTGCTCTTCGGCGTGGTCAAGAAGAACGGTATTTTGCAGGTAGACCATACCAACCAGTTGAGGGCAAAAGGCATGAACCGCTACGATGCCATTATCGCCGCGAACCGAGACCGCTTGCGCCCTATCCTAATGACGACCTTCGCCTTCGTTATCGGTATGTTGCCGCTCGTCTGGTCGAGTGGTACCGGAGCTGCCACGAACCGTAACATCGGCTACGTGGTTATCGGAGGTCAAACCTTCTCGTTACTGCTTACCCTATTAGCAACTCCCGTCTTCTACTCGATATTCGACGATATGCAGGAGTTTGCGCTTGGCAAGCGCATCGTTCGGGCGCTCGGGAAACTGTTCAAACGGAGTTAGGAAAACCTCATGAAACTACTCTTTGCTACACTTCTCAGCCTCAGTCTTGCCCCTTCCTTGTGCTTGGGGCAAGTGGGCGGCAACATCAGCTACGCACAAAACGTCGGACGCAATCGTTTGGGACAACCGGAACGCACCAAACGTACCCTCTCCCTGGATGAACTGCCCCCCACCAGTACCAGTATGTTCCTTGAAGCCAATGTGCTGATGAATGTAAAGGCAGAGGAGTATGTTGCGGTCTTTGCCATTAGCCAGGAAGGTAGCACCGTTGCGGAATGCGGACGGAAGATGGATGCAGTAATTCAGACGTTTTCAGATGCACTGAAAGCGTTGGGGATAAAATCGAGCGACCTATTCGTCGATTTTATCGCTCAGAACAAGATTTATGGATTCGATGTGACTGACGGAATTGCGAAGGAAAAGTTAGTTGGGATTGAACTCAAAAAAAATCTATTCATTCACTTCCACGACTACGCTCTCCTAGACAAGTTGGTGTTGGCGGCGGGACAGTCTCAGGTTTATGACCTCATCAAAGTGGACTATGTGGTCAAAGATGTACCAGCACTCCGCGCCAAACTGATGGACACGGCGGCAAAGGTGATAAAAGACAAAGCCGTTCGCTATGAACGGTTGTTCGGTATACGCTTGCAGGCATCTCCTCAACTCTATGCAGAAAAGCCCGATATCTACTTTCCCAGCCAGATGTACGACTCGTATGTCGCGGCAGAGTCGGAAGATGTGAGCGTGGACTACTATCGTCAAAAGTACCTTGTTCAGAGCGCACGCAAGAGCCGGACGTTTTTCTTCCATCCTCTGGATGCGGGTACGTTCGATACAGTTATCAATCCCGTTGTCACCGAGCCGGTGATACAGGCAACGCTCTACCTCAAGATGAAATACCTCATCCAAGCCCCTGTCACAAAGGAAGCCCCTGTAGCAAGCAAAGGCAAAATAACGTCAAAAGTACCACAAAAGAAAAAGTGACACTCTCTACTACTCTAGCGGTTAGCACGCAGTTGGTCTAAAAACTCGGCACTTTTGATGTCTCGTTCGGCGCGTAGTTTGATGTACCACCGTAATGCTCTATCAAGTTCGTGCATGGCTTTTGTGGAGGGTTGTAGCCCCATCAACTCCTCTCCATCGATTTCGGGCAGTGCCTGTAGTACCTCTAGTGCCTCTGCCGAAAGCGACACCGCATCTTCCACCCGATACCTGTCCGAAGCGCACAGCACCCCGCCCAAACTAGGGCTAAAACCCACCTGCCTCCGCTCTACTACCTCCCCACACCGAACACACGCATCACTAATCGGTGAATAACCCTGCTCGGCAAGCAGACGCAACTCAAAGGCATGGGTAATGATGTCGGGGTTTGCGTGAGGCTCTTGGAGAAGGGTAAGGGCTATGGTCGTAAGTTGGAACAGGCTTTCGGAGTTTACGGGGTCGCGTTCCATAGTAAAACGGTCTAGGAGTTCGCAAAAGTAGGTCGCCCGTGCTAAGCGTTGGAGGTCGTAGCGCAAAGAGGAGTAGGACTGCAAAATTTCGCACTGCGAAAGGATGTCTAGCGACTTCCCCGTAGCAAGCAGAGCGCGAAACAGCATAAACAGATCCGACGCACCTGAAAACTTACTCGTAGGTCGCCGTGCGCCTTTAGCCACCACAGAAAACTTGCCGTGTTCGGGTGTGTAGAGAGTGAGGATACGGTCATTTTCGGCGAGGTTGATGCGGTGAATAACCAATGCCGTCGCGGTATAGTTGGGCATAGCGTTCTAAAGTCGTCTTTCGGGTGGGGAAATTTTATTGATAAGAAGATACTCCGCTCTTCTTGCTAAATTAGGATACCCCACCCGAAAAACTTTAGACGCAAGTTAGGCTAGGCTATCCCTCTGGCATGGCAGGGACTTGCGGCGCACTCCCCTCCGCAGGAGCTTCCCCGCGATGTGCAATTACAGCATGAAACTCTCCTGTACGGTGATGTTCCATAGGCGGTGGTGCGGACTGCTCTCCGGTGCGGTGAGTGTCGGGCGGAGGATTATTCTCATCGTAGAGTTGCTTAAAGAAGGCGCGGGCGGTATGTCCGTCTTGCCCAAGCACGGAGACCAGTTCCCAACCATGTTCGCCCTCTGCGTTCAGTTTCGTATCGCTGAGAGCCAGTTCTCGAATAACAATCGTCTTATAGACCCATCTCTGCATTGCCTCAAACTCCTTCCCAAGTCTCCGACAACAGTATCGGAGAAGCCCCTGCGTTGGGGCGAACATAGGCGAAGCAACAGGTTCCCTACCAGAGTCGCCAACCCCGATAGAGAGGTTACGATAACGCTATTAAGGAGGAGAGTGCGAAAGGAGTTTTGAGGTATATTGCTCAACGCTCGAAGTTCGCACCGTATCGAGTAAAACTGCGTTCCAGCCCCGCAAGGGCGAAACGGATGGAGTTTTGGATAACGCTTCTCTCAGTCACAGGGCGAAGCGTATTTAGGTTCGTATAGCGAACTGACATCACCGATTCGGCGCGGTCTTTCCAGAGAACGGCTCCATCGGAAACACGCACCAACGTTCCAAACGCAACGGCTCTCGCCTGAAAAACGGTATCGTCGTCCCCTACTGTCCCCTTCTCTTGTTTGGCAAAAGGCTCTGTAGGAATAGAACCATAAGCCTCAATATCCGTAACGTGTGCCACAAGAAGGTAGTCTATATGCAACGCTTTCCCTAAAGACATAACAAGTTCCGTTTTTGGACGTTCGCTATCCTCCCATAGATTCGATGCCTCTGCGCCGGATTCCTGCAAATGTCGCTTCACTACCCTTGATTCTACAAAAGAGTCGGCATAGAGGGGTGGCATCCTCGCCACAAACAGCCCTGAAACCTCTGTAGGCAAGGCGGTAATACCTTTGAGTACGGTTTTGCGTCCTTCCGATGTAAACAGCAGTCTGTCTGCGGTAGACAGAGAGGCTACCGGAGCCATTCCAAAGCGGACATTAGGTAAAAGAAAAGGAGGATACTCATTCGCTTGTAGCACGTGGAAGGTACGCTTCGCCGCATGTACTGCGCTCTCTGCCACCATTTCAGGAAGCGATTTGTGGTACTCCCCTGCAAGAACACTTCGAGTAGAGAGAGAGGTTCCCACGATAGGAAAGCGCGAAACGCCTATCGGCTTGGTTCCGCCGAGAGTGTAGGTTGGTGCAGTAATATCTACCCTAAAAGTCAACATACGGTCTTGTCTATCTATTACCTCGACCGTACTGTTTTGGGGCAAGAGAAGCAGTTCGCAGTCCAGAGCATCGGCTACTTTCTGTTGCGTAGCAGGTGTGAGGTCTTCTGCCCCCTGTACGTTTACGCCCATCAGTTGCTTTTGCAACTCCTCAAGGGAAGGCACTCCCGCCTTGAGGCGGTCTTGTGCTAAGGAACGAAGCGTAGAGACGAATACCATCTCGCCAACTTGACGTAGTTGGGTATCGGAGTAGGCGGACTTGCGGCGAGGTGGCGGCAAGGTCGTGCTCTGCAATTTGTCGAAACGGGACTTACTCTCTTTGGGAACGGAAACCTTTGGGGGACGTTTGCCCGTACCTGTTACCGTATACAGACTTTGGAGCATCTCAGATACTCTAGGGTCTGTATGAGCCAACTCGCGGGGTGGAATCACGGCAACGCGCTTCACAGAGGGTAGTTTATCAAGAACGACACTCGGTGAGGGTTGCTGTGGCACAATAACCCCTTCTGGCAGTCTAAGGAGGCAAAAGTAAGTAAAAAACAGGTAAATAATCTCCATACACTTAACAAAACATCCTGAAAGATATTGACAATACCTGAACTCTTTTGTATACTCTACCTTGTTTGGAAGAGTTCATACTCAACTCTCATGTTTGCCCCGCCCCTATTCGGTGCAGGATGTTGCTGACTAGGTAGGCTCATATCAGGACAACCGGAGCCGTTTGTGTCCGAGCCAACCAGTACAGTAACCGCAGTTGCAGTCGTATGTGATGTTGTATCGCAATACCGACCTGCAAACTAACAGCAAGAAAGGAGGAGACGCGGGAACCCTAAAGGCACTCTTGCGCCTTTTGCGTAGAGTGTTTTGGGTAGAGGTTTGCCTCTGCCGTTCCGTTTGCTTCTGAACTACCCGCGTTAGACCAAATAATGGAGTTTGAATCCAGAGATTTGCTTACGGTAGACCAAGCCGCCCAGTATCTTCAGGTGAGTCAGTCCAGTATTCGTTCCTATATTCGACAAGGACGGCTACAAGCCTTCCGTATAGCAGGGAAACGAAAAGTACTCATCGCTCGGTCTGCTCTTCTCGACCTACTAGAACCCGCCCGCCCCGATGATGTTGCCGATGACGTTCCCTTAGATGAAGAGTAACTATTTTCAATGGGTGAGCAACTAGCCGAAATATGGCGTTTCCGCGACCTTCTCAAGCAGTTGGTTGCACGAGAAATCAAGGTGCGCTACAAAAAATCCGCCTTCGGGTTTCTATGGTCTATTATACCGGTATGCTTGCAGGTTATGGTCTTTACTTTTTTTGTAAAGGCGGCAAGCGTACAGACCAACAACTACTCGGCATACCTACTTTGTGGGCTAATTACTTGGACTTTCTTCAGTACAACCCTCTTAGATAGTGGGAATACCTTGTTGGTAAACTCGCCCATTCTGAAGAAAGTCTACCTCCCTCGCGAGATATTCCCTATAACGTGCGCTCTTAGCAACTTTATCCACTTTATGATGGGATGGCTAGTCTATTTTAGCGTCTTTTTCGTC
>OMJJ01000077.1 GCA_900299305.1 bacterium | reverse complement strand
TAGAACACGTTCGCAACCCGAATTGGGAGGAGTTCCAACGGTTTCAAGAGGCGGCAGAGGGCAGAATCAAGATACTAACCCTAGCCCCAGAGCGTCCGAACGCCCTCCCCTTTATTGAGAAAGCAGTCGCGTCGGGGGTAGTTATCGCGATTGGACACACGGGGGCAGACGCAAGCGTCATTCGAGATGCGGTTCATGCGGGAGCAACTCTCGCAACGCACCTAGGCAACGGGGCGCACAGCATGATACGGCGGCATCCAAACTATATCTGGGAGCAACTCGCCCACGACTCTCTGTTTGCCAGTCTTATCAGCGATGGACACCACCTCCCCGCCTCTGTACTCAAGTGTATGGCGCGTGCTAAAGGGGCAGACCGTATCGCCTTTGTCAGCGACGCGGTAGCACTCGGTGGTCAACCTGCAGGAGTCTATATGGACGGCAGGTACGAAGTGCTTCCTAGCGGGAAAATTGTGTTAGCAGGTACGCCCTATCTCGCAGGCGCGGGGCATCTGCTAGATACGTGCCTCTCGAACGCCCTCCGCATGACCGACCTCACCTTAGCGCAGGTAGTTATGGGGGCAACGGCAATCCCCGCACGTATTTTGGGATTAGAAGGAACCAAAGGACATCTGCGGGTAGGCTACTCCGCCGATATAACCCTGTTCCGTACCCCAACACAAGACGATGTCCCTCTAAACATCGTGGCTACCCTGTGCGCGGGTGAGGTTATCTATCGCCAATAGACTGAGTAGAGTGGGAGTACCTACACACCTCCCGCAGATAGCGAGAGTAGTAGGTATCTGAGAGGGGGGTAATCGCGACTCCATAGCGACTGGAAGCGTGTATAAAATGCTCTGAGTCGAGAGCCATGCCCACATGGGTTATTCCTCGATTGCGTGGGTCACTCTCGCTTCCGAAGTAGAGCAAATCCCCTGCTAATATCGTCTTTCCAAGTGAGACCCCCTCTAGAGAATCGGGTTGCAGGTAAGCATCCCGCGGTAGAGTGACCCCAAAATACTGATAGATTTTCTGAACAAAGCCAGAGCAGTCAAATCCAAAAGGAGTGCTTCCACCCCACAAGTACGGTATACCTACCCACTGTTTGGCTATGGATACGGCTCTCTCACTATCAAAAGTATGATTAATCTCCTGCGGCTCTACATCCGCGATAGACACATAGCCCTCGGCAACTCCTTGCGGGGTAGGGTAACGCACTCGCCAATACGCGCCCTCCTGCTCTCTCCCTTCAAGGCGGCTTAGGAACACCAGTTGGGTAACGAGGTCGCCGAATGGCTCTGGTGTCACTCGCAGGGGGGTTGTGGAGACAGTAACACACCATCTATTTCCCGCCCCCCCGTTCTCATCATCGCAAAGATATACAAACTCTGAAAACACCCAGCCGTCGTAGTTATCTTCTGTCTCTACTAGCAAAAACTCTCCACTCTGTTCTTTTACCTGCACAGTCTCACCCATTACGGCTTGGCTAACCTGTTCACTTTTCGCGTTAGGCTCCGCTTTCATCGAGACGACATTCCGTGCAACTACACCATACTGCGCCATGCTCTCCCTCCCCTTAAAACAAGACGTAAAGAGAGGGGCGCAATTCGCGCCCCTCTACATTGACAAAACTCTTATACCCCCTACGATTTTGCAAGCATATCCAAAATCTCTTGTGCCTTCTGCTTGAGGGCGGGAGGAACACCAGGAACTGCTACCGCATTTTTGAGGTAGGTGGTAGCACCCGCTTTGTCTCGCTTGGTCATCGCGCAAATCCCCATAAAGAAATTGGCTTCGGCTCTATCTATGGGGGCTTTCGCCTTCGCAAGTGCCTTTTTGAAGAGGGTTTTCCCCTTATCTACATCGCCATCCATCGCGTAGTTACGCCCAAGCGCATTGTAGAACTCGGCAAGGATAGAATCATTTGGCGCGTATTTAGCAAGGGTATCGGCTATCTGCTCTGCCTCAATAAGCCGCCCAGCCTTTAACATCGTTTTTGCTAAAATACGGGTGTTTGCGCTGTCTTGGGGCGACTTTTTGTACTTTGCTTCCCACACCGGAAAGTTCTTATGCACATTTATCGCTTCACGCATATCGGTTGCGAACTCGTTCGGGGGCATATAGCCGGAGGTATGTACCACAGAACCATCCGACTTCATGTAGAGAATAGTGGGCAGTTTGAACACCTTGTATTTTGTAGCGGCGGCAGTCCCTTGCCGTGCGTCCTCTACATTCAGTTTTACCATAATGATATTTTTGGCGGTATCTACCACCTGTTTGGTTGGGTAGACATCTTGGTCGAGCCGTTTGCACCATACACAGGTATCCGAATAGAAGTCTACCATTACCAACTGATTCGATTTTTTTGCTTGTGCCAACGCATCGGTAAGCGAGCCAGACCAACGAATCTGCTCAGTTGCCTGTGCCTGTACTCCACTCAACAGTACCACACCAATAAGGGCGATTTTAGCTATCCAACGCATAGGAAAACTCCTTCATTTTTCACTGTTTACACAAAGGGCTACCCCTCTGTATGTTCTTAACGTTATAATACCCTGCGAAAGTTCCCTTGCAATAGATTTTCGGTATTTTCTTGACGCAGTGTGACCTATTGTGAGTATACTCACGTATAATTAAGGAATATAAAGGCAAAGTGTATTCGCCCTACCACTTTCGATACCGACTACTTCATGAAGGAGAAGTTGCATGAACGGTTCTCACTATTTACGTCGCGCTCTGTGCGCTTTCACTCTAATCTCTGCTCTCTCGATGGCACTCCCCACACTCGCCGAGGACTGGTCGCAGTGGCGAGGTCCAAACCACAACGGTATAGTCTCCGATTCTAGCCTTCGCCTCCCCCTAGAGGCATCGAACATCAAACCCGTCTGGACGTTCAACACGGGTAAGAGTTACTCGGCGGTAACGGTAAATGGAAACTCCCTCTACACCATGGGAGCCGCGAACAGCAAGGACACCATTTTCTGCATCAATACCAAGACGGGAAAACCCACTTGGACATACTCCTACCCGTTTACAAAACGTGAGTTTGGAGGAGACCCCAATCCCACCTCGTCCACCTCTACCCCCGTCTATTACGATAAGCGCGTCTATGCCCTTAGCCGTGAGGGAACTGCGTACTGCCTCGATGCCGCCAAAGGCGACCTCATTTGGAAAGCAGACATCGCGAAAGAGACAGGGGCAACTATGCCGCAATGGGGTTACTCTGGCTCTCCTCTTATCGACGGAAGCCGTGTTCTGTTTAATGTGGGGCATCATGGGGTAGCACTAGACCGTAAATCGGGAAATGTGGTTTGGAAGTGCAAGGGCGGTACATCGGGCTACGCGACTCCCACCTTCTACACCATCGGTGACCAGAAAGGAGTTGCATTCTTTAATGGTGAGGGCGTGGTGGGCGTAAACAGTGCGACGGGAAGCCTGTACTGGGAGCATACTTGGAAAACGCGCTTTGGCGTGAACGCTATCGACCCGGTATTCTACCAAGATAGTTTTTTTATCTCTGCCTTCGACGCTTCGCACCGTGTGAGCGTGGCAAACAACACTCCCACCATCGTGTTCAAAAGCCGTCACCTACAGAACACCTTTGTAAACCCCATTCTTATCGGGGACTACCTCTATGGGAACAGTAAGGGGCGGCTGGTCTGTATGGACATGAAAACAGGCGAATCGGTTTGGGACTCGGCGGGACTGGGGAACGGCACGCTTATCGCGGCGGGTTCGCACCTTATCGCCCTTACCGAAAAGGGCGAGTTGCTGATTATCGACGCAAACCCAACCAAATACACCGAACTCTCACGCACCAAAGTTCTGGAGAGCGCGTGCTGGGCACACCCAACCCTCGTCAATGGAAGACTATACTGCCACACCCTAGAGGGCGAACTCGTCTGCTTGGACTTGTCGGGAGGCAAGTAGTTCTTTACAACAAGACGCTCATTTAAGTTAGGACGGAAGGGTCTGCTGTGATACGGCAGACCCTTCGTTTCTGTCTCCGAAAAATTCCTAAAAACACCCCTATAGAATCGCCCCCAAAACGGTACTGGTAAGTAGGAGTAGAGAGACCCTTCATGCAGAATACCGCACTTAAAAACGCAAGTGATGAAAGCCTCGTCGAACGCACTCTTTGGGGAGAGGTACAGGCGTTCGGTGTACTGGTGAATCGCTATCGGGGCGCAGTTACCCTTATCGCTCACGAAGTACTACACTCTTGGACACTTGCAGAGGATACCGCGCAAGAGGTGTTCTTAGTGGCATATCACTCGCTCTCTCGCCTCCGCGAACCAGAGCGTTTCGCAAGTTGGCTCTATGCCATAACACGCCACCAAGCCCGTAAGGCATACCGCAAACTACCACCACAAACTACGCTAGACACACCGGAGATAGAGGCAGTTACCCGTACACAATATAGGTACTCCAACCACTCTCCCGAACATCAGGCGTTACAAGTAGAGCGTAGCCAAAACCTCTGGAAAGCGATACATCGCCTCAAACCGGAGTGGCGCGTCGTATTTCTGCTTCGCTATGAGCAAGAGTGGAGTGCTTCCCAAATAGCCGCCTTTCTTGCTATTCCAACTACTACGGTCAACTGGCGGCTACACGAAGCCCGTAAGTATCTCAAACAACAACTCACACTACAAGAACAGGAGTCCTAACATGAGCGACATCAACTTAAAAGAGGTTAAAGCGATTGCACGTCTACTTGCCAAAACAGCAGAATTAGCAGAACAGGCGAGCCTCACAGGCAGTTATGAGGACGGAACGGAGCAGTGTGTACAGCAGTACAATACTTCTGTCACTCGCTTGGAGCAACTAGAAGCAGTACCACAAGGCTTTTTCCCACCCCTTGTTTCCGGCGCAGGATATGGCGCGATAGGCGTAGCGTGCGCTCAACTCGCAAGTTATATAGATGAGGAGAGTGGGAACGACAACAAAACCACCTACCACGGTCCGAAATTCAACATCCTAAATCAAAACGCCCCTAGCCTCTCTCGCGAGGAGATGGAAGAGCTGAAAGCCTTGCGTGAACTACTGAACCGCCATCGTTCCTAAACAAATCTCTCGTTACCTCTAAAGAGGGGCAGTAAATCCACACACTACTCCCCCTCTTTAGAGGAGGCACGAAGCAGTTGCAGATTCTCTTGCTCTTGTTTAACATCCATTGCGGGGCGCAAAAGTTCATTGGTAAAAACGTGCTGTGAAGAGGGGCGTAGGAGCGTCTGAGCGGTCTCTAGGCGTTCTCTACAGAGATAGAGGGGCGTTAGGGAGAGTTGGGCTTTCTCTCTTATCGCGAGTTCATTGGGAGTGTTGGCAGGTCGCTTTTGGAGGGCTTCCAGTGCAGGTATCGCCCCTACGTCCTCAAGGTGGGTCAATCCGTCCATAATAGCAACGAGCAGGGCGGTCTCTTTATTGCGCTCTCCACTCTTTAGGAGCGAATAGAGGGCATTGCGCTGTTGGGGGTTTAGGTAAGAGCCATCTGCGCGTGTGAGTTGGGGCAGTACGCGAATAAGTACCTCTGCCATCGCGATTTTCAGCGCGTTCGGATACCCTGCCATCCTGTTCGTCGCCAACGCTTCGGCAAGAAAGCCCACCAGCCGCTTATCCTCTCTCTGTGCAAGGATATTAACCGCCGATAGGTAACTTTGGGAGGGGGCTAATAGCCCCGTCACCCCCGCCAAACTCCCAAACGCGCCATAGCCGGTAAATACCATATAGTGCTTTGTTAGGATAACCCAGATAGTGAGGAATACCATCGTACTGAACCCAGTAACAAGGATTCCTTTTGCGAGCCTCTTACGGCGATAGTACTTACTGGTTTCGCGTTGTAGGAAGGCGATAAGTATATCGGTAAAGCGTTCCCCCATCGCGTCAATCTCTTGAATGACCTCTGTGCGTTCCCCGATATACCTGCTGTTGTACCGCTTGAGAAGGCTTTTCAGATGCTTAATCTCTTCTGCGGTCACATCGCCCATATTGCTCTGCATGGTGCTTCCTCCAAACCCAACTGCGCTATCGTAATGCCCTACTTACGCACAGCAGAGTTTGAAGGTTTCGCCATTTACGAGGGAGAGAGTACCATCCCGCCGCACACACAGATAACCTGCCCCGTCACATAGTCCGAGAGGTCGGTGGCTAAAAACTCCACGACTTTCGCACAGTCTTCGGGGAGCCCTACCCGCTTGAGGGGGATATGCACAATCGCTTTGGCGACGTTCTCCGGACTGTTTCGATTGAACTGCTTATTGGCGCGAGAGGTGAGTACAATGCCGGGCGCGATACAGTTCACATTGACATTGTCCGGACCAAGTTCCCCTGCTAGTAGGCGTGTATACTCTGCAATCCCCGCTTTTGCTACGCAGTAGTGAGAGACATCGCCACCCATATTACCGCGTACCCCCGCTTGTGAAGAGACGTTGATAATTTTGCCGCTCTTCTGCTCTCGCATTATCTTCGCCGCCTCTTGGCAACAGAAGAGGGTGCTGGTCATATTCACATCCATAATAAACCGCCAGTCGTCCTCCGAGACGCTAGAGGCTTTTCCCGCCTCCGCAGGTCGCAGTACGCCCCCCGCGTTGTTCACCAGAATATCCAGTCTTCCAAAGGTCTCTTTTACCTCTTGGAACATTCTCTCAACGGCGTTTCTATCCGTTACATCCGCCGCGATACCGATAGAGCGTACCCCCACCGCCTCGCACTCCGCCATCACTGTTTCGGCGGTCAGTTCCTCGTCGAACTCCTTCGCAGAGTCGAGTACAAGGTCATTTACCACAATATCCGCTCCCAGCCCCGCCAAGTGCAGGGCATAAGCACGTCCTAATCCACGCCCCGCGCCCGTTATCAATGCCACTTTACCCGAAAGTTTTCCCACTTTATAAGCCTCCTAGTCTCTAATAATGTCCGATAATCTTCATAGCCTGTTCAGTTCGTTCCATAAGCCATGATAGCACTGCAAAAATACGCCCCCTGCCTCCGCAGGCACAGGTGTGCCTACTTCGCACATCGTCACACCATCGTAGCCACAAGCCCGCATTAAGGCAAACAGTTCTCGGTACGGATAACTCCCCCAAAGGTCGTTGATGTGGCACGACTTGAGCCAAGGCTTTAACAGGTCAAAATAGGTTTTTACGCTACCATCCACAACGTCCTGCGGATTCGAGTTCCAACAGATACCCACATTGGCGCGGTTGCACACCTCCATTATCGTCTTGATGTGAGGAGGGTGTGCCGTCCCCCCGCCGTGTACCTCTAGCCAAATCTCTACCCCGTTGTCGTGGGCGGCTTGCCCACATACCTGCAAGGCATTGCCTATCTGCTCTAGTGTCTTCTCGATAGGAACCTCTTTTGGAAGACCGTTGGGGCGCACTTTTACCCCCTTCGCCCCCGTATCCTTTGCCAGTTCGCAGAAGTGCTTGCACGTCTCTATGTTGTCCTGAACGATTTTGGGGTCGGTACTCTGAAACTCACACACCGAACCAAGCCCCCAAAGGCGTACCCCGCCCTCTTGAAACTGCTGGCGTACCTCTTTGCGCCTCTCTGCACTCAGGCTCGGCTCTACCCCGTGCGCGTGGGTCGTTCGCAACTCTACTCCCCCATACTTCGCATCGTGGCAGTGTTTAATAATCGTGGCAAGATTCCAGTCTCGTGCTACATTGTAGGTCACTAGCCCAACCTGAAACTTAGGTGCTTTGTCTCCCGCTTCCAAAGGTCTCTCCTCCCATCTCAAAGGTAGAGCCGCAAGGCTCAACGCGCTTAGCAGTTCTCGCCGTGAAAGTGCTGTCTCCATAGTCCAACCTCCTCGTCCCTGCACTTTGCCCATTATACACATTTTGGCGGTATTGGCAAGCCCCTTTCAGACGGTATACTC
>OMJJ01000076.1 GCA_900299305.1 bacterium | reverse complement strand
TGAAACGACCGGAGCCGGCGCCCATGCACCCGGACAGTTCAAAATATTGATGGTGGATGACGAGGAACTCCTCTTGAACATGGGGCAGGTGGTGTTGTCGGGCAAGGGATACCGGGTGGAAACCGCCAAAAACAATCGCGATGCGCTCCAGATCCTCGGGCAATCGCGGCCTCCGGTCGACTTGGTCGTGGCCGACCTGGTCATGCCCACCATGAGCGGCGAGGAGTTGGCACACAGGCTAACCGACACACATACTAACCTAAGTGTACTCTACATCTCTGGCTACTCGGATGGTGTTATGTTGCCCGGAGAAGAGAGCAGTGATGCAAAACACCTGCTCGCAAAGCCCTTCTCTTCTACCACCCTTCTAAAAAAAGTTCGTGAGATATTAGAATCGAAGTAACCCCATAAAGAAAGCGAGGTTCCTTACTATGCAAACACTTTGGAAAACCGCCTCTACGGTGCTAGGACTCCTGCTACTCGGAAGTAGTACTGTACACGCACAAGACTGGGCAAACTGGCGTGGTCCCAACTATAACGGCTCTACCACTGCCGCCAATCTTCCTGTCAAGTTCTCTCCCACCGAAGGAGTGAAGTGGGTAGCCAACCTTCCCGGTCCCTCCGCCGCAACCCCCATTGTTTGGAAAAACAGCGTTTTTGTGACGAGTACCGACATGAAGACGCAGGAGCTACTCGCCTTCTGTTTCGATAGGCGGAACGGCAATCTGCTTTGGAAGAACTCAGTGGGTACAGGTTATCGCCCTGCAAATCAGGGGAACGCCGTGCAGATAGACGAGCGGGGGAACTACGCCTCTCCCTCACCAGTCACCGATGGAAAGCGCGTTGTGTTCTTCTTTGGAAACGGCGACCTTGCCGCCTTTGACATGAGAGGCAATCCTCTTTGGAAGCGGAACCTGCAAAAAGAGAACGGAGATTTCTGTTTTAACTGGACGTTTTCCAGCAGTCCGGTACTCTATGAGGGTAAACTCTATATGCAAATCTTGCAGAGGAATCAGGTTGTGGGAGGGCGTGGGCGAGAAAACAGTGCCTCTTACCTGATGACACTCAATCCGGATACAGGCAAAGAGATTTGGCGTGCCGAACGCCCTACCAATGCCGTCAACGAGTCGATGGAGGCGTATAGTACCCCTATACCGTATGAGTACAATGGGCGCAAAGAGATACTGATAGCAGGAGGAGACTACCTTACTGGTCACGACCCTGCGAACGGCAAAGAGTTGTGGCGATGGGGGACATGGAACCCAAATCACAGTGAGCAGTGGTGGCGTTTGGTTCCCTCACCGGTTGCAGGTGGAGGGGTGGTGCTGGCTTGTGCGCCAAAACGTGCGCCCGTCTATGCCGCCAAAGCGGGGGCTACAACCTCCTCTTCTTTGGTGTGGCAGAGCCAGTCACGTAGCGATATTACCTCAGATGTGCCTACCCCTCTCTTTTATGAGGGTAAGTTCTATGTTCTTAGCGATGTAAAGAAGGCGATAACCTGCGTAGAACCCTCTACTGGAGAGCCTATCTGGTCTACCAAGATACCGGGTATCCCGATGTGTTGGGGGTCGCCGACGGGGGCAGACGGCAAACTGTACTTTATGAATCTGCATGGGGAGGTGTTTGTGTTCTCTGCAAAGGACGGCACACTGCTATCGCAAAACCCGATGGCGACAGAAGAGAGTGAGATACGCTCTACCATAGCGGTAGCGCATAACAACCTCTTTATTCGTACCAACACCCGCCTCTACTGTGTGGGAAAATAGTAAGAGTTCGGAACCCCATTTCAATAGCGGCTTTTGAGGGAACCCCTCCGCCAAAGTAGGCGGAGGGGATTGCCTTGAGAGGCAGAAAATGAGCGGTATCGCCGAGCCAGTAGCATTGGAGAGCAGAAAAGGAAGGAAATGTTTAGGAGAGATGTTTGAAACACAGGTGGGTACCCTACCGCTTACACACGAAGTTCGGATATTTGCCGGACCCGGTAATCCAGAATTGGCACAAGCCATAGCCGAAGGGATGAAGATGCCCCTCGGTAAGATGCACTATAAACAGTTTTCAGATGGAGAGAACTTTATTCGCTTTGAGGAGAGTGTACGCGGCGCAGATGTCTACTTTATTCAGCCCACATCGCCCCCCGTAGATACCAATGTGATGATACTCCTCGCGGCTTTGGATGCGTTGCGTCGTGCCTCGCCTTGGCGTATCACCCCCGTTATTCCCTACTACGGCTACGCCCGCCAAGAGAAGAAAGACCGCCCCAGAGAGCCGATAACCGCCAAACTTATCGCCGATATGCTTACGATTGCGGGGGCAGATAGGGTGATGTGCCTCGACCTTCATGCAGACGCGATACAGGGCTTCTTTAACATTCCTGTAGACCACCTCTCCTCTCAAAACCTCTTTACCGACTATTTTAGCCAAAAATGGCGACACTGTATGCAGGATGTTGTGATTGTCTCTCCTGATGAGGGGCGTGTGAAGAAGGTGCGAAAGGTGGCGGCTGTGCTACAAGCCCCCCTCGCGGTAGGCTACAAGCACCATCCCGAACACATGATGACCGAAGTTACTCACCTTGCGGGCGATGTGAAAAACAAAGTGCCGCTGATTGTAGAGGATATGATAACGACGGGGGGGAGTATTATTCAGGCGGTGGACGCGCTACTAGCACACGGTTGCCGCCCCGAAATCCACGTTGCCGCAACGCACGGTATTCTTACCAACAATGCGGTGGAGCGTCTCTGCTCGCGCCCCGAAATCGCGGAGATTGTGGTGACGGATTCGGTTCCCATGCCCCCAGAGAAACGGCATCCTAAGTTGACCGTGCTCTCGGTTGCTTCGCTGTTTACCGAGGCTATCTATCGGGCGACCCACAACCTCTCGATAACCTCTCTGTTTGACTAAAGAAAGGATAGGAACTTGACGGCGTTACCTTACCGCCTCTGTGCGCTGGATTTGGATGATACTCTGCTCAATTCGCATCAAGAACTCTCGGAAAGAAACGAGAGGGCAGTGCGAGGCATCTTGGAGAAGGGGGTACACATTGTGCTCGCTTCGGGGCGCATCCACTCCTCTGCAAAGCGTTTCGCAGACAAACTGAATCTCGACGCGCCTATTATCTCCTGCAACGGAGCGATGGTGCGTACCCCTATCTCGAATGAGATTTGGCTAGACGAGAGTATCCCCGGTGAACTCTGTATTCCCGTTATGGACTACTGTGAGCAGAACAACCTCCAACTGAACTACTACCGCGATGATGTGGTGTATAGCAAAGAGTACACCTCTTGGCTTCAACTCTACCACACGCGAACCAAAGTTCCTCTCAAAATTATTCCCGATTTCTATTCGCAGATGCGGGGGCTACCCTCGACGAAGCTGGTCATAGTAGACTCGCCAGAGCGTACCGACGCGCTTACCCCCATCTTTAAGGAGATGTTAGGGCAACACCTCTATATAACCAAAACGACGGACGAGTACCTAGAGTTTATGCCCCTGCAAGCCAACAAGGGTTCGGCTCTGAGGTTGGTGGCAGAACGCTTGGGGGTAGATATGTCGGAGACGTTGGCTTTTGGGGATGGGCATAACGACATTCCCCTTCTGCAAGCGGCAGGGATGGGGATTGCGGTAGGCAACGCGAAAGCGCAACTAAAAGCGGTTGCGGGGCGTGTAATCGGACACCACGACGAGGACTCGGTGGGTATCGCGTTGGAGGAGATTTTTGGGCTAGATTAGGGGTACATTTCGATCATCTTACGCGCCTCTGCCCCCGAATCTCCCTTTTCGTCTAGTTCGTTGGCTGTTTTCCATGCGGCACGTGCGCCTTCTTTGTCTCCCGCCTCACGCAGACGGTTGCCTAGTTTGAGATGTGCCTCTCCGTCTTTGGGCATAATCCGCACGATTTCGCGCATATACTTGATAGCGTTCTTGAAATCCTCTTTCTGTAGGTAGGTATCTGAGAGGTAGATATTAGCCCAAACATCATCTGCATGAAAGCGCACTATCTCTTCGAGTAGGGGCAAGGCTTTGTTGGGCTGTTTGGCGGCAGTATAGACGTGTGCCAAACTCCGCTGAAACCACCATATAGGATTTATCTCCACTGCCTTAGTACACGCCGCAATCGCTTCGATATGTTTTCCCTGTTCCGAGAGTGCCTCTCCCAAGAGGCTGTGTGCATCGGCGTATTTGGGAGCGAGGTCTACGGCTACTCGGAGCGCGGTCTCTGCCTCTGGGTAGCGATGTAACTGAGAGAGCGAATAGCCCAGATTGTAGCGATAGGAGGCGACTTTGGGTTCTAGGCGGACACAGGTTTGGGCAGGTTCGAGTGATTCTTGGTAGCGTCTGTGCCGTGTGAGGACGATAACCAGTTCGTTATGAACACCTGCCTCTTTGGGTAATAGCCGCGCCGCCTTACGGTATTCTCGAAACATCTCTGCATCCTGCTTTAGTATCCCCAATCCACGCGCATTGTCGTAGTGGGCAAATCCATCTTCGGGGCTCTCCTTTGCAATTTGCTCCAGTTTGGGGAGTATCTGCTTGCCTATGCGGAGAGCGTGGTCGTTGAAACCATAACTTTGCAGGATAAAAGCCACGTTCATAGCGGTATAGGTACTACGATATTGAGTGGATGCCGCTGTCTCTGCTACCTTATTCCTCCGCTCTTCTGGGTTGTCGTTCCACTTGGTATCGTACATCTCAAACCCCCACGAATAGTACTCCTCCACCTCTTTATCTAACGAGAGTGCCTTTTGGTAGGCAGTATCTGCGAGTTGGTTGCTACCGTTAAAGGTTGCCGCCGTCGCAAGTCGTAACCAAGCCAAACTGTGTTGGGGGTCAAGGGTGGTAGCGCGGCGTAGCGCGTTTTCCCACTCGGGGTATATCTCCCTTACTTTCTCCTGTTCGGTTTCGCTCATCTCTCCCCAGTAGCGTGCGTGTCGTATCTGGTTCGCTAATGCCGAGATAGTCGCACCAAGCAAAAGCCAACTATCTGGGTTGTTGGGAGCGCACCGTATGGTTTGGTATGCCGCCTGTTTTGCGTTACGATAGTCGCTGTCTCTCCTAAGAATCTGTGTTTTCAGGCAAGAAAACATATAGTTGTTGGGATAACGGCTGGCGGACGTTTTTATAGAATCGGTGTTTTGGTTAAACAGGTTCCGCGCCTTCTCAAATAGAAAACCCCACACAAACGGGTGATTGGGAGCCAGTTTGGGTAGGGTCTTGGCAAGGGATTGTGTCTCTTCTGTAGTACGATAGGGAAAGTTGCCGAGTAGTGCGATTCCTGCCAACGGAGAGCGTTCGGCGAGGTCGCGAACAGGCTTCAAGGGAATATGACTATCGTGCAAATTCTTGATATAGACCAAAGAGCCAATCTGCGTTATCTCTTGGGGAGTTAAGTCTACTTGTTTGGGAAGTTCAGGGGAGGCAAGTCCTAGCTGAGTGCTTAGTTTTCGGGCTAGGGCTGGTAGTCCCGCAACTATCTCCGCTTGGGTTCCCGATACCGTGACCTCTGGGGCTATGGGAGTAGCATGGGGGAGAGAGTAGAGCCGGTAGCGAAGTGTTTGGCGTGTTCCGCCTGAGAGGGTTCCTACTCCGAAATGGGTTCCGCCTATCCAAGTGGTGAGTTGCTTGGCTTCGGAGAGGGAGAGTTGTAGGTTGGGTTTTTGGAGTTCCCTTCGCCCTCTCTCTAGGGACTGCCAGAAGGAAGTGCTTCCAAACTGCGGTTGCCCTCCTAAGTAGAAGAAGAGCCACCTTCCACAGCCTGCCGCGAAATCGGAGTCGGCGTTGTTTACCGCAATGGGGTCGGCGAGTACGATACCTACCTGCTTTATAGAGGGGGGAGGGTTATGCTTTGGCGTATCTGCCCAAGCGGTTCCGCTTTTCGTTACGATAAAAGCGACGCAAAGGGAGAGAATGGTTTGAACCAAACAGAGGCTTCGCTTCATGCGTTTACTCCTTGTTTTCCTACGAGGCGTTGAGGTTTGAAACGCTTCCCCGTTCTTTCAGTTTGGGCTTTATGAGTAGTTGGAGAGGCTCTACACGTTTTGTATTTGCTTGCTTGATAAGCCAACGGGCGGCTCTTACCCCAATCTCCCGCATCGGCTGTTGGATGGTGGTGAGCGGTGGGTGGGTGTACTGCGCTTTGGGTATGTCGTCGAACCCGATAACCGAGAGGTCTTTAGGTACACGAAGCCCCAACTCCTGCGCCGCTTCTAGTACCCCTAATGCGATAAGGTCGTCTGCGGCGAAGATAGCGGTGGGGCGGTCACTCCGTTGAAGTAGTCTTTTGGCGTAACGATACCCTTCTGCTTGGTCGTAGTTACACCAGTGTAGGTAGGTGGGTTCATTGGGCAGTTGGTGCTTTTCGAGGGCGGAGCAGTAGCCGTTCCATCGAAGTTGTGCCGAGCGTTGCGCCTTCTCACCTGCGAGGTGGGCGATACGGGTATGCCCCCTCTGTATAAGATACTCCATCGCTATTCTCGCTCCCTCCTCGTTGTCGACATCAATCCAAGAGATACTTTTATCCGAGTAGTCTGCGCCTACGACCAGAAAGGGTAGATGGGTTAGTAAAAGGTCTTTGGGAATGGGGTTGCGAAGAGCAGGGGCGATAAGGCATAGCCCGTCGATACTTCTATCCAGAAACTGAGAGAGGTAGCGGCTCTCCTCACCGGAGGGGAGTCGGGTGAAGAGGGTGATGTTGTAGCCATTTTCGCTGGCACTCTGCATCATACCATCCAGAATATCAGCGACGTAGGGGTTTCCGCTGAGAGACCTTTCTTGTTCGGCAAAACTGACCCCAATAACCTGCGCGGTACGGCGTACTAGGCTACGCGCATGGCGATTGGGGTGGTAGTCCAAATCGCGAACAACCTGCATCACTCGCTGGAAGGTCTGTGCATTGTACTGCGCCTCACGCCCATTCAGAACGTTCGATACCGTACCCACCGAGACCCCCGCAGTTCGGGCTACATCTTTTATGGTTATTGGCATCGTGGCACCTCCTTACATCTACTGAACCGTTTCAGTAATTCTATCACGCAGAAGGGGCTGTGTCAATGGGAGGGCGGGTAATCTATCGCAACCGTTTAGAGCAGTTTCATCATCTTGTGGGCTTGGGGGATAACACGCACATCGGAGAGGCGGCGGGACGCTTGGGCGTGGAGTTCCAACATTCGAGCAGGGGAGACGGTCTCTTTCTCAAAACCGAAAGGGGTGACGGGTTGGAGTATGAGCGGTATCTCTACGGATACGGAGCAGAGGAGTGAGACCGCTCTGTTTAGCTCTTCGTTGGTACTGCTGGGTGTGACTACGAACTTTCCGTAGAGGTTTTTGGTGCTTCCTACCTCTACAAAACGGCGGTGTGTCTCCCATGTCTGCTCTGCGTTGAGACCAGTGGCAGAAGGGGCTTTTAAGTCCATTGAGATGGTGTCGAGGTAGGGGAGTACTCGTTTTAGGTGGTCGGGAAGCGTTCCGTTGGTCTCTAGGAAGGTAGAGAGACCGAGGGTACGAACCGTAGGAAGCCACTCCGCCAAAAACTGCGCGTGAAGCAGTGGCTCACCACCCGTAATTGAAAGGGAGTGGTGTGGCTCTGTGAGGTAGCCCCTCACGATTTCGGTAAGGTCTTCCGCTGAGACAAGGCTTGGCACACGCCGAAACTGCCAACTTCCGGGCGGCTCTTCCACACGGCACACGGCAGGTATCCCCGACTCTTTGAGGGTCTCTGGGCTATCGCAGTAGGTACAGCGCAGGTTACAGCCATAGGTTCGCACAAAAATCTGCCTCTTACCGATTAGCAAGCCTTCGCCCTGTATCGAAGAGAATATCTCGACTAGCCGTATTGTGCCGTTGTTCATCCCGTCTTCTCCTGCCAGCCGTAGAGTACTGCGTGGGTCATTTGGGCTACGCGCACCATCTCCTTTACGTCGTGTACCCTTACGAGAGATGCCCCGTTTGCGATAGAGAGAGCAACTGTTGCGGCAGTGCCTTCCAAACGCTCTTGCGGGGGCAAGTCACCTAGTACCTTCCCGATGGTCGATTTACGAGAGGTTCCCATGAGTATAGGGTAGCCCAACTCGGTAAACTCGTGTAGCCTTCGGAGGAGGGTTAGGTTGTGGGCTACGGTTTTTCCAAAGCCAAAGCCGGGGTCTATTATCAGGTTTTCTTGTGCCAAACCCGCTTTCAGTGCGAGGTCGGCTTGGGTGCGTAGGTGCGCCTTTACTTCGTTTACTACATCGTCGTAGTGGGGTTGTAGAGGTATGGCTTTGGGGAGACCAAGTAGGTGCATGATGCAGGTGGGAACCTGAGCCCGTACCACCACTTTTAGCATATTGGGGTCGGCACGAAACGCGCTAATGTCGTTTAGCATAACGACTCCGTAGGCGAGTGCTTGCTCTGCGACCTCAGCCTTGTAGGTGTCTATTGAGAGGGGGGTATTGGGAAACCTCTGAGAGAGCGCACGAATGACGGGCAGAACCCGCGCACACTCCTCTTCTACCGAGAGGATTTCGGTATTATCGAAGGTTGCGGGGCGCGTCGATTCGCCGCCAATATCCAGTATATCGGCTCCCTCTGCTATCATCTGTTCGGCGTGGGTAAGGGCGTTCTCTAGGGTGTTAAAGTGACCGCCATCGGAGAATGAGTCGGGGGTTACGTTTAGTACCCCCATCACCAGAACGCACTTTTTCTCTTTTGTTTCCGAGAGTAAGGTGCGTAGGCGTAGCAGGGCGAGACGGCTTTGGAGTTCGAGGGTGTTTAGTTGTAGGCGCGGTAGTGGCACGTTTCGGGTAGGCTCTGTATCATCTGGCTACTGACCTCTAGGAAGGTCTGTAAGCCGTGTTCGCTGAGATAGAAACCGCGTTCGCGGAGGGTTCCCATAGGGTCGTGGTTGAGTTTGATGCGGAACAGTTTATCTTCGCTTGCCAGTAGCATTATCTGGTTTACTTGGCACTGGTCGAGTACACTGAGAGCCTCATAAGTCGCGCTGGCATGGATACCGTTGGGTTCGAGGTGCAACACATACGAAAACTCGTAGGTCGCGAGTGCGTAGTTCTGTTGTGCTTGGCAAATCATCGCTTTTTTGAAGTGGTGGTCTGCCGATTCGGGTTCGAGGCGAATAAGAACGTTTACGGCGCGGAGGGCGCGGTCAAACTCCTCTGTTTGAATATATGCCGTTGCAAGTGCGGTGTGCGCCATGATGTGACGCGGGGCAATTTTGATAAGTTGCTGACACGCCTCTATGGCACGGGTAAAGTTTTGTGTCTCTAGGGTCATGGCGATAAGCAGTTCGTAGCCTTGTGTACGCTCTGGAACCAAACCCACTGCCTTCTCTACACACTCCAACGCCATACGCGGAACTCCCAACTCACGGTAGATTTCTGCCATGCGGAGGGTACAGGAGTAGGCATCTGCCCCCGTCTCTATCGCCCTTTCGAGAGAGGTGAGTGCCTTATGCAGTTGCCCGTCTTGTGTCAGTTGTTGCGCCCGTTTTAGGTGGCGTTGCCACACGGGGAAAGGGGCAGTGCGCCCTATGGAGTTGGGGCTGAAACTGGGTTCTGGCATCGCAGAGTGAAACTCCGTTCAAGAGATAGAGGAGAGTTCGCAATCGGTGTGCCAATCTCCTCCTTGAACTGGAAGCTACGGGTAAATTGTGAATAGAGAGCGTTCCAGGTGCTATCTAATCTACATACAGGAACTCATTCGCACAGACGAGAATTTGCGCGTACTCCCTCCAACCCGTTTTACCCATAGAGGCGACGAACTTCTGCCCGATAGTGCACTCTGCTTCCGTTGCTTCGCGGGAGTAGAGAGTACGGTAGAGCCACTGAACCCGTGCTTTGTCGGTTGCGCTTGGGGTTTCGGACATTAGGCGTTGGACGAGGTTCTCGGTCTGCATAAGCACAAAGTTATTGTTTAGCAGGAAGAGGGCTTGCGGCGCAACCGTAGAGGTGATACGCTTTTCGGCTATACCCGTAGAGTCGGCGGCATCAAACAGCGGACCAAAGCCGCTACGCTCTGAACGCACGGTCATCACATAGAGGGTACGTCGCGGTGAGGTTAGTTCTCTGTCTCCACGTCCTCCGATACCCTCCTCCATCTTCCCCGCAACAAACAGCAGGTTATCACGTACCGCCTCCGCCTCTAAGCGTCTGCGGGGTACACGGCTTAGGAGGCGGTTGTCGCTATCTTTTAGTTTTGCCTCTTTGGATACCGTTCTAGACTGCTGATAGGTGTTCGAGAGCAGAATGGTTTTGTGGAGCTGTTTTATCGACCAACCTTTTCGCATAAACTCGCTTGCCAACCAGTCGAGTAGTTCGGGGTGGGAGGGACGTTCTCCAAGCATACCAAAGTTGTTGGTGGTGCGTACTATCCCCTCTCCAAAATGGTGTTGCCATACCCGATTAACGAAGACTCGGGCAGTAAGCGGATGCTTGGTGTCGGAAAGCCACTGAGCGAGTTCGAGGCGACCACTTCCTTTGGTAATGGGGGGCTGATTCTCTCCTGCCAAAACGGTTGGAAAACGGCGGGGTACGAGGTCGCCGAGCTGTGTGTAACTGCCTCTGCGATGTACGCGCACGTCGTGGAAGCCAGCGTACTGGGTTTCGGGGAGACCTCCCTCTTGCGCTCCATTCGCATACGTCACGGGGGCAGAGACGATACCCCGTAAGGTCTTCTCCTCCTCCTCTAGTGCGCGGAGTTGCTTGCGGGTCTCTTCGGGGAGAGCGGTCTGGTCGGTCTCACTGTGGAACCCGAAGGGGTTTTGTGCCTCATTAGGGTGGAGATTATTGGCGAGGTTATCTGTGGCTAGTGGGAGGGTGTCGCCGTTTGCGGGACGTGTTTTAGCCTGTGCTACCGCCTCTCTCCACTGGGTGAGGGCAGGGGAGGTAGGGGCTTGCACCTCCTGCTGAGACATATCGCAGAACTTCCAGAGGGCAGAACTCTCGGACTCGGGGTGCTGATACGAGTCGAGAATCGCTTTGGTTAGGTTCCAACTCTGCTTATTATCGAGGGTAGAAATCTCGAAATCTGCCAAAGTGGTATCGCAACTATGTCCCTGTTTGGGAAGGATTCGCAGTTGTAGCCTGTCCCCTGCGCGTAACGAGATGGAGTGGAGTGCCTGTGCGTGGTTTCCTTGCTCGAACCTCTGCTCACCGCCGTTTGGAAACTCTCCATCGGCTATCGTAACAGGTTTGTCGCCCTGCACCTTCACTACCTCCCACGCGATACCATCTCCACACGCGGGGTCGAGGTCTTTCACCCCTCCCTTTACCTGCACCGTTCCCGCAAGGGGGCTTTCCCACTCTGCCAACACTCCACTATTCGGACCGGGGTGCATAGAGACCGAGTGAGGGGGCAAGGTAAACGTGAGTATCTGCCGTGAAGAGTTGGTCTGGTTGACCAGAATAGAGGGAGTATCCCCGCTTCCTCGCCAACCATCGACCCCTGCACCCCCCAATGAGCGAATAGGAACTGTCATACGGCGGTAGCCATTAGTAACGCCCAGATACTGCCGCCATTGGCGTAGCGCGTAGGGGTACAGGTTCTCCCGCTTTGCGTAGTCGTTAAGAGATAGCCCAGCATCGGTGTCGGGGCGGGATTCGTAGTTGGCGACAGCGCGGATATACTTCGCCGTCTGCGGTTGGAGGCTCTTGATGAAGTTCGCGACCTCACGGGTGCGTATCTCTTGCGACTGCTTGGTAATCTCCATCAAACGGGCGTTCGCTTTGTCTCGCTTCTCCTTATCGTCGTGAGAGATAAGCGGGATATGTAACGGAACTTCGCCTGCGCCTTTGGGGGTGAGTTTGGGTAGGATATGGGTGCTAAAGAAGATACCCGCCATGCCGTAGTAGTCTTTGGTAGAGAGTGGGTCGAACTTGTGGTCGTGGCAACGCGCACAGCCTAGCGTTAAGCCCATAATACCTCGCGAGATAACATCGACTTGGTCGTCTGCGATGTCGGTGATGATTTTCTCTTTGTCTGCGTCGCCGTTACCCCAGTTTCCTATGGCAAGAAAACTAGAGGCAATCGTGCCGGGTATGTTCATATCGCCGGGAGTTTTGGCGGGGAGTATGTCTCCTGCTATCTGGTTCGTAATAAACTCGGAGTAGGGCATATCGTCCTGAAACGCCTTTACCACCCAGTCGCGGTATCGCCACGCCTCCGAAATATCGCCGTCGCTACCCAAGCCCCTTGCATCCCCAGAGTCGGCGTAGCGTACCACATCCAGCCAGTGTCTTCCCCACCGTTCGCCGTAGTGAGGTGAAGCGAGGAGGCGGTCTATGACGGTTTCGTAGGCTTTGGGAGAGGTGTCGCTTAGAAACTCTTTGACCTCTTTGGGGGTGGGGGGCAAACCTGTTAAGTCAAACGTAACACGTCGTAGCAGGGCGGTTTTGCTTGCGGGAGGGGCAGGGCGTAGCCCTTTCGCTTCCAACTTTGCCAGTACGAAAGCGTCGATAGGGTTCTTTACCCAGAGGGGAGTTTTGACTTTGGGAGAGGCGGGGTGCTGCACAGGTCGGAACGCCCAGAAGTTGCGCTTTTGGGCAAGCACATCGGCATCCGAGAGTTTCTTAACCTCTTCCCATACCGCGCCTTGTGCTATCCAGCGCGTAAAGACATCTATCTCAAATGAGGAAAGTTTGCCGCTAGGGGGCATCTTTAGCGATCCCTCATGCCTTATTGCCTGAAGCAGTAGGCTTTTGGAGGGGTCGTTGGGAACGATTACTGCCCCGCTTTTTCCACCTTTTAGCATATTCGCACGGCTATCAAGACGTAGCCCCGCCTTCTGCTGGTTTTCACCATGACAACTGGTACAGCGGTCATAAAGAAGGGGGCGCACCTTCTCTTCAAAGTAGCGTTGCGCGTCCTCGTTTTTGGGGGTAGGAGGCGCACTCCACGCTACCAACGCTGGTAGCACTCCCCCTGTTAGCAGGGCGCACAACACCACCCGATTAAATAGTCCTCGTTCCATACTCACCACTCTCCCAAGTCTCAATGAAGTTAGGAGATTGATTGTATAGGAACAGAGTGAATTCCTTCTCTAAAATGGTAAAAGCCTCTCTCTTTCTTGTGGAAGGAGAGAGGCTTGCGAAGTAAACACAGATTAAGGTGCGTCGTTAGGGATAATATCCTTGTCGGATATAGACTGTTGCCCTAGCATCTGCTTGCGGTTCAGCTTGTAGGTAACACGAACGAGGCGAACGGGTTGCCCATACTGCTTCCAAGGTACCGTTTTACCATCCCAAACTGGACCTTCGCCGTCTTGACCTTCTATGAGCTTCGTACCCATCTTTTCGGGGCGGCGGTCAAGAAGGATACGCTCTTTGGTGTCGGTAAGCCCTTCACCACTATAGCCGTGTCGGTCTTGGATGTGCGGGGAGGTGGTACGGATATTGAACGTAAACGTCGCTTTGTACGTATCTGCGGAGAAGCTGTACATACGCGGGTCTTTGCTCATATCGACCTCTTTCTCGAACTTGTTCTTACGTACAGAGACGGTATCCATTAGAATGGTCTGGTCTTCATCCACTTTGAATTTTTCGAGAACCTCATTGCTTACCTTTACTTTGCGTGCCGCCTCTTTATCGTCATAGTCCCAGTCGGTAATACGAATATCGACACGGGCACCGTCTGCGATGTTCATATTCCCCGCGACTTTGAAGACTTTGGGGCGAGTACCCTCCATTTTAACACGAAGGCTTACGTCCCAAGGGCGCGGTGCGCCTACTCCGCCCGGAGGTGCAATCACGTTCGGGTAGGTGGTAGGGTTTACTGCCTTGTCGTGGTCGTGGTCAGTGTAGCGGTCATGGAAACGCTGCATCAGCATTCTTGTGTTGTTGATTTCCGTATCGTGCAGGGACTTAAACGTGAAACTTTTGGGGTCACGATTCAACTGTTCGGTGCTACGGGTTAGGGCTTTTTGCCACTCTTCCAGAGCGTCGGGGATACGCCCCTGTTTGGCAAAGGTGTGTGCCAATATGTGAAGCGTTTTGAGGGGCGCACCATACGGATAGTCGTCGCTACCCTTCCATGGCGGGGTGTTGATAGCGTTGGTAAACGCCTCTTGCGCCGCCACATAGTCCTTTATTTTATCGTAGTTTTGCCACCCCATCTCGAAGTTGATGTCGGGGATACGCGGGTTGTTACGAACACCCTCTTTGAGTAGCTCTTGCGACGGAATAATGTAACGCCTATCGGAACGCTCATTAGAGTCGGTAAAGTTATACGAGAGGTGCCACGCGCCCGTGATGTAGACGTTATCGGCATGGGGGTCTAGCCATGTGATAAGGCGTACAAGGGGAAGAATGGCATCGTAGTCGCCGCTATGGAAGAACTCGTCGCAACGTACCCATAGCAGACCCGCCGCCGCCTCGCGGAAACCGAGAAGCGGAAGCAGAAGGAACTCGCCGTTTAACGACCCAGAAGCCTGACCTATCTGCTGTTCCCCCTGCCGCAGTTCGCGTACTCTAGGGTCGATTTGCGACTGCAAAAACATCACCACAACGTACAGCACTGCCAAAATCGGCAGAACCTGCTTGGGGCGGTTAGCAGTAGAGGGGGGCAACTTTTTCGTAGACATTGCCTACACCTCCCGGCGGTCAAATATCAGTACCGCAAGCGTGAGCAGAACGAGCGAGTAGACCACCGCGTAGATGATGTTCTGCATCATAAAGACCTGCGGGTTTTTAATTTCGATGGTCGGGTGGATAATCGAGTTCTGGATGTTGAAGTTTCCAAAGTTCGGTAGCAGGTAGTGAACGATTCGCCCGGCATTGCTTACCAGCGGGTTCGAGTTCGTGATAAGCGAATCGGTAACGCTAGAGAGGTTGCCCACCATAAAGATACCAAACGAGAGGAAGAAGTTGACTACCGGTGTCGAGAATGTCGAGAAGAAGATAGAGAGTGCCGCCAGTAGCAACATCTGGAAGAAGGTCATTACAACGCCCAAAAACATATCGGTAGGGAGGCGGTGCTCTTGACTATAGATGAGAACCAGAAAGACAAGTCCCATCGCAAAGATGTTGATAAAGACGGTGGCAAATCCACCCAAAAACTTCCCTAGTACGAACTGAAACCTCTGTACGGGTTTGGATAGCACCGTATAGATGGTACGCCGCTCTATCTCAGAGGGTATCAGGTAGATACAGGTGACAATCGTAATGAACAAGCCCGCCAGCAGAATGGCGGCAAGCCCCAAACTACGTAGAACGGTCTGACTGTCTTTCGGGCTAAGAAAGCCGAACACGGGGCCCATCGCGATTAGGAAGAGACCTGAAATCAGGAATATCCACATCACGCGGCGGCGCATCGCTTCGCGCACCGTCTGTTGAGCAATAGCAATCGGAATCATATATCTCCATCCTCTCTGCGAACCGTCTCCACAAACACGTCTTCCAACGTGCGCTTTTGCGGAACCATCGAAATCACCTGCCCCTGCGCTCCGCGCACAAGGTCGATAATGGCGTTAATCTCTTCGACGGAACTAGAGATAAGTCGAACTCGGTTGTCGCCCTCTTTGGTTGCCGTAGAGGAGACAGACTGTAGTTTTGCAAAAACTCCGTTTTGGAGTGCGCTTCCTTGCGCTACGATTTCGGTTCGCTCACCCTCTACCAGCTCCTTAATGGTTCCTGTCGTGAGGAGTTTGCCCTTGTGGATAATCGCGATACGGCTACAGATAAGTTCCACGTCGGCAAGTTGGTGCGAGGAGAGGAAGACGGTCTTACCCTCATCTTTTAGGCTTGCCACAATGTCGCGGAGTTCTGCGTGTGCGATGGGGTCGAGACCAGAGGTGGGTTCGTCCAAAAAGAGCAGTTTGGGGTCGTTGATAAGAGCCTGTGCGATACCGATACGTTGGCGCATACCTTTGGAGTATCCGCGAACGGCACGCTTCCATGCGTCGGGTTGGAGGCGTACTTTCTCCAAGCACTGTTGTACACGGCGGCTACGCTCTGGTTGAGGAATCTTGAAGAGTTGCCCATAGAAGTCTATCAAGTCCCAGCCTGTCATCGAATCGTAGAAGTAGGTCTCTTCGGGCAGGTAGGCAAGCGACTGCTTTACGTTGTTGTCGCCCATAGGCTGACCGAGGATGGTTGCATCCCCGCTAGTGGGGAAGATTAAGCCAAGTAGCATCTTGATGGTCGTGGTTTTACCTGCACCGTTGCGCCCTAGAAAGCCGAAGATTTCACCTTCTGCCACTTCTAGGTTGAGGCTATTCACCGCGACAACCTCTTGCTTCTGCCAGACATCAATGTACTTCTTTGTTAGGCCGTCGATTTTAATCGCCGAAGCCATACGGATACGTACCTCCTTCTCACCTATTTTAAGGTAGAGATAAAAAAAGCGTTGTCAATACCACTCACGAAATCCTGAAAACCTATCGGGAGTATTAGTTCAGACAAACGTAACGTAACTAATACGGTAATAGACACCCAAAACATCACAGGCTATTATACCTTTTTCAGAAAAAGATTCGAGAGAACTCTTTTTTATTTTGGAAAGAGGTAGGGGAGGAGAGATGCCCTGCCGCCTTGTGGTACGGGGTGGCTTGACAACCTACTCAGGAGAGAAGAGGTGGTAGTCAATCGGGTAGAAGTCCCCTTCCTGCCCATTGCTGTGGAGGAGGTTGACGATACTGATGCCGCGTACTAAGCCGCCACAGGCTCCACTGTACTGCCGTTTGACCAATTCGATTTTGTGGCGGTAGCGTTTATCCTGAACGCTATCGTCTACAATGAGATAGGAACTTGGGCTATCGTTAAGGAGTGCAGAGACGACTTCCCAGAGACCACGCGGAGTGAGTTTCTCGCGCCGTAGGTAGTCGCTGACGACACCATGGCTCACTGCCTGCTCCCCTTCGAGGTGGTTCGCAAGGTTGGAACAGGTGTAGTTGCTCGGTGTCGCTATTAGATATTCGATGTACTGGTGTTTATTCATACCAAAGAACAGCCCATTTTAAAGAATTTCGACACAATACAAGCGAAAGTCCTATGGTATAATAGTAAGGTGATTGGCTCGCACCTTTACAAAGAAAGAGAGTACAGAAATGAAAGTAGTTCAATTGGTTTTGCTTACCTCGCTTATAATACTCGGGAATAGTAGGGCGTGTCTTGCGAAGGACTTCCTTTTAGTTGCATCCCCGCAGTTCATCGCCGGGAATCCTAATGCTATCTATTCCGTCAACCCAGGTAGTTCTGCGTCGGTCACTGTTGCGACAAGCACTGTTTTGTACTGTAAAAATCGCTTTTCAACGAACAAGACAGCTTATCTTGTTTGGGGGTTGGATGCCTCCCTTAACACTTCACCTGGCAATGTGGTCGTGTTTTCTGGAGCTGCCGCTGATGAAACTAACGTAGTGCTTCTTTCGGGACAAGTGTGGCAACAGCCCGCTGTTTTACTGTCTACTAGTGGGCAGGCACCTATCAACTTATACAAAGCGCAGGCGCAATCTGCCTTGAGCGAAGCCAAAACGGGGCAGGAAGCTGTCACCCCTATTTCTACGCCTGTAAGCGTTCAGCCCTACGCATAAACAGACCCTATTTGAGCGAGCCACATCACTCTAGAGATAATTCGCCATCAACAGGAGACCAGAATGAGACGACTTCTCCCTGTTCTATTTGTGGGTTTGTTCGCCTTTAGTAGCGCAATTCCTACATTCTCCGCACCCATTACCTCCGCCATGCGACATGAAGACCTGCGACTCGAAAAGCGCATGACTATCAATGCGAAGAGTGTCTATCTTGCCGACCTTCTCTCCAATCTTGCTAAACAAAGTAGCGTAGATATTGGGATAGATGAACGGGAGGAAGCCTCTGGAGAGAAGGTCTCCATTAACGCTAGTGATACCTCTTTAGGTGATATTCTTAACGGGGTCTGGTCGCTTCTTAGTAATAAGGATGCCCAGTGGAATTGGGTGCGACGGGGAGAACAGGGAAAATATCGCTACCTTCTATTCCCAACTACTGATGTTCGAGACAGGGTGGAACGTTATCGCAGGTACGTCCAAGCCGCTTATGAGAACTATGTGGATACTTTGATTACGCTGGCGCGAATGGAGCCAGAGGATCGAATAAAAAACAAAAAACTGCTTCAAGATGCTCTTTTGGTTGATGAAGACAGAAGAGTGGACTCGCTTTTTGAACCCATGGAGAGATGGAACGCGATACTGCTGTTCGCGGAAGTTACGCCGCCTGCCATCCAGAAACGCCTTTTGCGAGGGCAACAGGATTTTCGCATTTCAGTGCGAGAAATGGCTGAATATCAACAGAAAATGTTTCATATAGCGTGCAAACTAATGCGGGTTGAAACTTTGCAACCAGATGGTTCCACCGTTCCTGTTCCAGAACCGGAGGAGTTGCACTTTTACACAAATTCTCCCAGACAAGGCGCGACTGACCTCTTCAATCCCCTATTTTTCGAATTAGGAAAAGGTGGGGGAGGTGTGACGATATTCGGCGAATACGCTATGGAACTCGGACTACATTACTATCTTCGAAATCTTTGGCTCATGCCGGGAGAAACGGCTAGAAGTGCCTACGAAGAAATGGATACAGGCGACGCTCAGTCCGCGCCTTCACCAAAGAAAGACGCAAGTGCCATTGAGAGGACGGTGAAGCTGGGCGCAACGGTGTCGCCGAGCCTCTCTAACTATCCGCACGCAATGGAGAATCGCCTTATTGAGTTATCGCAAGCGACGAGTATCCCTGTGATTGCTCTTTTGCCGAGTAATCAGCGAGAACACGGCTCCATCACAAGACAAAAGGTAGGCGCATACCTTGAAAAGTGCAAGTTTGACAACCACAATCCGTTTTTCAAATGGCGGGGCAAGTTTCTACTTGTGAACTATTCGGGGTGGTTTGTGGGTGCGTTCCCTACCATACCTTACGAGATTGTTCGCATCTGCAACTTCAGTAAGAGCGGCGTTATCACCTTGCCGCAGTTAGCGAAACTTATCTCTCGTGTCAATGAGGAGCAGGCAACGGAATTGGCGAAAGAGTCGCCCACTATTCGTTCGGCAAATGAAATACGCTCCTTGTTTCTGCTCTATCCAAAGTATCCCGAACTTATCACGGAGAACGGACTCGCTCTGGATGCAGAACTTCTCAACTATCTCCGCCGGATTCCCCTGTACGCCTCGAACGCTGTTGTACAACATGACCCGATTGAGCGTCTGCGTATTCATCAGTTCGAGGTGAAGGAGTCTTATGGCAAGGGGCTTGTGATTCGCCCAGAAGTGATAGTAGGGGGGAAATGGGTCTCTCTGGGAGGCTTTATACAGATACCAAATTAGGGCTTTCGCTTGAGCCTCTACCCTCTAGATATGGAATACCCTTGAAAGGGTAAAATTCCTATCTCGAAGCGAAAGTCCTATCTATAATAAAAATACCTAGATGTTGTACCGCTTTTGGAGTTCGGAACCGCCATTTAGTACTTTTTTGAGAGAGGGGATTCTGCGGCAGTGTCATTAGGAGAACGAAAATCCCGTATTCTCCAAGCCATTGTTCAAGACTACGTGCTGACCACCAAGCCCGTCGGTTCGGAACGCCTTATCGACACCTATACGCTGGGGTGCAAATCCGCAACCGTGCGTAACGAGATGGCAGAACTTACCGAGCAGGGCTATATAGTTCAGCCGCACACCTCTGCGGGGCGTGTTCCCACCGACCAAGGCTACCGCTACTATGTCGATGCGCTTATGCCCTCCGCTACCCTCGAACCCCAAGAGGAGCAGAGCGTTCAAGACCTGCACCGTACCTCCTTCGACGAGATAGATGCGATACTGCTGAATACCTGCCGTATCCTCTCTTCGCTTACCTCTTGCCTCTCGGTTGCCTCCGACCCCATTACCGAGACCACGCGGCTACACCATGTATACGTAACGCAAGCAGTAGCCCGAAACGTGCTACTGGTGGTACTCCTCTCGACGGGGCAGGTGGAACATAGATTAGTAGAGATGGAGTCGCTACAAAACGAGACCACGCTCATTCGCTTTACCAACTTCCTAAATAGCCTTACTGCCGACCAAGAACTAAGCGAGGCGGCACGTCGCCTAACGCTACTAGAGACCCCCAACGAACTACAGGCGTTTGCCGATTCACTGGGGCGTATCGTAACGGCACTTACTGCGGTTATCGCGAGTAGCCTCGAACAGCGGCGACTCTACCTAGAGGGTAGTAAGCAACTCCTGCGCCAACCTGAATTCCACGATGTAACGCGCCTCGAATCGCTCTTCTATGCCCTAGAGCAGAAGAATCAGTTCTATCAGATGCTAAAGCACTTCTGGTCAGAGGAAGAGGTAACGGTTATTATTGGGAAAGAGAACCGCTATACCCACTTACAAGACTGTAGTGTGATAACAGCACTCTACCACATTGGAGACCGCCCCGCGGGATTTTTGGGAGTGGTGGGTCCCACACGTATCAACTACGAAAAAGCGACCCTTGCCGTCGATTTTATGGCAAGCAGTCTTTCACAAGCCCTTACCTACCTTAGCCAGATGTAGTACCACTACCCCTATCAATGTAACGGCGACTCGCTCTTAGGCTGGGATGCTAAGAGGGTCGCCGTCTGTACGATAAAATAAAAACAGGGAGCCAATTTTAGAAATATGACCACCGATAACGAGTTTGAACCGACAACCGATGCCCCCGAAGAGGTATCCCAAGAGCCGATTGTAGAAGAGATACCCGCTGAAGACCCACTTGCTACTGCCCAAGCACAGATTGCAGAACTAGAGAAGAGCCTCCTCTATGCCCAAGCCGACTTTAATAACTACCGCCGCCGTAAAGAGGAGGAGTTTGTGGCACAGCAGAAGTATATCGCGGGGCAACTGCTAAAAGACCTACTGCCCATTTTAGATAACTTCGAGAGGGCGTTACAGTTCGCAGAGCAGAGCCAGAGTTTTGAGAAACTGATTGCGGGGGTTCAGGGGACACAGAAGCAACTCGCGACCTTCCTTACAAAAGCGGGGGTGACTCCTATTGAGGCACTAGGGCAGGAGTTCGACCCTACCTACCATGAGGCGATAGGACACACCGAAGACACAGATGCCCCCGAAAATACCGTTACGGAAGAGTTACAAAAGGGCTATATGCTACACGATAGAGTGCTACGCCCGGCTATGGTAAAGGTGGCAGGAGGATAAGCCTCCTACCACCCTGTTTGCGTGTTTTAGTACCGATAGGTGTCGGGTTTGTAAGGACCAGCAACGGGTACACCGATGTAGTCGGCTTGACGTTGGGTAAGAGTGGTCAGTTTTACCCCGATTTTCTCTAGGTGGAGCCGTGCAACCTCTTCGTCTAGGTGCTTGGGAAGGGTGTAGACACCCACCTCGTACCTGTCGCGGTTCTTCCAGAGGTCGATTTGCGCCAGCGTCTGGTTGGAGAAACTGTTCGACATAACGAAACTGGGATGCCCCGTAGCACATCCGAGGTTTACAAGCCGACCCTCTGCGAGTAGGAAGATACTGTTTCCATTGGCAAAGGTGTACTTATCTACCTGCGGTTTGATGTTGGTGCGTACCGCGCCAGAGTTGTTGAGGCGGTCTACCTGAATCTCGTTGTCGAAGTGACCGATGTTGCAGACGATGGCTTGGTCTTTCATCTTCTCCATAGATTCGAGGGTGATGATGTCTACATTGCCGGTACAGGTAACATAGATGTCGCCGATACCGAGGGTCTCTTCGATGGTCGTTACCTGATACCCCTCCATAGCGGCTTGCAGAGCGTTGATGGGGTCTATTTCGGTGATGATAACCCGTGCGCCCAAGCCGCGTAGCGACTGCGCCGAGCCTTTTCCCACATCTCCGTACCCGCATACTACGGCAACTTTTCCCGCCATCATCACGTCGGTGGCGCGTTTGATACCGTCGCCTAGTGATTCACGGCAACCATACAGGTTATCGAACTTGGATTTGGTAACGGAGTCGTTTACATTGATTGCGGGAACGAGAAGCGCACCGGTCTCCTGCATCTTATACAGACGGTGTACCCCTGTTGTGGTCTCCTCCGAAACTCCTCGCCAATCTGCTACTACATCATGCCAGCGACTCTTGCTCTCTGCGTATACCTCTTTGAGTAGGTTTTTGATAACCTGCTCCTCATGGCTCTCCGATTCGGTGTCTACCCAGTCGCTACCGTTCTCTAGGTCGTACCCCTTATGAATAAGCAGAGTAGCATCTCCACCGTCGTCTACTATGAGTTGAGGACCTTTACCGTTGGGGAAACTAAGTGCCTGATAGGTACACCACCAGTACTCCTCTAGGGTCTCGCCCTTCCATGCGAATACGGGAACTCCTGCCTCCGCAATAGCGGCGGCGGCGTGGTCTTGGGTCGAGAAGATATTACAACTCGCCCAGCGCACCGTAGCACCTAGCGCGACGAGGGTCTCTATCAAGACAGCCGTCTGGATGGTCATGTGCAGTGAACCCATGATGCGGACACCCGCCAATGGCTTCTCTGCGGCGTATTTGTTGCGAATAGACATCAGACCGGGCATCTCGTGCTCGGCAATAGAAATCTCTTTGCGCCCCCAAGAAGCCAACGACATATCGGCGACCTTGTAGGCAATATCGGTTGTTTCTAGTAGAACAGAACTCATTTGTTTCGTACCTCCATCTTCTATTATGGCAGATATATCAATAAATCAATATCTATTGATATAATTTTTTGAAATTTTCGTTCTTTCCCTAGTTTTGTGGAAGGATTATCTCTCTTTGAGGGCGAGCTTTCTGATTGTACGAACTATTCTTTGTTGAGGAGTATCAAGATAATGAGTTTACGTGTGGTGGGGGCAGGTTTGGGGAGAACAGGAACCTTTTCATTGAAATTGGCACTGGAGCAGTTGCTGGGCGCACCATGCTATCACATGGTAGAGGTGTTTAAGCGTCCACAAGATGTACCAGTGTGGCGCGGTGCGGCAGAGGGTGAGCCAACCGATTGGGGTTCGCTTTTTGCAGACTATGCCGCCGCAGTGGACTGGCCTCCCTCTGCGTTTTGGAAGGAACTGAGTGATGCGTATCCAGATGCGTTGGTAGTGCTTTCTGTACGAGACGCTGAAGCGTGGTGGGAGAGTGCCAGCAGTACTATTTTCCCCACGAGCAAAAGCGGCGACCCCGATTCGGATTGGCGCAAAATGATAGATGCTTTGATGGGGAACCGATTTGTGAGCGACTTAACGGATAAAGAGGCGTGTATCGCGGCGTTTAAGAGACATAATGCACTAGTACGCGAGACTATTCCTGCTCACCGCTTACTAGAGTGGAGGGCATCTGAGGGGTGGGAGCCTCTCTGTAATGCGCTAGGGTTGCCTGTTCCGGATATGCCTTTTCCTTATACCAACACCAAAGAGGAGTTCATTACGAACTTTACCAAGGGGGGGAGCCACCCATAAAACTAGGGCAGCAATGGTGTTGAAAGGAAGCACCGCAAGGTAGGTAGTGTGGGTTCGGCAAAGGCAGGTGTTTTCGCACATCTAGGGGATAAATACGGGCTTACCCAGTTCTTTCCTTATGGGCTTACCTCATAACCTTGACAACCAACCCTTTTTAATACTATAATTAAGGTGGATATGACCTCTAATTAGGAATAATATCGTGTGTTTGGCGGTATATCTTTACTTAGTAACCTCTAAGCAACGAACTATTCTTGGTGTCTATCGCCCTAACCCTGTTTGTTGATAGGGCTGATAATGGAAGGCAGTTTCGTGACAACCCAATCGGATAACCTTAACGAAAACCCCTCACCTAGTTCTCAAGCACCCTCTTCTGCTTCCAATGCCTCTCCACCCCTGCTTCCCTATTTCTTCCGTGTAAAGAAGGTTTTAGGGATACTGGCACTTATCGGGGCACTGGCAGGAGGGATACCCAAGCTGATTGCGCCTCTAACCTATACGGCAGGAGCAATGGTCTCGTTCCCACCTTCCGCCATAACGAAAATTATGGGGAATGTGGAAAAGGACAACCCCGGACTTCCACTGTTCAATGGAGCTGCCTCGGTTCCTCAGCCTGGTACCGTTCCTGCAACCGCCCAGTTGATTCTTAGTTCAC
>OMJJ01000075.1 GCA_900299305.1 bacterium | reverse complement strand
ATTGCAAGTCTCCCACTTGTTAAGGGGGAGATTTAGAGGGGGTGAGTGCCTACCAGTTTCGTACTCTTTCTTACTAAGGTGCGATAAGCGTATGTTCGGGGAGAGAGCGTACCTGTGCTTGCATATCAGGGTGGAGGCGCAGGTATTCAAGGCGCAGAACTGCCCCCTGCCTCTCCTCTGCGTGGTACTGCAAAATGGTGTCTTCGCGGTGTGCTTCCAAAAGACGTTGCAGACGTTGGTAGGCGAGTTTCAGTTGGAAGTGGGTTTTGCTGTCGTCGGGGTCGATGCTTAGGGCGTGTTGAAACGCGGTTACGGCTTGCTCGTAGTCGCCCTGTTGGTAGTAGGTTGTGCCAAGCACTCGAAAAAGAGAGGCATCGTTGGGGAAGGCAGTGGTAAGCGGGGTGAGCCTCTGGAGTGCCTCCGAAAACTGCCCTTGCTTCATGGCAACCGTACCCAAGCCTAGCAGGGCAAGCGCGTTTTTGGGGTCGTATTTGAGGGCGTTTTCGTACTCGCGTTTGGCATTTAGCAGGTCGGGTTCGCGTAGATAGGCACTCCCCATTCCCAGATAGGGAAATGCCTCTTGCGGGGACAGGCTCTGTGCCACTCTAAAAGCACGTTGAGCGCGTTGGAGTTCGGGGGATTCGGTGGGGGCAAGTAGTGCCATTCCGTAACGTGCAAAGCGGAGCGCGGTGGCTTTGGGGTTCGCTGGGCTTTGGGGTTTCGGAGTAACCTGAGAGGGAAGGAGTACCTCTGCTTGGGCAAGGGTGAGCGTGGTAGTTAGATGGGTAGCCGCCTTTTTACCCAAAACCCACTGCACAAAATCGGGGCGGAGGGGGCGATAACGTAACATCGCTTTGAGGCTGAGGGGATAGCGCACTGCTTTGGGCATAACAAAAGTGTACCGTGCGAGGTCACACCCACCCGCAGGGATAGAACGCCGATAGAGGGTAGTCACTTGTTCAGTACGGTTGTTGCGGATGATGGGATTACCTGCTCTGTCCAGTGCAAACAGGCGATAGTCGTGCGCGTTTTTTGGGGGCTGGTCGTTTTCAGAGGTAGGAACCCCGTTCACTAGCAAGGGAGTGCCTTTTGCGTCGCTCAGTACCACCTCTAACCAAGCCGACTTTAGGTCTTCGTAGCCAGATGGGAAGTTATGCCCTATGTTTTTGTTACGTACCACGATTTCTAGCGTCACCTTCTCCCCCTCTTTCAGAGGCTCTGCGGAGAGAGGAGTGTCGAGTGGGGCAATCCACGCTTCGGGGTTGCCGGGGGAGGCATGGCGCAGTGCGAACAAGTCTATCTCCAAACGATTTTTTAGAAACTCCTCCGCCTGCTTACTCCGCTCTGTTTGTGTAAAGTAGGAGGGGAGTATCGTGTTCGCGCCGGGAGTAGCATGAACGTTATCCCCTATACGATGACACTCCACACAACTCTTAGGGGGTGTGGGTCTCGCTTCCAACTCCTGCCCTATCCTCCCCGAAACACTTGCCCTCTGCCACTCTCCAAAGTTATCTCCGCCCTGCACGAACTGATACTGGTTTTGCGCCACGCAAAAACTCTGCCGATGGCAACTGCCGCAGAGTTCCACGCTCTTGTGTAGGGGCTTAGAGAAGGCAGACTGGTGCGGGGCAGGGCGCACACGTAACAGGAACTCGTGCAAAGCGCGTTGCCAACCTGTGTTCTCTGTAGCGAAAGGATAGGTTTCAGGGAGAGAGAGGGTGTAGCGTCCGTTGCCCGTATTGGGTGCGGGAGCAGTGACGGCGTGGCAAGAGATACAGTCTACCCCCTTACTTGTTTGCAGTGCACCTCCCACCGCCGTCTGCGGCTCATGACACCCCGCGCACCACTTCGTAGCCTCTTTACCCGAACGGTTGGCGTAGGCGATTTTTACTTTTTGGTAGAAGGGGTCTTGCTCGGCAAGTTGATGGGCAGAGCCATGCCAATCTTTTAGGCTCCCCGCATGACATCCTGCACGTCCGCAGTATTCGGGCATAAAATCGCTCCAACGTTGGTTTGCCTGTTGGGAAGACTGCCCCTCTTGTAAGCGGAGTTCTGCGGGAAAGAGCGGGTTCTCTGCCTGTTGGGGATTGGTAGCACTCAGGTCTCGTAGGTAGGTCGCGGGATGGTAGGGGAGTGCGTCCACCGTCGCCCAGAGTACCAGCGGAAGCCCCAGCAGAAGTAGAGTAGCCCCCAACGCCAAAACGGGGCGGTTATCGCGCTTTTGAGAGGTGTAGTGGCTTCCACCCCATAGCAGTAGAGCCACCCCGCCAGAGAGCAGATGTACCCACCATGCCCCTGCCGCCCTAGCGTTGCTCTGCCCCAAAAGGGGACGCACAAGTAGTACTCCCCCCGCAAAAAAACAGGCTACTACAGACACACTAAGGAGAAACGGGAAGAGGGGGGAAGCGCGGTTTCGCCATAACTTTGCCAGCCCCAAGGCTACCGGAATCGCTACCAGAAACCCTAGTCCAATATGCAGTAGCACCAGCACGGCAGTAGCCGTATTCATCTGGTTGTGGGCAGGGAGGGCAAGAGTGAGACCCGTAAGTACAAGGCAGAGCAGTGCAAGCGTTAGCGGACGCAAGAGAGTTCTCACGCCCGCTAAGAGGGGTTTACATCGAAATAGTAAGCCTTTCGGCATTATGTTAAACCTTCGCGGGAACCACAAAGGGGGCGCGGTACTCGCGGGTGAGGTACTGGTTTGCCTCTCGGTTGTTGTGGAAAGTTTCGTGCCTCGTGTCTATTTTCAGTTTGGGACCAACCATAAAAGTGACCGCGTTCAAATCGACGTTGTTGGCGGCGAGGTGCTGTTGGAAGCGGCTATAGGTCTCCATTGCCGCCTCGTCCCCCTCGAAGCCCTCTACTTTGGTGGTACTGTGTTGAGGCTTTCCTAGTCGGTACGAGATATTCCCTAAATGACAGAGTGCACTAGAGAGGTGTCCCTCCTCAATGTCGGCGTGAAGGTCGCTACGTTTTCGGCTTTTCACGGCTTGGAGGAAGTTACCGTAGTGGTCGCCGCCACCCTTAAACTCCTGTACTTTGTTATGAGAGTTATCGAAGGCAATAGCGGAATCATAGCCAGTAAAGACCACATAGCCTTCGGTTCCATAGACGATATTGCCCACCATCGTGCCGTTCAGTGGCGGGGTCTCTAGTCCACGTACCTCAAAAATCAGTTTGCTATCACCGTAATCGAACACAGAGACTACCGTGTTGGGCGTGTTACCATCATCTACATACCCCAAGCGTCCGCCGAGTGTCACCACGCTTTTGGGAAGAGAGTGTTTGTTTAATGCCCAACGCGCTACATCCATCTGATGAATCCCCTGATTTCCCAAGTCGCCGTTTCCGTAGTCCCAGTTCCAGTGCCACTCGTAATGGAAACGGTTGGGGTTGAAGGCGTGTTCGGGGGCAGGACCTTGCCAAATATCGTAGTGAACCCCTTTGGGTACGGCAGTATCGGACTTCAAACCGATGCTTTTGCGGCGTTTGTAGCAGAGACCACGTGCAAGGGTGACAGTTCCGATTTTACCGGAGTGGATGTACTCAATCGCGTCGATGGAGCCTTTGAGCGAGCGAATTTGCGTACCCGTTTGGCAGATTTTGCTGTACTTACGGGAGGCATCTACCATAACGCGCCCCTCGTGGACGTTGTGGCTAACGGGCTTCTCTACATAGACATCCTTACCCGCTTGCATCGCCCAGATAGCGGCGAGTGCGTGCCAGTGGTTCGGGGTAGCGATAGAGACGGCATCTATCGAACTGTCTTCGAGAAGTTGGCGAATATCGGAGTAGTACTTGAGCATTTTGCCCGCCTTCTCTCCGGCTTTCATCGCCCCGCCTATCGTGTTTTCGTCCACGTCACAGATAGCGACGAGGTTTGCCGAAGGATGGTCAAGGTAGCCGCGTACATGATCCATACCGCGCCCATGCACCCCAATCACCGCAACGTTGATGCGCTCGTTCGCAGAGGCTTTTTTAGGTTTTTCAGAAGGCGCGGCAACTACTTTACTTGCAACAGACAGCCCCGCTACCGTAGTAAGCGACTGCTCTAAAAATTGACGACGTGAAAACTGGCTCATTTGGTGTCTCCTCTTCGTTGAAAGGTAGAGAGTAGAATTAGCATTACTTCTCCATTCCCCAACGTGTTAAAATTGAGCAGGGAATGAGATAGACGGGTAGGTTATACTGGTCGTGGAGCCGAGAGAAGTAGCGAAACATCCGCTTGGGAAACTCTTTCTCCTTACTCGACTGGTTCTCTACATGAACCAAGAAGCAGGTCTCTTCTACCTTGAATTTGGCTTTGACCAAGAGGTCTTCTTCTCGTTTCTTGCTGTCTGCGGTGATATTTGCGATAACCTCTTTGTCGAAGAACTCCAGAGAGATTGCATCTAGGTAGCCACTTCGGGTAGGAATGCCTAAAGGAACTCTACAAAGAAGGGGGTCAGTAGGTACTTAAAGGCAGTATCATGGTTCATAACTCCTATTGTACCACCCAACAGAAAGTTCTACAACAAGTAAGAGTGAACAGATACGCCCCATTCTCTTATGCCTCCATCTCCCTTTGAACTTTCAGCACGAACTGCATCATCTCTTTTTCGTAGCCAAAGTCTTGGGGTTCGTCGTCTGGTGGGCGCAGATAGCCCTCCTCCGCAATAAGGTAGTGCAGATGCTTACGAAACAGCCCCGCCATCGTTTCGCCCTCCCAATGCGCTTTGCGGCGCAACCACTCTTTTTCGTCCTCACTGAGTACCACCGATACCGAACTACCGCGCTTCATACACTGCTCCTTACCAAAAAAGGGTTCAATAACCGCTATTTTACCTCATATTTTGTAAGGTTTGAGAGTAAAACTTACACAAAGCCTTGACTCTGAGCCACTATCCCGAATACAATGAAAATGTTTGATTAGGAGACACAAGGGCATTGCGTACCGAACTTTTCGACTACTTCCTACCCCCCGAACTTATCGCACAGACCCCGCTACCGCGTGGAGAGTCGCGCTTATTGGTGCTACACCGCTCGGATGGACGTTTGGAACATCGCCGTTTTGCAGAGATTGGCAAGTACCTTGCGGCAGGCGACACCCTTGTAAGAAACAATACACGGGTTACGGCGCGGCGACTGCAAGGTATCCGCGAAGGGGGGCAACCCGCCGAGATACTCCTAACACGCCCTGTGGGAGAGCGTAGTTGGGAAGCACTAGTAAAGCCCGGTAAGTCGTTAAAGCCGGGGCGTACTGTTCACCTCGTTAGCCCCAACCCAACCACTCTTAACCCTACCGCAACTGTTATCGGAACAACCGCAGAGGGAGGGCGTATCTTGGAGTTTGCGGATAGCGCAACAAGGGATGCACTACAGAGTTGGGGCGAGACTCCACTACCGCCCTATATCCATACTCCCCTTAGCAGGGAAGAGGAAGAGCGGTATCAAACCGTCTATGCCAAAGCAGGGGGTTCTGTTGCCGCCCCTACAGCGGGGCTACACTTCTCTGCGGAACTTCTGCAAGCACTAGAGGCGCAGGGGGTAGCCACTGCGGAAGTGACCCTCGAAGTGGGAGTAGGGACATTTCGCCCCGTAAAGGTAGATACCCTCGAAGAACACGAGATGCACTACGAGACCTACCACCTTTCAGTAGAGGCGGCAGAGCGTATCAACTCTACGCAGGGGAGAGTGGTTGCCGTAGGCACAACGAGTATGCGTACTCTAGAGACGGTAGGGGCAAAAACGGAGCATGGGCAAAGAGTCGTGCCAATGGCAGGAGACACCAACCTCTTTATTACACCTGGCTACCGTTTCCGTGTGGTAGATGCACTCATAACCAACTTTCACCTGCCGCGCTCTACCCTGCTCATGCTCGTCTCTGCCTTTGCCAGCCGCGAACAGATACTTCACGCCTACGAGGTAGCGGTTCAAGAGCGTTATCGGTTTTTTAGTTTCGGCGATGCCATGTTAATTTTATGAGGAGACCCCCGCCATGCGTTTAGAGGATTGGCAAAAGTTTATAGAGAGTCAGTTTTTGGATGAGGAGGAGCCGCCCGTTGCCCCTGCCCCCTCCTCAGAGCCGCCAACCCAAGCGGAAGCGGTTGTATCGGAACCTGTTACCCCGCCGCCGCCTGTAAATGCACGGGTTAATCCCTTCAACACCGCTTCGCCTCCGCTTTCCAATCTCAAAGAACCCAATCGTGCCGCCAACGTGCCGCCGATTGCCCCGCCCGTATCAACCTACCGTACCCCCTCTGGCACAGGAGAACCCACTCCTGCCCCCAACCTGTGGGGTATGGATGCAGAGATACCCGATTTCGACGATTTTATAGGTAAAAAGCCCACGCCTCCCCCCGTCGAAACCAAAAAACTACCCCTAGAGGAAGAACTACGGCTACCGCTAGAGGAGGATATTCCACCTTCCAACTCGCGTCGTGTACCCAAATATCGCGCCAAACACGCCAAAAATGTACGCCCCGATGCCGTACCCCAAGGACTTGCTATTCTCGATTTTTGGGAGCGTGTTCCATTGCATATGCAACAACTTATCGCTTTGGGGAGGCAGAACGAGGAAGAGGTGGCACAGTTCTCGTACAAACGCCCCTTTGCAGAACAGCGAAAAGAGCTTATTGAGCGGATACTCGACCCAATACTTTCACTGGAGGATACAGCACGCCTTTTGAATGTCTGTCCGACTACCGTGCGTCGCTACACCAATCGGGGTATTCTCACCTGCTACCGCAAGGAGATAGAGACCTCCTCTCGCGCCCCCGAAAACACCAAAGAGACACGTCAACGCCGCTTTCGGCTATCGGATATACTTGCCTTTTTAGAGGCACAGCAGTCGGTAATACAAGCCGATAGGGAGGCAGATGCCTCACGTCTCTATCCAATCCTTACAGATACAGAAAAGGAATCGTTGTAATGAATATCGCGGTCAAGTTGACCGAATGGGTAGCCCTCTATCCCACTTGGATTTATGCCATTCTGTTTGCTATCATCTTCGCCGAGACGGGCTTAGTGGTCATTCCCTTTCTTCCCGGCGACTCGCTTCTGTTTGCCACCGGAGCCATCGCCGCACAGGGGAAAATCAACCCCGCACTCCTGTTTTTCTTGCTAACCGCGGCGGCACTTTGCGGAGACAATGTAAACTACGCGATAGGACACTTCTTAGGGGCACGCCTCTTTAACAGAGAAAATTCGCGCCTCCTAAACCCCAAACACCTCGAACGTACCCGTGAGTTCTATGCAAAGCATGGCGGCAAAACGGTGATTATGGCGCGTTTTGTGCCAGTAGTGCGTACCTTTGCACCGTTTGTGGCGGGCATTGGAAGTATGCGCTACTCTCAGTTTATCGGCAATAGCGTTATCGGGGCGGTGCTGTGGGTAGGAATATGTCTTCCTGCGGGCTACTTCTTTGGAAATATGGAGTTTGTAAAAAAGCATTTTGAACTGGTTGTGGTAGGGATTGTTCTCATTTCGGCACTTCCGGTGCTTATTGAGATGATTCAACACAAACGGAAGAGTAGCACCCAAGAGGAAAAAGAGTAGCACCCACACTACTTACCCTCTAACTCTTTGGGGTAGTGTGGGCGTAGAGCAGAATCTGAAAAAACGATTCTATCCGGGATTTGTGTAGGTGTGTACACTCTCCTGTGCGGTGGGCATATAGTTCACCCCAAACCAACAGAGCATGAGGGTAACAAACCCGACTGTAAGTAGCCAGAGGTTTAACCGAGGGAGAAGCGCATGGCGCACGCGAACATGAAGATAGGTCAGATAGGCACTCCATGTTAGGAAAGCCCATGTCTCCTTCGGGTCCCAAGTCCAGTAGTGTCCCCAAGCCTCTTTCGCCCAGAACGCGCCAAATAGTAGTCCGCAGGTCAACAAGGGGAACCCTATCAGAACCAGGCGATGCGGTAAATCTACATCGGAGGTAATAAACGCCTCTTTGCGCCAATAACGCTTTGCCAGTGTCCACCCTGCAATACCAAAAGAGAGGCTTAGGGCAGAGTAGGCAAGCATATAGACAATAACGTGTGGCGCAAACCAAGCACTTTGCAGGGCAGGCATCAGAGTCTTATCCATCGCTTCGGGGTGGCGTAAATTGATAGAGGCGAACAGTACTCCCATCCCACACGCGGGAATGGCGAGGGCACGAGTCTGAAATCGCCATCCTATCAGTAGCCCCAATGCAGGAACAAGGGTTGCATACCACCAGCGCGTCTCTCCCAGCGTTCTTAACGGAGGGCGTTCCAACGAGACCCAGAGCCAGCCCAGCCAAAGCCCCCCCGCCAATACCCCCAGAATAGTAAAGAGGTCGCCCCAGCGTTGCCGGTTTTTGCCTATGGCGTAGGTTCCTATCGCCGCCAGCCATGCGGTTATCGTGAATTGAGCGGCGTAGTTCATGCTTGCCCCTCCTTTCGCTCCAAACCCACTCCGTTCCACAACATCAGTGCCACTGCCCCCAACATCAAGTACATACCCGCATAGACCACTGCAATACCATGGTCACGCACGACCTCTACCAGTACATACTCCGAAGCGGCTCCCATCTTCTCATCATAAGAGAGTAGATAGAGGCGATAGTCTCCTATAGAGAGGGGGTGGTTGACCCGCAACTCCCGTTCTGCCTGTTTGCCTTGCTCTGATACGCTTAGGGATGCACGGTACTCTTTGGGGCGTAGCGAGGGCATGACCAGTGCCGATTCCCCCGATAGGGGGAGAATGGCTCCTGCGGTATCCACACTCCCACAAGACACCCAACCGGTAAAGGTATCTTTGCCGTGTATATCCTTTGCCTCAATTTGGGCGGCAGGCGCGGCTGTCGGTAGATTGGTTGCTATCCACCTATCACCAACGAGTGCCGCACCAGGAAGATACTGCAAAATGCGTACCCGATAGTCGCCTATCTGTTCCATCTGACCGGGCTTTAGAAAGTGGGTACCCGGTGTTGTTTTCAGTCCCTCTTTCGCATGAACATCTCGCTGAGTGAGAGCCAACGTGGGTGGAAAACTCTCTAGTTTGAAGTTACGTAGCGTCATGGAGAAGGGGAGAGCGATTCGTGCGCCTTCTTGTGTTATGGCTTCATGATTTGCTTGCCCATAAGAGAGAAGAAGGCGATTACGCTCCAAACTGACTCCGCTAAGTCCTCCACCAAAAATAATCAGAATCAGGCTGAGATGGCTCGCCACAAAACTGATGTTTTTGCGCGTTAGCGGTAGTGTCCGCCTTGCTGTTACGGCAATAAGGTTGGTCTGCATCAAAAAGAGAAGCATCCAAAAGGGATACGAACTGAAGAGAGAGGGAACCCCCAACGTTTTTGCTAAGACACTCGCAGGAACCACTGCCCCTATCAGTGCGACAAAGCCAGTTGCCACAATAACCGTAATGGCAAATGGAACCCCAGAAACCCATTTTATCAGGGGGCGTTTGCGCCCTCTTGAGGCGACAAGCGCAAGCCCTAGGGCATAGCCTCCCCCTCCCCACGCTACCACAGAGAACGGAATGGGAACGCGATAACCGATACGAACATGAAAAAACAGTCCGATTATCAAGGCTGTCACCACCGTTACGAATGCCTGTGGATACCCCAAAGGCTCATCCCAAAACCCCACTCGGTTTTGAGGAGTAGCAAGGGTCGTTTTTTGTGATGTGGGAGAGGCGTAGGTACTCATGGCATTTTCCCTTCAGGGGTCGCAAGCGCAACCTTAGTTTTCGTCTCCTCTTGCTTCTTTTTCAAATCTTCGCGTGCTTTCTGAGCATCCACATAGGGCTTGATAAACGCCCATGCCTTCTCTTTTGTGCTTATATCTGGCATAGGAAGTTCCTGTAACGCACCATGTTTCGCTCGTAAACGCTCTGCTTGTAGCCTACACTCTTGTGCCATATTCGACGATTTTGCCAAAGTACGCGCACACTCTTGCGGCGCATGGAAACCCATACCGTTGTTTGCCGCTACATAGTCCCAATACATCTGGGCGCGGCGTAGCAGGTGGCGAACAGGCTCTAACTCTGCCTCCGTAGCCCCCAGTTTGGCGGCATCTCCTACCGCAAGATGGGCGTGTACCAGTGCATCTTCGGTAATATCTTGAACCTCACGGTTCTTAACCTGCATCCCCTCTACACGCTGTTTAATCTCTGTTTCCGACCAGCGGTGACACACCTGGCAGGAGTTCGCCATATTGTAGAGAGGGCTACGAATCTGGTGGTCGGTAAACTTAATACCGCCTTCTGCTTTATAGGGCATATGGCAGTCCGCACAGGAAACTCCCTTGAAGGCGTGTATGCCCTGCGCCCAAACTTCGTAATCTGGGTGGCGTAGTTTAATCATTTTCACGCCGCTGATAGGATGTGTCCAGTCACTAAAACCGTCTTTTTCGTAGTATTTGTCGAAGTCATCACTCCCCATACCTTTGTCCCAAGGAAACACAAGGTAGTTCGTCTTCTTGTCCTTAAAGTAGTACGAAACATGGCACTGAGCACAGACCAGCGAACGCATCTCTTGGTGGGTCGCTTTTGTTATGTCCTTCCCCTGTTTTTGGTACGCCTCTATCAGTGCAGGGCGCGAAATACGCAGAGCCATGGTCTTGGGGTCGTGGCAGTCGGCGCAACCAATCGGGTTTTTCACTTCGGGTTTAAGGGGTAAAAACTTACCAGAGTAGAACGCCGCCACCCCTTTCTGAGCCATTAGGCGGGGAACATCGGGGCTTTTGCACGTCCAGCAGGTTGCAGGGGTTTTTTCGTTCACGCGCTTTGTTGCCGTAACATCCTCTATGGCGTGGTAGTGCCCTCTGGGAGAGTTATATTCCTTGCTGAAACCAAAGCCGGCAAACAGAATCACAAGACGAGGATTAGCTCCGAGATAGTCCTTAAAACCAGAGCCTCCGAACTTCGTATTGTCGTTCATCTGTTTCGTCTGTTCCCAAGAGTTGAACTCGCGAGGGAAATTAACGCCCCATTTGGCGTTATCTGCTTCCCACTCTGCAACGGGTTGTATTATCTGAATACGTGCCACATCGCGCTCTGCACGCCTTTGTAGAATAGAACCCGCCAGTAGCCCAAGAACAACAACACCCAGCGTGGTACCGCCGAAAATCAGCCATCCTAGTAAGGCTCCTCGCGAACGAGAGGCTTTCTCCTCATTCATTCCTATCTCTCCCCTCTTTGAATTGCTTTTTCCAAATCATCTATCAATACTGCCGGCTGTGGGGGTACCGCAGCGTTTGGAGTAGAACTTAAACTGTGCACGCGCCCATGTGGTGTTTCGCGGTGACACTCTGTACAGAGACGATTACTGGCAGAATGTACCGACCCCGCCACCTCAGAGACGAGTGAACCATGACAGCGTAGGCAGTTTTTTTGAATAACCTCTCTCGATTCTGGTATAGATTGAATCACCTGTTTTTCTTTGCGTAACGTAAACAGAGTAGAGTGCCTAATGCCGTCTTTTGCCTTATAGTAGTATTTTGCAAAGAGGCTATCATGAGGAACGTGGCAGTCGTTGCAAGTAGCAACACGGGCGTGGCTAGAGTGTTGCCAAGTCGCGTATTCCGGGGTCATGATATGACAGTTTATGCAGGCTCTTGGGTCATCGGAGAGGTAGGAGGTGGCTTCCGAGATACGTGCCACATAGATACCCATGCCAACCAACGCGCCTAATGAGGTAAAGCACATAAGACGTATGCGGTGTGGCGTTTGCGCCAAAGTTAGAAACCGAAGCCATCTCATAGGAAACACTTCTACCTTCTACCCGAATAGGCACATAAAAGGATTTGTGGAGTTGGATATCTTTATATTAACTATTATAGGCATTTCTGCCTAGCGTGTCAATCCCTGTTTTCTGCTTTTACAGAAAAATAGTTGCCACCCCCTCATCTATTCCAAACAACAAAGGGCTTCTAATACCAGACTTCAGCCTCGTATCGCTCCTTTTTGCCTTGTACTAAAATGCCCCTAATCTGTTGCGGGTATAATAACTCTGTAAGCAACTCCAACGTCCCTGAAGGTACAACAAAGAGGGAAGGGCAGGTACAATGGCTACTATCACATTTGCTACAAAACTCAAGTCCGATGGTTCACTCAAGATACCTAAAGAAGCCGTCAACAGATTGGGGCTACATCCCGGTGACGAAGTGCAGGTGAACGTCGAAACTATCCCTAATCTTCATACTCCAGAAGAGAAAGAGCAAGCGAAGCTACAAAGTCAGTTCGACACCTTCTTTGCGGAACTAGATATTTCTACTTTTGAGTCTCCT
>OMJJ01000074.1 GCA_900299305.1 bacterium | reverse complement strand
GGAATAAGCAGTATCCCACTCGGTACTTTGGTTGCTTGGCTTACCGCCCCTACTGCAAGCCCCAACCCTAGATAGAGTAGAAGCGCAAAACCACGTAAGCCAAGGTGCGGGGTGAGTAGCGTTTCGCGGGAGACCTGCAAGAGAATAAAGAGCAGAAACACAATCGCGACGGACAAGAAGAGGCGGTTGGTGCTCTCTTTTCGGTTTGCAGAGAGGAACTTTGCGCCAAGCACTACTCCCAGCGTCATGCCAATAAAGAGCGGAAAGCCCCACAAAAGCGTACTCCATAGCGCGAACTGCGAAGCGAGCACTCCTATCAAAGTAGCAAATGAGACCGCAAGCGCGAACTCGAACGCCATACCCGCCGCTTTTGGCTCCTTGTACCCTAGCATCCAACTGAGCATCGGGGCAAAAGCCAGTTGCGCCCCCAAGCCCGTTATCGCGCTCCCAAGTCCTGTCAGAAACGCGGCGACAAAGACCGATACCTGCTTTATGGCAGTTACGTTTAGCGGTTTACGTCTACGTTTTTGCGGGGCGACTGGAAATTCGGAGGGCATGGGAACGTGTCTCCTAAGCCTATCGGCTACCCTTTAATACCTGTGAGGGTAATCCCCTGAATGAAGTAGCGTTGGGTAAAGAAGAAGAGTGCCAGGACGGGCATCATCACCATAGTAGACGCAGCCATAAGAAGTCCGGGTTCGCTACTGTGCGCTGTCTGGAAGAGTTGAAGCGCATACGCAAGGGGTTGCCTATCGGGTGAACTAAGGTAGATAAGCGGGCCCCGGAAGTCGTTCCAAGACCCCATAAACGACATAATCGTCAGCGCGGCGAGTGCCGGTTTCACTTGGGGCAGTACAATTCGCCAAAAAATCGTGTAGAACGAACAGCCGTCAATACGCGCCGCCTCCTCTAGTTCGGTGGGAATACCCATAAAGAACTGCCGCATAAGGAAGATATTAAACGCGGATCCGAGAAACGAGGGAACCCACAACGGCTTGAGGGTATCTATCCAGCCAAAAGAGCGGAATATCAGGAAGACGGGCATCATGGTAACGGCGGCGGGGAGCATCATGGTAGCGAGAAGCACCACAAACAGGCTATCGCGCCCAGGCCACTTTAGACGCGCAAAAGCATAGGCGACCATCGAAGCAGACAATAGGCTCCCGATAATACTCAACCCAGAGACCTGTAGTGTGTTCCAGAGGTAGAGTAGCCCCCCATTGGTCTCTTTGGGCAGAAACTTTATGGCACTAGGATAGTTCTTCCATACGGGTGCTACGTGGCGTATCTCTTTTAGATTGCCAACCTTCGTCATCAACTCTTTTCCGCTAAGGTTAGAAGGCTCTAGGATACGAACAAGCCTATCCCCCGTATCGTACTCCTTCATAATAGCGACCTTTGCGGTTGTTCCCTCATAAGCAAGGTTCGCAAGTCCAACGCTCTTTCCGTCGATGTCCATTTTCACCTGTTGTGTGGGTATCCAGACGGGCGGAAACGCGCTCATCTCCTTCTCTTCTTTAAGAGACGTTACCACAAGCCACACAAACGGCACTAGGAAAATAAGTGACCCCGACAGAAGTACACTATGTAGACTCGTCTGCCGAATCATCTCTTTGCGGTACTTGCGGGTCTCCCAATCGAGGTGAGGAGCAAGCCCAAAACGATAGAGTACGTACTCCACAATAAGAGCGGTAGCCCCTAATCCAATCAGTACCGCAAGGTTGGCTACCCCTACCTTAAAGATAGTCACGATAAAGACTGCCAAAATGAGAAGCGCACCGGTAAGTACGCCTCTATTCTTTAATTTGTTCGCGGTAAGCGCAATCACAACCCCCATGCCGATAGTGGCATAGAGTCCCGCAATTCCCAACAACCAAAAAACGGGTTCTAACTTAGACAGCAACGTCCTGCCTCCCAACCTAAAAAGAGTATCTACCCTATATACACCATAAGAAACGAAATCTCCTGCAAGGCTTGAGGAGGAATCGACCCTAAAATTGTGGAAGAGACCCTATAGCACTACTACACTTGTACTACACAGCCAAGAAGGATACCCCAAGCCTATGAGAAGCCTACTCTGTTTGCTGGTAGCGTTTTCGGGGTTATGTACCCTTCTACAAGAATCGCCAGAGCGGTTAGAGTACGCAAAGCGCGTCGAAATCGAACGTAGGTTGGCAAAACAAGCAGGGCTACCCCTTACCCATAACGACCTGCCTAAACTCCCCTATCCCCCCTCACAAAACGCCCTCATTGTCTTAAAGCAGATAGAGAAACTTAGCCGCAATAAGCAGGTGATTACCCCCCAAGATAGCGGTTGCCTAACGATAGATATGCCCACAAAGTACCCTTCGCAAACCTCTATTGCGTATGCTCGCGGGGCAATCGTTCGTACTAAGCCGATGTACGATTTGATAGATAAGTTTCTCGCTTGCCCCTACTATCAGAAGGCTATAAACTGGTCGAAAACGGAAGGCGGAGTGATAGATGCTTGGGGCTTAATGGAGGGCAATGGTACACTACGCACTCTGTCGCGGTGGTTAGATGGAAAGAGCAAACTACTTGTGGCAGACGGGAAGTATGTGGAAGCCATACATAACGAGGCAAAAGGGCTACGGTTGGCGCACCTCGCCGAAGCAGTCTACCCTTCCCTAACAGATTGGTATGTAGCAGAAGCCATTAGACAAATGGCACTTGCGGGTATCACACAGATACTAGAGGAATATGGCACAAAACCCAACGTAGCAACCGCCGTAGCAGAAGCACTAGAGAAAGCCCCGCCTCCTGCGCCGCTCTCCCATGTCGTACCAATGGAAACCCTACAGGCGTTAACGTACCTTCACTTTATCCGTGAACAGACGATGAAAGAGAAAGTCCCCCAGAAGTTTTTAGACTCGATTGCCTACGAAGGAAAAGCAGAGTGGGTGAAATACGGCTACCCCACGGATGTGAAGTTACGGGTACAACGCCTAACAGACGCAGGCGAGTGTATTGCACTAGCGAGGATGCGCCTTCTCTATCAGTACTACTCGCTACCCTACTACAAAGCCAAACAAAAAAACATCACATCCAATTATGAAGCCAAAAGAACTCCCACCAACCCCGATTTTTGTACCGTAACGGGTTGGTGGAATACCAGTCCACCGATGTCTCACACAGAGATAAGGACTACCGCCCTACGGCTACGAATAGTCGCGGCGAGAGTGCTGGAATGGCGAGTAAAACACGGTCATCTCCCCGAAACTTTACAAGAGGTGTTTACTTCCATTCCCACCAGCACCTTAGACGGCAATCCGATACAGTACCGGAAAGAGGGGGTGGGCTTCGTCGTAAAGGTAGATACCGTCCTTATTGAAGGCAACCATATGCCAAAAGAGTCTGTGCTTCGTTTTAAGTTGGAAGGGTTACAAAAGTGGTAGCACCGCACTTTATTCAACGGAAAGGGGTTGCTTGCCGTCAGGTTTTTGACATCTCTCCAACCTCTCCCCGATGCGGGGAGAGGCAAATACACTGCTGACTAAAAGGCTTTCTACCTATCAAAACTGAGAAGGAAAGAGTGCAGTGTAAGTCTCCCCTTGTTTTTAAGGGGGAGATTTAGAGGGGTTCTCCCCCTTCCAGTAAGGTACACCTTGCAAAATCCAGTGATGTCCGCAGTTTCTAACTTCAAAACCAGATATACGGCAATCACAGCCTAAAGCCCATACTCTCAACCAACTTATGAGGGAAGGAATAGGTAGGAGGGTACTTATATTGAATAAGCGCACCTACCGCCCTGCTTGGCTATTAAGCAAAATATACACCATCCACCCAACCACCATAGAGAGAAAAGTGACGACAAGCCCAACATTTAAAGCATCTTTGGGTACTTTCGGCGCATAGACAAAGTTCTGTTCCCCATAGACCAACAGTCGTTGGGAGGCGCGTTGCTTGTAGCGGTATAGTACCTCGTAGATGCCGACCTTCTCGACGTGTAGGTTTTGAAAGAGAACCGTTACAAGCCTCTGTGGTACGCTATGGGAACTCTTAAGCAGAGCATTAATACGCGCATCTATCGCGGCTTCCAACCTCTCTCCTTCGGCTACGCACTCCTCTCTTTCGCTCACAACCACCTCCCCTTTTGCCTTCCCTATCAATTTGTCTGGTACATCGGTAGAGTCTAGTACATCCGTCAGTTTGGGGCATCTAAACTGAACCGTAAGCAGTTGAAAATGCTTCAGTTGCCCCGCACCGCCGCACATCAAACAGGTGCCGTTCCCACTTCCCGCACATCCCATGCAGAGGTTCCTTCCTTCCGGACACCCGCACGATTCCCACACCGTTTCGGTAGTCGTTGTGGCGTTTCCATCCGCATCGGTGGAGGTGTTAGTGCGTGACCCCATAACCGTCCCGCTACCTCCGCACCGATAGCAGATAACCCATCCCGCACCTCCAAAAGAGCCGCAAACCACACGCCCATCACCAGAACACGGTGCACACGCCGCGACGCTCTCGGTATGAGGAACTCGTATCTGCAAAGTACGCTCTTCAAACTCGGTAGGTCGGTCTACAAAAATTTTAAAAAGGGTCGGGAGGCTCCCCCATGTTGTCTATCTCGCCCCCACGATACGGCTCATGGGCAGGGGTGACATTACGGTCTTCGTACTGGGTCTTCACCGAAACCGTATAGGCAGAGAGGTTCTGGATATTCTCAATACGAATACGCTCTCCCAACCCTTTAAGGCGGAAGAACCCCTCTCCACTCCACTGGTTCAGCACACCCACTACCTTCTTTTCCGCGACTACTAGCTCCTGTGGCGTTAGCGACATCTCCTACTCCCCTCCTCTAGTCTCCATTCAGATAAGCCAATCTATCTTTGTTCGGACACAAAATCGTTAAATTAGTTGGCAAAAGGTTCTTTAACAATGTCTGTAAAGGGTACACTAATCTATCTCATAGTACCTTAAACTCAACCCTCAAGGAATCGTTACCATGCGTTCAACTCTTACTGTTATCGGGCTACTTCTTGTAGGTCTTGCTACCACCATTTCACCGGTTCGCGCCCAAGAGGAGATACTCCTCGAAAACAACATCGAATACGCCAACCCCGACCACCAACACCTACAGGTGAATATGGCACGTCCCAAAGCCAAAGGCACGTATCCTGCCATTATCTGTATTCACGGAGGTGGGTTCCGCGCTGGTAGTCGCGACGGGTACAACGAACTAATACAGCGTATCGCAAAAAGAGGCTATGTCGCCCTTACTATCAGTTACCGCCTAGCCCCCAAGTACCCGTTTCCAGCCTGTGTCCACGACGTAAAAGCGGCGGTGCGCTGGCTACGCGCCAACGCCAAAAAGTACCATGTAGACCCCGAAAGAATTGGGGTAACGGGCGGCTCTGCGGGGGGGACACTGGTTCAACTCTTGGGAGTAACGGAGGGAGTAAAGGAGTTGGAAGGGGACGAAGGGAATCCCAAGTTCTCTAGTAAGGTGCAAGCGGTAGTCAACTACTACGGCGCAAATGACTTTACAAAATCGTATGGCAAAAGTGTAGATGCCCATATCGTGTTACCCCTTTGGCTAGGCGGAGACGCAAAACAGGAGTTCCGAAAGCACGTTCTCGCAAGCCCGCTCAACTGGGTCACGCCAAACGCGGCTCCAACCCTGCTTATTCATGGAACCAAAGATGCCTATGTAAACTACGAGCAAGCCCTCTTCCTGTATGACCGCATGAAAGCCTCTGCCGTTCCGGTAGAACTGCTCACCTTAGAAGGCGCAGGGCATGGCTTTGCAGGGAAGGATGCAGAGAGAGCCGAAGAGGCGATGTTTGCCTTTTTTGACAAAGTTCTCAAGCACTAACTGAAACAAATGGTGCAGAGTAGGCTCTAAGTTTAACAAGGAGGGGAAACGGTGCAGATACACGGTGTAAACCACATCACCTTTTCCGTCTCCGACCTCTCGCGCTCACTCGCGTTTTATGAGAGTGTGTTTCAGGCGACCCTGCTCTATCAAGACGACACAACCGCCTACCTAAATGTAGGAGGCACGTGGGTTGCTCTAAACGAACAAAGGGATATTTCTCGTAAAGAGATTTGGGGGTCCTATACCCATATCGCTTTTAGCATCGCACAAGAAGAGTGGGAGGCGTGGAAAGCGCACCTACTAACCTGTAATGTAAGTCTCCTCCCCTCGCGGAAACGCATTGAAGGAGAAGGGCTTTCGCTCTATTTTCGCGACCCAGACGGGCATCTATTGGAGTTACACACAGGCAACCTTTCGCAAAGGCTCGTAGCCTATACCCAAACGACAAGGGAAACATAATGAGAGTTCGTAAATCGGTTTTTGCAATGCTACTCGCGTCTACCGCTCTGCTCTACAGCACATTCGTAACGGCTACCCCCAAATCCGCTACGCCTAGCCTCCCACTCACGGCGACACCCGCCAAAGTGGTACTTACCGGACGCTATGGAGAGTCACGCCTCTTGATAGAGGAGCCTCAAGCCGACGGTAAAATCTTCGATGTGAGCACAAAAGCAAAATACACCTTTGCCGACCCCAAAATCGCAACCCTAGACGACAACGGCGTACTGCGCCCCCTCAAAGACGGTAAAACGCTCCTTGTGGTCAGTACTGGAACCCGTGAAGTCAAAGTACCCGTTTTTGTAAAAGGCTCTGCCGACAAAACTCCGCCCCGTTTCCACACCGACGTTATCCCTATCCTC
>OMJJ01000073.1 GCA_900299305.1 bacterium | reverse complement strand
CTTACACCCTTGCAAACGGCTCTAGTGGCTCTGCTACTACCTTCAAAGTCGCCTGCTCCGCTACAGGACACAGTACCTTTGAACCCGGTGTAGACAGCAACTAAGTTCTAATTACGGGTAAGGCTCCCTCATCCGGCTCTGCAAGAGTGGGAGTGGGAGCCTCCAATTTTTTTAGAGTGTGAGAGACAGATATGGAACGCCAACTATCGAAATTAAAAATGAGCCAATACCACGGATTTACCCTCATTGAACTGCTGGTCGTAATTTTAATACTCTCGATATTAATGGCGATTTCTACTCCCCGCTCTCTACAAGCCGTTGCCGATTCTCAGCGTAAATCTTGCCGCGCCAATATGCAGACCATCGCAAACGCCGTACAGTCGGCGCGGGTACGGGCAGGCGCACTCGACTACAGTACTCTGATTGCCGGAGGAGTAACAGCCACCTCTCTAACCGATTTCCAACACATTCCGGTCTGTCCCGCAGGAGGAACCTTCACCTTGAGCATGGGACACAGCGGAGACAACAGCACCTTCAAAGTGAGTTGTAGTTACGGAGACCATGGAACCTTTGAGGCGGGTGAGGATGCCCGATAGATGTTTGTAATCGTAAGGTATTAGGCGTTGTATTATGAAAAACCGTTCTCATAATCGAATACAAAGCGTGAGAAGTCATCGCGGTGGCGCGATGATAAACGCTGTAGTGTTCTGTGCCATTATCTCCCTTGTGCTGGCGGGCATCGCAAAGGTTTCTGTATCTCACTACAGTCGTGCTACCGTAGAGGCAAACTACGTCTCTGCACTCTATTTGGCAGAGGCGGGAATCAACTACGAAATTCAGAAAATTACCGCCAACTCCACAAATGCAGACCAGAAATCTGCCAACAACCCTTACGGACCAACCCAAACTCTTGGCAATGGAACCTTTCAAGTATTCTGTTCTAATGCAGATGGAACTACCCCTTGGACAACAGGCAGTACCAGCGTAGTGATTACCTCACGGGGAGTCTGTAACGGGGTATCGCGCCAAATCGCGATTATGTCTCAGATTTCGGGAACAACTCCTCCGCGTTGGCAGCCCGGTCCCGGAACGCCGCCCTCTGGTCCACCTCCCACACATCCTTCCCCCACTCCCGGCACTGGAAGCGGTACGTATGTTCTCTACGGGGCAGACACTACCGAGAGTTCTACTATTGGCGGCTCTCCCAACATATCTTCCGGAAACATTGGGCTAAACCATCCCTTAGACATTCGCGGGAACCCCGGTATTCCGGGAACCATTACATTCAATGGCTCTTCTGCGGGGTGGGGGTGTGCTGGAGGAGGCTCTGGGTATACCACGAAAACAAATGCAAGCGCAGTAACATGGGCAACGGTAGACACGGTAGCAAATGGTTGCTTCCCAAGCGGTGGGCTTACGTGGCTCTCTACACACAATGACAACAGCCTTGCGGGACTAGCGAGTACAGCGGTCTCTTTGAAGGGAAATGGACACCTTACTTTGGTAGGTAAGGCAGGGGGCGCAAACTACTACCTTACAAGTCTCGACTGTGCCGGAAACTCCGACATCTCTTTCGATAACACCAATGGCCCCATATACATCTGGTTCGGTCCTTCACGGGGTTCAGGAACTATCAACGTTAGGGGCGGAAACACCTCGATTGCTATGTCTAGCGACCCCGCAAAAGGGGTGTATATCTACAATGCCCTCAATAGCCCTTTTACTATTATCGGAAATGCAACCCTACAAGCGGGTCTCTACTGTGTAATGGGAAGTGCTTCTAACAACAATGTACAGTTTCAAGGAAACGGAACCTTCATCGGAACCGCCATTACCGACTCTTTCCTCATTCAAGGGAATCCTACCCTTACGTTTCAGGGGGGCTATTTCACCACCTCCGGTAGTGTGACCTATGAGTGTAACGGCACGTGGTACGACCTTTTCAAGGTAAACGAGTAACATGAGACGTAGATCCACAAAATTTCAACGCGGAGCCGCCATGATAGAGGCACTGGTCGCCTCCCTCATTATGTCTACCTGTGTGGCGGCTATGGTCAGCACTCTCTCGTTCTCTCAGAACATGACCACGCAGTCTATAGATATGGGAGTAGCCTATAACCTTGCCCGTCAGACAATGGAGACGGTAAAGCAGACGGGCTTTGCCAACACCGCAGAGGCAAGCGTTGCCGCCCCCGTTACCACCTACTACGACGGCAATATGAACAGCGTGGTAAGCGGGAGTTTGGCACGGTATAAGGTCACGCTTTCGGTAGTGAGTAGTACCACCGTTTCGGGGTCTAGCCCCGTGCAACCCACCACCGACGCACTGCGTACCGTAACGGTCAAAGTGTTTTTACAGTCTACGAGTGCGTTAATCTATCGTATGGATTCGTACCTCGTCAACAACGGAACCTAAACCATGAGAAGACATCGCGGAAATATGCTCATAGACCTCTTGGTAAGCACCTTCGTTGCGCTTTTGGTGGGGGCGGGTTTGGTGGCACTCTACTTCACCTCTACCCGTATGCAAACCCTCTACTTGGGACAGACGAATGTAGATGCTCAGGTGCGCCAAGCACTCAATATCATGGTAGATAGTATAGGAGATGCAACGGCATATCAGACCTCCTCCTCTCCTACCCAGTTCTCTTCTCTGCAAGCCGCCACTTCCAACAGCGTCACCTGCTACACCAGTACCGCAGGGGCATATACAAAATACTGGTTCGATTCGGCAAATAGTCAATTAAAGAAAACAACCTCTACCAACGTAACAACGATTATGGTGCGAAATATAACGGGATTGACCCTTACCTACTATAAAACCAGCGGTAGCTATAACGACACTGCCGCAAACTGGGTAACAACTACCAACCCCAACGCACCCACCAACGCCGAACTAAAACTTATCGGCTCGGTAAAGATAGCGGCAACCGTTACTATCAACGGATTGACCCGCCAGTTCGTCACTCTGGTTCGCATGAGAAACAGCCCTAGTTAGAAATTTGTCTAGTAATAATTAAGCATTGTACAACCATAATTCAAAACGACTTAAAACCTGTATAAAATGCGTGGGAAGGAGAAGCACACTTCACCAAGAGGGTCGTACTTGGGGAGGTAGTGACACAATATGGCAAAATCATCCAAACAGTCCCTATTAGGTATTGATATTCAATCCGACTCTATTGTACTGGTCGAACTCAGCGGACACTGGGGCGAAATGAAAGCCATGTCCGGTGGAAGCATCCTATTACCTCCCGGAACCATTGTTAGTGGGCAGATAGTAGACACCACTCTCGTCGCGCAACGTATCCGCGACCTAATGAACCGCCTCCATATCTCTACCCGCGACGCTATTATGGGTATTCCTCCTAGTGCTACCAACGCACGAGTTATGGAACTCCCCCCCATCCCGCACGACGAACTACGCCCCATTGTAGCCAACGAACTCGCGCTCTCTAATCCTTATGGGCTTCCCCCAGAGGCGTATGACTTCCTACAACTCGGTAAGCCCGAAAGCCCCGAAGATACGACCCCTCTTCCTGCTATCGTCTTTTCTGCGGATACTCTTGTCTCGCAGAGTTATATGGATGTCGCGGTGATGGCGGGTATCAACCTGCTGGCGATAGAGCCTATTTCGCTGGCGATGTACCGCGCCTCTATCGCTTCACACCCCATGACCGAAGCCACCTTGTGGGTATCGGTAGGAAGTGGTGATATTGAGGTCGCTGTTGTGGAAGAGGGGATTATGCAGGTATACCGCCGATTAGACATAAACGGCGAGACCCTTTTTAATAGTGCCGAAGAGCCATCCCCCCTCTCTACCGAAGAGATGCCTCAGTTTGATATAGGAGCGGAATCCGCTTTCACTGCTACCAGTCAAGGCGCGATTCCCAAGCGGGCAAGCGGTTTCCACTCGCTTCTCATGGAACTACAGCGTTCGTTAGAGTACTACCAGCGGCGGCGGCGCGACAACCCCATTCAGCAGATTATTGTTATTACCTCGCGGGTCACGCTACAGAGCCTACCCGATATGCTCGCCAGCCGTTTGGGAGTTCCTGCCTATATCATCACCCTAGACAACGTAGAAGAGTTTGCCGAAAAAGTAGGGGCAAAGTCAGAGGAGGCACTGCTACGCTATGTGGGCGCGGCGGGGCTTGCCATGTACTACCAGACCCCCAACCCCCTAGAGATACCCTGCTTCGATTTGCGGGTACACGTTCACGAAATCCGCCAGATGCGGCAGGTGAGCAAAAAGGCGGTTCTCTCACTGGTCGCCTCTATCGGGATACTGGTGCTGATAACCATGTCTAGCCTGAGAGTGGGCATGGAGAGCAACAACGTTGACCATCTTGTAAGCCATGCCAAAGAGGAACTCAAAGCCCTGCAAACAGAGAAGCAGAAGGTAGTAGACACCCAACAGGCGACCTTGAACCTTGTACACACCATCCAGAGCGACGGCTTTGCGTTCCCACGGGTTATGGATACGATTGCACAAGCCACTGCCCCCCATGTTGGGCTAACCGAAATCAGTATTACCCAAACAGGGCATATCAATCTGATAGGGGATAGCCGCGAGGAGATAGGAACCATTAAGGCACTAGAGGGTCTCAAGAAGTCCTCTCTGTTTATGAATACTGTGGTGGAGTCGTACACCCGTAACGGCGAGCCGGGCAAACCGACCTCTCTTCACTTTCTTATCTCCGCCGACATTGCGGGTATGGGAGAGCCTTTGGCGAAAGTGGCAGGTGGTCTATGAAACGAGTAGCAACCTATAACGCGGTGGTGTTTATGGCACCGGTAGTGGCTCTTGCGGTGGGCGGTCTGCTCTACTTTGGGCAGAAGGCACGCCTTTCGCACCTCAAAAACGAGTTGGAAGATACCAAGAAAGAGATTTCGGAGGTAAAGGCGCAACTTCTGAAAGCCGATAAGGACTTCGTTCTCAAACGTCACCCTTCCGAAGTCCTATCCAAGCGTGAACAAGGGCTGTTTTTGGATATGCTACGGAAGTTCGCCCAAGATTCGGGCGTAGAGATTACCCGTTGGTCGAATGTGGGGGGGAGCCCTTCCAGTACGGCAGGGACACCTGCCAGTACTCCCGCTCCCTCGGCAAACGGAGCCGCTACTGGCAAAAAACTACCTCCCGACATCAATACCGTGAGTAGTATGCTCGATGTGCGGGGCGAATACTCCAAAGTACGGAGTTTTCTCTATAAACTCCAACTTAGCCCCCGCCTACTTACCATACAGCAGGCGCACTGGGTTCGTGATACCAAAGACCCACATATCACCATGGCATCCTTTTCGCTTGCCCGCTATGTACGTACTCCGACCGATGTTGAGAAGCAAGCAGAAGAGCAAGGTAAGCCCATACCCGCCTCGAATGATACGAAAGAGGAGAAAGTCTCTCCTGTGCAAGAGCCGACGCACGAGAATAAAAAACTATGAAAAATGTAGTCCATCTATTTAAGATACTGACCGTGGGAGTTGTGTTCTGCACCCAACCCGTGCTAGCGCACCAAGAGAACTCTACGGAAAAACAGGCAGATTCCAAGCCCATTCGTCTTCGCTTCGAGAATACAGAGGTGTCGGAGATTCTGCACGGCTTGAGCCTACGAACGGGAGCAAACATCATCCTTGCCAGTAATACGCACCGTACCCTCTCTATGAACCTTACCGCAAGTACCGTAGAGGAGGCACTGAAAGCGGTGTCGTCTTCGGCAGGAATGAACTATCGGCTTGTTGGTAAGAGTTATATCGTTGCCACCCCCTCCGAAATGAAGCAGGTGATGGAGGCATCTGGGAGCAAACTGCGTGTATCGCTAAAGTACCTCGCCGCCTCTGAAGCCGTGAAGCATCTGGAGGGGATACTCCCCTTTCTCACCGCAAAAGCCGTCGCCGACTCGGTTCTACTTATCGGGGCAGAGGAGGACATCGCTCTTGCCAAGTCGTTCTTGCTAGAGCAGGACAAAGCCCCCGTAAAAGAGGACTTAGTTACCGAAGTTCTCCCGCTACGCTACCTTATCGTCTCTAAGATAGAGACCTTCCTAAAATCGACCTACCCCAAACTACGGATAGATGTGGTGGGCAGTGCCGACAAGCCCGGCGGCGCGGTAAGTGTCTCTGCCCCCAAAGCAGTTCTTAGCGAAGTAAAAGAGGCTCTCAAGCGGCTAGATAGACCCGCAGAAGGAGAAGGGGCAGTACAAGAGTTCAAGGTGTATCGTATTAAGTACAGTAGTGCGCCCGTTCTTCAGGAGATGCTGACCAAAACCTTCCCCAAACTGCAAGCCCTTATTGGGCCCCCTCCCGTCGCCCCACACAACCCCAAGTTTCAGCCCCTCATGGGCTTACCAAACGCGGGAGGCTCTGGCGGCGGTAGCGGAGGCGGTGCTTCTGGTGGTAGCGGCGGCGGTGGCGGAGCAGGAGCGCAAGGTGAAGAGAACATGAGTGCCGACGGCTACAAAGAGAAGATGAACCAGCGTTCGCGTAGCCTGATACTTAGCGGTACGCCCATCGACCTAGAGGCGGCTATGCGGCTTATCGAGCAGGTGGACATCGCCCCTCAGCAGGTTATGGTAGAGGTCAAAGTGGTAGATACCTCCCCTGAAAAGGCAGAGCAACTGGGTATCGCGTGGAGTTGGTCGCCGCTAAAAGGGAGAGAGGTTCCCAAAGGAAGCCCCCTCGACCCCACCACAGGAGTCCCTTTGGCGCAGAACAGTGTGGGTACAAACCCCTTTGGCGCGTTCAGCCGCGTTCCTTGGGAGGCGATGGCGACTATCAACGCAATGGTGACTCACAAGGACGCGAAACTGCTCGCCGACCCCCGTATTCAGGTGATAGATAACGAAGACGGCAGTTTCTTTATTGGCGATACACTACGCACCCGCCTCTCGCAAGCCGGCTTGACGGGAACCAACATTCAGGTAATGGAGTTTCCGGTTGGGATTATCCTACTGGTTCGCCCCCGCGTTCACGGCGACGGCAAAATCACGCTAAGGGTACACCCCGTTGTAAGCACCGTTACTGGTCTGAGTTCGGATAGCCTTCCCCAAACCAGTTCACGGGAAGCAGAGACGACGGTCATGCTAAAGGATGGCGAGACCGTTGTGATTGGGGGGCTGATACGCGAGGAGATTTCTAAGACCTTGCAAGAGGTTCCCCTGCTCTCCAAACTGCCGCTCGTGGGTGAACTGTTCAAGAACCGCTCGAACTCGCGGCGTAAGAGCGACATTATGATATTCATAACCCCCCGCATTGTAAAAGAGGCAAGTAATTAACTTAAATGGAGGTACGTTAAAATGGCTCTACAGATGAATGTTCGCCCCGAAGACAAGCCTAAACTTATCGCGATTGTGGTAGGTATTTTGGGTATCAACGTGTTTGTTTTTTCCAAAATCATTAAAGGGGCACAACCCGCCGCTTCGGATACCGCTAGCACGTCCCAAACGGCTTCTAATCCGGTGCCCTCTGTTGCTACCCCTTCCCCAACACAGGTCGCACAGAGTTCTGCAAAGGGAAGTCCAGGAGATATTCAGACACTAAATCAGGACGATAGCCCTCCCATTCCACTCACGGCAGACCCCTTTCGCCCTGTGGTCAGCGCAACGCTTGCGCCTACCTCTCCTCCGCCCCCGCTTGCCACCCTGCTCAAGCAGTCTAATGGGGTATCCTCTGCCAAAGGTAACAAGCGTTTGACACAAAGCGATTTCGGCTCGGTAGCGGGTATCTTGCCCCCCATGAAAGTAAACGTACCTACCAGTATGTCTCCGCAAGGGATTACTATAGAGGTAGAACTAAAAGGGATTATCGAGCAAGAGCAGTCGTTGGCGGTATTCAAAATCGGAGACAGAACCCTCTACAAGAGCGAAGGCGATAAGTTACCGGGTGGCATATTAGTAGAAAAAGTGACCACAGAAGGAGTCGTGCTACGCATAGGAAACCAGCGTAAAGCCCTTGCGCCAGGGCAGAGCCTAAAACCGAGTACGTCGTTCCTGTCGTCTAGCGAGGGGATGCAAAACTCGTTCTGAAAACACACTCTCTACACTCTATTCAACACTAATACCATTTACTGAAAACAGTTAATGAGTGAAAGATTCTGTCTCCTCGTTTCCAGTCAAAATGTGTCATACTAAACTCATCCTGAGTACCATTATCCCCTCTCAGGATTGTTTAGGAGTGACCTCTATGCGTAGCCTTCTATGCCTCGTTCTGTGTGCCTTCTGCCTACCTCCCCTCTGTGTTTCTGCTCAGTCTCCCTTACCGCTTACGACGGGAATGGACATTCATGCCTCCACGCGCTTTCGTCCCGGAACCTACACGTTTGCGGCAGACGATAAGGGGGCGATTCGGGTGACGGGCAAGGGGTTCACCTTAGACTTTAAGGGCGTGGAACTCATTGGCAAAGAGCGTAAGGGGGTAGGCTTGGCTCTCTCTCATGCCGAAAACATAACCATCAAGAACTTACGGGTAAGCAGGTTTCTATGGGGGGTACGCCTCGAACACTGCAAAGGGGTAACGTTTATCGACTGCACCAGTTCCTTTAACGGCGACCTCACCCCCGGCAGTGTGATAGACGAGAGCGGCACACAACCCGAAGACCAGTGGGGCGGAGGCTTTCTGCTACGCGATAGCGACCACTGCAAACTCCTACGCTGTACCGCGCAGTACCAGTGGGATGGGGTAGATGTCGTTCGCTCTCACCATAACACTATAGAGCAAGGCGACAACTCGTATAGCGGCAACTGGGGTATTCACCTCTGGAACTCCTCTAACAACATCTACCGCAAGAATAGGGCAGTGTGGTGTACTACCGGAGCAGGAACCCTCTTTCAGGCACTAACCGGCTGGTCTACGATGGACGCTCAGGCGGTAGGCATAGACCACAACAGTAATGAAAACCTCATTGAAGAGAACGACCTACGTTTTGGCGGCGACGCGATTTTTATTCGTGCCAACGAGGGCGGCATCCAACCCGGTCAGGCAGTACCACCCAAAAACAGTTCCGACAGAAACATCCTGCGTAATAACGACTGCTCTTTTAGCCCCAACAACGCCATTGAGGTCGATTTTGTAGAGGGAACCGTTATCGAAGGCAACAACTGCTCTTACTCCAACTACGGGATGTGGCTCGGCTATTCGCGGCACAGTATCGTGCGAAACAATATCTGCATAGACGACTCCAGTTTCGCGGTAGAGATAGAAAACGGGCAGTTTAATCAGTTCGAGAACAACATTTTTGGCTTTAGTAAGGGCAGAGAACGCCCCAACGGGCAACTTGTCTTTTTGCGCCAAAATCGGAACGATACAACTCCCTCACAAGGCTATGTATTCCGCAATAACCTCTTTTACGGTGCAAGGACAGGGGTTCGGCTTGTAGGAACCAGCGGCGCGTTTACACAAAACAGGCTGGTATGGCACAACACCACCCAAGCGCAACTGGTAGAGGCAGACAGTGCCTCGAAGTTTGAAGCAAACGCCTCGAACATCACCAGCGCCTTACCCACAACCCGCCAAAGCCAACCTGCCCTAAACGTAAAAGCGGGGTCGCGGTTTACGCTTACAGGAAAGTTTGGAGCGTTGCCCCCCTTAGTGATGTTGGACGGGGTTCCGCTCTGGGTCATATCGTACACCCCAAAGCAAGCGATATGCTATATGCCCACCGACTACTGGCTAAAACCCACCCAAGAGACCGCTACTTTAGAGGTGTTCGATGGCTCTAAATGGGTAACCTACCCGCCTGCCCACCTCGCGTGGAACACCAACGCTCCACGTATCACGAGCCTCTCTCCCACACTCTCCCGTATCGGCGGCACGGTTACTTTGCGCGGTAAAAACCTCTCTGAGGGGCGAATACTTCTCAACAATCAGAAGACCCCTATGTTGACACAGAGCGCAGAGCAGATTAGTTTTCGGATTCCAGACTCGCTTATCCCGCGCCGCTACAATCTGATTTTTGAGCGAGGAGAGGGGTTTGGGCGCGTTCGTACCGAACCCATCGTACTAGAACTGGTCATACCTCGCGACCAACTGCCTCATATCCTCTCTGCGACCTTTAGCCCCACGCACCTCAAAGTGGGAGAGGTGTTGCAAGTAGAGTTTGTGGTCAAAAACAACCTGCCTATTCCTGCTCGACTCTCTACTAACCCCAAGCCCCCCTACACCTACGACGAATCGAAAGCGTTTTGGGAGATAGTAGGACAAGAGGAGAAAGAGGCTCTCCATCTGCGTGTAACCTCCGACCATCCCGGAAGCAATCATCCCGGCTCCTGGCCCTGGCTCTTTGGGTTCGAGAAGGCGAGTCTGGCTCCCAGTGAGACCACCACTGTTAAAGGGTTTATTCGAGTACAGACGGCGGGAACTTTCGAGTTTCGGGTGGGCTTGGTTCCGGGAGGGCACGGTTTTATTGATGACAACGCCTTCCGCACCAAAATCACCATCGAGAAGTAGCAAGGCAAGCATTGAATTCTAGGGGCGATTTCGGATACAATGACAGGTAATACTCTCACGAAAAGGCTTTTCACCGAGAGAACAGATTTGGCACGTCGCTTTCGGGCGTGTGCATCGATAGAATGTCAAGGAGATAGTAAAAAAACATGGCTCATACGCCTCAAGAATGGCAAGCACTGGCGACTCAGTTGCGTGCCGATAGTATCCGATGTACCACTGCCGCCGGTTCTGGACATCCCACCTCTAGTATGTCCGCCGCCGACCTTATGTCGGTACTGATGTTGGACTACCTGCACTACGACTGGAACGAACCGCATCACCTCAGCAATGACCGCCTCATCTTTTCCAAAGGTCATGCCGCCCCCCTTCTGTACGCCATGTACAAGGCGGCAGGAGCCATTACCGATGCAGAACTGCTCACATTGCGCCAAATTGGTAGCCGCATAGAGGGGCACCCCGTTCCTATCCTTCCTTATGTCGATGTGGCTACAGGTTCGCTGGGGCAGGGGCTTCCTACTGCGGTAGGCATGGCGTTTAGTGCAAAGCAACTGGATAAGACCGATATTAAGATGTGGGTGCTTCTGGGCGATAGCGAAATGGCAGAAGGTAGCGTCTACGAAGCCCTCGACCTTGCAGGGTTCTATGGACTAGATAACATCATCGCCATTATAGACATGAACCGACTAGGGCAACGCGGACCTACCAAACTAGAGTGGGACGGCGAAACCTACGCCCAACGCGCCCGCTCGTTTGGGTGGAATGCCCTCGTAATAGACGGACAAGATGTAAACGAAGTTAATGCCGCCTATGCCGCCGCTGTCACTCACAAAGGTCAGCCTACGCTCATTGTAGCGAAGACAGAGAAGGGGGCAGGAGTCTCCTTCCTCGCCGACAAAGATAACTGGCACGGCAAGGCACTTCCTCCTGCCGATGCCGAAAAAGCCCTTGCCGAACTAGGCAACCCCGCTTGCGATATTATCGTAAACGTGCAGGGCAAACGTGCTCAGTCTCCCGCCGACTTGGGAGCCACTCAGTCCGTTTCCTATCCGCAGTACGAAGTGGGCAAGAAAGTTGCGACTCGTGAGGCTTACGGAGATGGTCTGGTGGCACTCGGCGCGGCGCGTCCCGATGTGGTAGTACTAGACGGTGAGGTGAGCAACTCTACCTTCGCCGACAGGTTCAAAAAAGTCTACCCCGATAGATTCTTCGAGACCTATATCGCAGAACAGCAGTTGGTAAGCGCGGCTATCGGGCTACAAGTTCTCAAAAAGGTTCCCTTTGCCTCTACGTTCGCCGCGTTCTTCTCGCGTGCCTACGACCAGATTCGTATGGGAGCCATCTCTCGCGCCAACATTCGGCTTGCAGGTTCTCATGCCGGCGTTTCGATTGGTGAGGACGGCGCATCGCAAATGGCACTCGAAGACCTCGCCATGATGCGCTCGGTACACGGTAGCACCGTTCTCTACCCCTCTTGTGCCACTACCACCGTCCAACTGGTCGCGCAGATGGCAGACCAAGAGGGTATCGTCTACATGAGAACGACCCGCGAAAAGACCCCAACCCTCTATAGTGCAGATGAAACCTTCACGATTGGGGGCAGTAAGGTGATACACGAGTCGGCAAACGACTCGGTAGCGATTATCGCGGCGGGTATTACCCTGCACGAATCCCTAAAGGCTTATGCGGCTCTCTCTGCGGAGGGTATCTCTGTTCGCATTATCGACCTCTACTCCGTCAAGCCTATCGACGCAGATACCGTGAAAAAAGCGGCAAAAGAGTGCGGCGGCAACCTGCTCGTGGTAGAAGACCACTGGGAAGAGGGCGGTTTGGCGGAAGCTGTGCTACAGGTCTTTGCAAAAGAGCGAGAGCATCCTGCGGTGCGTCATCTCTGTGTACGTGCTATGCCCAGTTCGGGTAAGCCCGACGAACTCCTAGAGGCGGCAGGTATCAATGCGGCGCACATCGTTGCCGAAGTGAAGTCTATTTTGGGCTAGTAGGGCTACGTTACCCTCTGTTTGGACTTAGTGTTACCCCTCTTTCTTCTCTGGAAGAGGGGTAACACTTCAAGGGAGCAACCAGATGATAGGAACGGTTTTGGCAAACCGATACCGCATAGATGACCAACTTGGCATAGGAGGCATGGGTATCGTCTATAAGGCATACGATACGCGCCTACTGCGTGAGGTCGCCCTCAAGGTGATTGCGCCCCATCTTGTAGAGCAGGATAGGGCGGCACAACTGTTTTTGCGGGAAGCGCAGGCGGTTGCAGGATTGGCGCACCCCAATATCGTCACCATATACGACCACCTAGAAGACCCCACTACAAAGCAGGTCTGTATCGTGATGGAACTGCTGGCAGGCAACTCTCTGCGGAACATTATGTATCTCGATATACGCCCTACCGTTATCGACCTCACAATCCAACTCTGTAAAGCCCTCGAAGCGGCGCACGGCAAAAACATCCTACACCGCGACATAAAGCCCGAAAACATCTTTGTCTGTAGCGACGGAACCATAAAACTGATGGACTTTGGGTTGGCGCGTATTCTAAGCCATACTGCCTCCAGTTCGGTGGTGGGTACTGCCGCCTACATGAGTCCCGAACAGATACAGGGACGTTTTCAAGATGGACGCTCCGACCTCTATTCGGTGGGAGTGGTGCTATACGAGTATCTTACGGGGCATCTGCCTTTCTATGGTGATACCCCCGCCACGATAATGATGATGCACCTCTCCGAAACGCCCGAACCACCTAGCACCAAAGCGGAGGGCATTCCAGAGGCGATGGATGCAATCGTGATGCGCCTCCTAGAGAAAGACGCGCCTAAACGCTTCCCCAATGCCAAAGCACTACGCGCCTCTATAGAAGATATGGCGTTTCGTATGGAACTAGCAAATCGCCAACCAGAGCCTGTAACGGCTCCTCCACAACCGCAAACCCCCTCCAAAATGGGGCATAATCGCGCCCCGCAAATCGCTCACGTTCTCTTTATGGATACGGTAGGCTTCTCCAAAGAGACCACCACCTCCCAAGCACAACTGGTAGACCGCCTCAATCAAGCCGTACAAGCCTCTCCCACCTTTATTGAGGCGAAGGAGGCATATGCCGTCCATCCCATTCCTACTGGAGACGGCATGGCTCTCCTGTTCTACAACGATGTACTTGCTCCGGGACGCTGTGCAATAGAGGTCACTCGTGCGCTACAAGGGGCAAAAAAGGTTCCGGTAAGAATGGGGTTGCATAGCGGCTTGGTGCAGACACAACTTGATATTAACGGTAACGAAAACATGGTCGGTGAGGGTATCAATACCGCACAGCGCGTTATGGATTTTGGAGATGCAGGACATATCCTGCTTTCGCTACAGTACGCGACGTGGCTACAACAGTTCGATGACTGGAAGCCCTATATACACAACTTAGGTGAGGGTTCCGCCAAGCACGACCAAAAGGTGGCGGTATTTAGCCTACACGCCTCCGATTTCGGAAACGCGACTCGCCCCCTCAAACTACGAAGCGGAGCGGTTTCCGCGCCTACCATTCCTACCCCTGCCAAGGTCACCGTATCCAAAAAAGTCGTTCTGCTCTACAAGCGTAATCTACAACCCGACGAAAACGTGCTACAACTCTTAGAAGAGCAACTCCACCTCTCTGGGCATGAGGTGTTTGTAGATAAACATCTTAAAATTGGAGTAGAGTGGGCGAAAGCGATAGAAGAACGGATTCGGGAGGCAGATGCGATAGTCGCCATCGTTAGCCCCAAATCGCACCAGAGCGAAATGCTGGAGTACGAGATAGAGACCGCGCACGACCAGTTCTCGAAAACAGGCAAGCCGAACATTCTCCCCGTTATCATTGGGGGCAACGAACCCATAGAAGGCGCGATTGGTGCAGTTATCTCCCCCCTCAATCACTTCCTTTGGCGTAATGATGAGGATAATCAGAAACTGGTAGCAGAACTGCTCTCTGCTATCCATGAGCCGGTAAAGCACCGCGCCGAAGAGGTCAAACTAGAACCCGTAGGTGGAGCCGTACCCCCCGACTCGCCCTTCTATGTGCGCCGAAACTCCGACCAAGAGTTCCTAACAGCACTAGAGAACGGCGAGAGTATTCTGCTAGTAAAAGGGGCGCGCCAGATGGGGAAAACCTCTCTCCTAGCACAAGGCTCGAAGATGGTGCGCGAAAGGGAGTGGCAGTGCGGCTTAACTGACTTCCAGAAACTGACCACAACACAACTAGCAGAAGAGGAGGTGTTCTATAAACTGCTCGCCGCGACTCTCGCACGTCAACTCAAGTTTAAGTACGATTTTGAAAACGAGTGGCTAGACATCTTCGGTGCGAACCTGAACATGGAGAACTTCCTCCGCGAACTCCTAGACAGTTCCGATAACCGCCTTGTGTGGTTTATGGATGAAGTGGACAAACTGTTTCTTGCCCCCTACGCCAGCGACTTTTTTGGGCTAGTGCGCTCGTGGCACAACTCGCGCTCCACCGAACCCGATGGACCTTGGGGCAAACTGACCGTTGTTATCGCCTACGCAACCGAAGCACACCTCTTTATTCAAGACCTAAACCAGTCGCCGTTCAACGTGGGACGCAGACTAGAACTCAGTCCCTTCAATATTCAGCAGATAATGGATCTGAATGGGCGATACGGAAGCCCCCTTAATAGTTACAGCGAAGTCGAGAGCCTCTTCGCTCTGATAGGCGGACAGCCCTTCCTTGTACGCAGAGCATTAGATGCACTGGCTACAGGTAAGTATGGATTTAACGCGCTTATGGAGCAAGCAGATAGGGACGATGGCCCCTTTGGTGATCACCTAAAGCGGGTACTGGTCTCAGTATCGCGTATTCCTACCGTGCGAACCTACGTCTCTGGTATCCTCATAGGCTCACCCCGCCCCGACCAAGATGCCTTCTACCGTCTACTCGCGGCTGGGGTTATCGAACAGACTCAGACGGGGGAGGTTCAGTTCCGTAGCCAACTCTACCGCCGTTACCTTCAGCACCACCTAGAGGAAGCATAACCCACCGCCTCTCACACAAAAAAAAGGCATTAACCGGGGGATTTACGGTTAATGCCTGCCATCAAAACAATCGCTCAAATGATGGACTTAGGGATGGAAAGGTTATCCAATAGGATTAGATTGGACACATAAATAGTACGACACTCTTCATAATTTGGGTGTGATGCAGTTCACAGGTTCGATGTTAAAGGAGGAACAGAAGGGCAAAAAAGTTCCTTCTGAGGGGCTAAGGAGATTACAGATGGTTCGCTTGAAGGAACGTAGCCTGTCACTCGTCGGAGAGTGGGAGTTTAGGCAGGAGGGGGGGAGTGCGTGGCAGAGCCTTGCCGTACCCGGCTGTTGGGAGCAACTCGGTATTCCTCATGATTGGGAGGGGGTGGGCATCTACCGTTACTGTGCTACCCTACCTACTGCGTGGCAAGAGATACCCAATCGACGTATCTGGCTACGATTTGGAGCCGTCTCATACTCCTGTGAGGTTTTTGTAAATGGGAAGTGTGTGGGTGAGCATAAGGGGGCATGGAGTGCTTTTACCATTGAAATCACCGAAGCCGTTGAAAACGCACCTCAAGCAGAAATCGTAGTTCGTGTACTAAAGCCGGGGGGAGCCACCTATCCCACCAAGCAGACAACGGCGGGCTTTTTGCCCTATGTATGGGGCTATCTCTTCGGTGGTATCTGGCAAGAGGTAACTCTTGAGGTAACAGGTGCAGAGCGTATTCCAAAGAACCTCCGTATCCAATACACAGAAGCAGGTTCTGGTGTGCGCCTCCTTTCTGATAGCGGAGAGGTGTTGCCAGAAGGTCTGAGTGTGCGCCTCACCGATTCCCCTTCTGAAATCGCCTTGTGGTCGCCGCAAAGCCCACGCCGTTACACCGCGCAAATCCAACTCTGGGAGGGCGATATACAAAGCGACGCAGTAGAGGTAACTCTCGGCTTCCGTAATGTCACCGTACAAGGCGACACCCTCTGCTTGAACGGCTCTCCTATCTACCCGCGTATGCCGCTCTCTTGGGGCTGGTATCCCGAAACGCTACACGCAAACCCCGACGAAACCACCCTCCGCGCCGAACTGGAAAAGGTACTCGACCTCGGCTACAACGGTGTAAAAGCCTGCCTGTGGGTTCCGCCGCCCCGCTATCTCGATTTGTGCGACGAGTTGGGTCTCTACGTCTGGCTAGAACTGCCCCTCTGGTTGCCAGAGATGGACGCAACCCAACGAGAAAACACCTTGCGCGAGTATGAAGAGATTGTGCGCCAAGTACGTCATCACCCTTCGATTATCCTGTGGACGCTAGGGTGCGAACTCTCGCACAGTTGCCCCGACGAGTTTTTAAGCGGGATGTATACACGGGTAAAAGAGTTGGCAGATACCCCGCTACTACGGGATAACAGCGGCGGCGGCGAGTGCTATGGGGGGCTACTAAAAGAGTATGCAGACTACTACGACTATCACTTCTATTGCGATCTGCACCTCCTCCGAAACACCTTCGACTACTTTCTACCCCACTGGCGACCCACACAGCCTTGGCTCTTTGGGGAGTTTTGTGATGCCGATGCCTTCCGCGACCTCGTGGCTATTAAGGAGGCACACGGTGGAGAACTGCCTTGGTGGGCGGTAGAGGATACGGTTCGGAATCCGCAAGGGGTGCGTTGGGATATGCACATCTTGGGGCAGTGGGCAAACATGGAGAAGTACAGCCTGTTTTCACGGCGCGAAGAGCTGAAAGAGGGGCAACGCCGCCAAACCCTCTTGCACAGAAAGCACACTGTAGAGTTGGTACGCTCCTATCGGCTTATGTCGGGATACGTGGTTACAGGGCTGGTAGATACCCCTATCTCCATTGCGGGGATGTTCGACGATTTTGGAGACATTCGCTACACCCCCGAAGAGTTCTCTGCCTTCAATGCCGATACGGTTCTCTTTTTGGGGTGGCATAGGCGACGCAACTGGGTAGCAGGGGGAGACCACCCTTCCTATATCGACCAACATTGCCACTGGGCAGGGGATACCGTACTGCCTCGGCTTGGTATCTCTCACTACGGCGCACCTGCCCGTATCGCCTCTGCCCACCTTACACTCGGAACCCCGAACTCGCCCGAATGTTACGGCACAGTCCCCCTCACAATCTCACCAGACATACTCGAAGCTGGAGCCGTTCAACAGGTAGGCATTGGAGAGATAACTCTACCGCTGGTAGATAAAATGACCCGCCTAGAACTACGCGGAACCGCCTGCTTAGAGAGTGGTGAGGAGATACAAAACGCTTGGTCTCTATGGGTAATCCCGCGCCCGCAGTGGAGCCTTCTGCCCCCGCTCTATGCCTACGACCCCGATGGTAAGCTGGTAGGGCTAGAGCGGCATAACGCAGAATGGACGAGCCTACCTACCCCCAATGCCCTCACTACCTCCTCCCATGCAAACCGCCTCCTGATTGCGACAAGGTGGCATGAGGAACTGACACAACTCGCACAGGAGGGAGAGCGTATTCTGCTCTTTGTAGAGCGCAACAGCGAACTACCTACAACGGAGTGTCCCTTTTGGCGCGAAGCGATGAAACTGTTTGAACCGCACCCTCTTTGGGACTCCTTTGTACACGAGGGCTTTACCGACCTCCAGTTCTACGGCATAGCGACAGATGCCGCACTTCTCCCCGAAGAACTCGCGCAGAAGTTTCCTAATGCCGAGATACGCTCTGTTCTCAAGCGGGTAGATGCCCGTACCTTTGTCGCTACCGACTATATTTCGGAGGTGCGTTTTCCTAGCGGGGGATGCCTACTTATCAGCACACTACGCCCCCACGGAGGCATTGGAGACCAACCCGACGGGCTTTTACGGAGCATCGGGGGGCTACAACTCCTGTTTTCGGCACTGAGTACGCTGGTGTGTTCCTAACGAGGAGGTATCCATGTCACAAAGTTTTGAGCGGGAAGAGGGTATCGAGTTTGCACTTCGCCTTATGGATGACCGTGACTTCGAGGGCGCACTAGGGATATTTACCAGCCTAGAGGGAGACGAATCAGACCCTGAGCTACTCGCTTTTATGGGCGACTGCCTGCGTGAAATGCGCCGCTACGAAGAGGCACAAGCGGCATACACCCGCTCCCTAGCAGGGCTACCCAACCAACCCGATGCTCAACTCGGCTTGGCAATCTCGTTAGAACACCTACAGCAGTACGAGTCTGCTTTGGAGGCGTATCGGCGTGCTACACGCCTAAACCCCGCAGAGGCAAAAGCGTTTTTTGGGGTTGCCGTAATGAATGGACGCTTGGGGCGACACGAGGAGGCGGTTCCTGCCTACCAAAAAGCACTGGAACTCGCCGAAGACTGGACAGAAGCGACCTACTTCTTGGGTGAAGACTACGAGTCGCCAGACCGTTGGGGTTTGCGACTAAGCCTCTACCGTAAGGCACTCGCTACCACCCCCAACTGGGCAGAGGGACACTATATTGTAGGGGTTATCTGCATGAACTTGGGGTACACCGAACAGGCAGTAACCGCGTTTCGTACCGCGACTACCCACCAACCACGTTGGGCAGAGGCATGGACGTTTTTGGGACAAGCGTACTCGGATTTAGAGGAGTGGGATGAAGCAGAGGCGACCTACCGTAGAGCAACGGAGTTGGCTCCCGAACTACCAGAGGCGTTTTTGGGGCTAGGGCGCATTTTCCAGCAGACAGAGCGTCCCGAAGAAGCCATTCATGCCTATCAGATGGCACTAGAAAACGACCCCGCTCTGCCGGAAGCACACCTCGCACTAGGAGACCTCTTCCTAGAGCAACAGCGTTGGGACGACGCAATCGAAGCCTATCATGCGGGGCTACATCTACGTCCGGGAAGTGCGGAGGCATATCTGGGGCTAGGCGTTGCCTACTACGAACAGGGCGACGACACCATGGCGAAGGAGCAACTCCGCTTCCTAGCCCTCCTCGACCAAGACCTCTCCAACGAACTCTACTTTCGCTGTAACTTCTTCTCGCGGGAGGAGACCCTCTAAGGGTTCCCTACTACTCTTTGAAAGGGCTACCCGTTGGGTTGAACGGGGTTGTGATATTATACGGGTTTTTACTTGCGTTACTAGGCTTGTACCCTGCCGTCATGTCGGGTTGAACGTAGTAGTCTTCTCCCATAGGAGTGGTACGCAGACGTGCTTGGTCTAGCCCCGGATGGTCTGCCGAAGCAGGGTGGCGGCGCAAAGCCAGCAAGAATGCGTCTATCTTTTGGTTGGCTTGGCTCCAAATGCGAGTCTTCATGGTTGCAGGAGAGGCTTTGTACTTAGAGGTGTAGGTACGGATAACCTCCAACGCGCTCTTCTGCTCGTTGGTTAGGAACACCATCGTAGGAGTAGCCGGGGCAGTAGCGGCGTTGGGGTCTACAAACCCTACCTGCTGTTGTTCTAGCGGCTTGCCCCCAAACCCAAGACTCCCTCTCTCTATAAAATCCTCTACTGCGAGCGTCCCCGCTGTCCAAGGTATCATTATCGAGTTCACCCCTGCACTGGTAAGCACGTCCTCTTCTTGCTGATGCTTCAAGCCCTCTTCTACCTCTTCTAGCGCATTAACGGCAAGTCTATACACCGAATCGTGAAAAGTAAGGGCAAGTAGTCCTTTCGTCTTCTCTAGGGTCGTACCGAAGTCATGCGGTACAAAGCCCTGCGACATCACTTTCGCCATCCAGTTCAGTTTCCAATAGACATCGGCTTTGGCAATAAAATCCTTCTCCACGCTCTCTACAGGTCGGTGCAGGTTGATATTGGTATCTATCAGGTTTACACCCGGTCCTAGGTCGGCACTATCGGGTGCATCCTTGATAAAGGGCAGGGGCAGGTTTGGAATTTTTACCGTCGTATTTTCGATGTTATGCTTATAAAGCTGATTGATAATAAACGGACTTGCAGATGATGACGAATTCTTACACCCCGCGAGCAGGGGCAGTACTCCTAGGGCAAGGAGTGCCATAAGGAACCTTCGAGACATTTTAGATAGAGAGAGCATAGTGGGCATACCTATTTTACGAAAATATAACGCTATTATGGCGAATTTTGACGCTAAACACAATGATACTTTTCACAGGTTAGATGTGGGGGAGACAGCAGTCTCATACTCCGCAAGCAGGTTAGCAATAATCTCCTGTGCGGGTAGTACCGCTTCGATATGCTCACAACTGGTTCCCGCATAGAGGCACATCGCTTCTATATCGCCGGTCATACCTACGCGGGGGGCAGTGTCTTCGTAGCGAAAGATTGCCTCTCCGTTTGCGGCGTATCCTACCACATCGCCCTCACCAGGGCGTTGCCCGATAGCAGAAGAGCCGTGCGCCTCCCAGTTTTGATAGGTGCTATTACGCAGTACGCGGTGCGCGGCATACGCCCATCCCCCCTCAAAACAGACTGTAAGAGCCGTATCTTCTGCTTTCGCCGCTACAAGGCTCTGCTTATAGAGTTCGTGGGCGCGGCTTTCGTAAGAGGCGACAAACCGCGTTCCCAAGAGTACTCCCTTTGCACCTAAAGCAAACGCTTTTGCCATCTCTGCCCCCGTCGCAAT
>OMJJ01000072.1 GCA_900299305.1 bacterium | reverse complement strand
TTTCTGGAAAAAGAGGTTTTTTACCGTACTTGTGACAGACTTGGGCTGATGATATGGCAAGACGTTCCCCTCTCCTCTTCGGGTGTCGATAACGTTCCTCCCGACGACCCCGCCTCGATAGAGGGGGTGAGCGCGATTCTGCACTCGTTCATTCTGCGTCGCCAGCACCACCCCGCCCTGCTTCTCTGGTGTGGGGGCAACGAACTCCACGCCCGCTCTCCTGAAGGCTACGGCATTCCTATGACTACCGCCCACCCGCTTATCCAGCGGCTAGATGAGACGGTAAAACAGTACGACCCCCTCCGACGCTTTCTGCCCACCACCGCCACCGGTCCGCGCTTCAATGCCGATGCAAAAGATTTTGGGAAAGGGCTACACTGGAACACACATGGACCTTGGAAAATGTGGGGAACCATGCAGGAGTGGGAGGCATACTGGGCGGCAGACGACTCGCTTTTCCGTGCCGAATCGGGTGCGCCGGGAGCCTGTAGTGCCGATATTATCTCGCAGTATGCGGGGAAGTACGACCCACTTCCTATCACAGAGGCAAATCCGGTGTGGCATCGCCCCCTAACGTGGTGGCTAGAGGTAGAGGCGTTTACACAAGAGTTTGGCAGAGAGCCGCAAAACGTAGAGGAGTATGTGGTGTGGAGCCAGAATCGACAGGCAGAGGCGTTGCGTATCGCGGTAAAAGCCTGTAAAGACCGCTTCCCGCGTTGCGGTGGTATCTTGCTCTGGTGTGGTCACGACTGCTACCCCTGCTCTACCAACACCAGCATCATCGACTTTCACGGTAATCCCAAACCTGCGGCACTTGCACTTCGCACGATATGGAAGGAAAACTAAACTTATGGCAGGGTCTCTTTCGGAGGCAGAGGTACAGTTCTATCATCAGAACGGCTACCTCGGTATTCATCATCCCATTCTTCCCCCCGCTCTCTTTGAGAAACTAAAAGCCTTATCCGCAGAGAAGTTTGCAGAGTGGGCAGAAAAGCGAGAGGGGGTCGCTCCCTCTCTCATAGACTGCCCTCACTGGAGTGATGTGCGTCTTTTTGAGTTTCTCTTTGCAAAGGAGATTTTGGATATAGTAGAGTCGCTTATCGGCTCAGACATCGCTATTTTCGCCTGCCACTTCCTCCAAAAGCCTCCGCAGGTCGGAAAGCGGGTTCCTTGGCACGAAGACTCTGCCTACTGGAATGGGCGTTTAGAGCCGATTGAAGTCGCTTCTATTACCATCTCCCTCGAACCCTCTACCAAAGAGAACGGTTGTCTGTGCGTACTACCGGGTACGCACCGTCATGGCTATTCGGACTACCTGCCCGTTACCAATCCCTCCAACCAGATATTCCCGATAGAGGTACGCCCCGAACAGCGAGACGAATCTCATGCCGTCGCTATAGAGTTAGAGCCGAACCACGCCTCTTTTCACGATGCCCGTATCATTCACGGCTCCGAACCTAATCTTGGTACTTTGGGGCGTAGTGCTTTCACGATTCGCTACTTCCCTACCACTGTTAAGTTTGTTGCGGAGAAGAACCCCAACTTCCAAATCTACCTTGCACGAGGGGTAGACAAAGCCGGCAACCCCTATAGCGACCCTACAAAACAGTATCCCCCTGCGGGTGTGATTGCCTAGCCGTAAGGAGAGAGAGATGGACACGCTACAACAACAGGCACTCCACTGTCTAGAGAAGTTCCGAGCAGGAAATCTTACAGAAGAGGATATGCTGACCCTCTGCCAGAGTGCAGATAACCCCAAACGTCAAAGCCTTCTCTACCTACAAGCCCCTAGCTCTCACCCCTATTCGCGGGTAATAGGAATCAGCATTTTTGAAGAGGGTAAAGACCCTGAAGGGGTAGATGAGAACGGTAACTTCCTCTATCGCTCTATTAAAGAGGCACTTGAGGATGGCTGGAGAGTTGTGCGATTTCCAGATATATCGCAGGGTGTGGACGACGAAAACAACTACGGACTAGGATATGAGTTCATACTGGAGAGATGGAGGTAAAGACTAATGTCTCGAACTGCCCCCTATAATCAGCCTGTCGATTGCCCCGCGACTCTTACTGATACTGAAGTTATCGACTTTTGTAGAAACGGCTACCTTATGCTACCCGGTGTGGTTCCAGAGGAGATAAACCGCAAAGTGGTGGACTATCTCGATAGCGTGGACTCCTCCTACGAACCGACCCCGATAATGGAGCAAGACTGGTTTGTTGAGGGAGTGCTGATGAACCCACAAGCGGCGGGGGCTGTACGCTCTCTACTTGGGGCGAACTTTACTCTGCCCGCCATTATCAGCAACCACCGAGGAGTTCTACCCTCACCGCAACCACAGAACTGGCATCGCGACGGCGGCTCCATCTATACTCCCAAACTAGAGTACCTACAGGTCTTCTATCTTCCTGAAACCTGTACCGAAGCGATGGGTGCTACCGAACTTCTGCCCGGCTCCCACTTCCTTCGCAGTAAAACCCCGCTCATGGCACACTACGGCTCAATAGCAGGAACCGTATCGACGGCAAGCCCTGCGGGAAGTATCTTTCTTACCATCTATAGTATCTGGCATCGCCGAGGGAGGGCTACCGCCGCTTCAAACGGAAATCGCACCTACCGAAACCTGCTCAAATACAACTACTGGCGCACGGAAGCCCCTTGTAGAGACTGGATTCGGGAACCAGGCATCGACTTCAACCAGCAGCGCTTCGACCCACCTTTCCCCGCCATCTTCGAGCAGTTTCAGGGAGGTATCTCCGCCGCGAAACTGTTCTGCTGGCTCTGCGGCATAGAAGAGGAGTACGAGTTTCGAGGAGGACAGTGCTGGCCCGTAGTCCCCACCACTCGTAACGGAACCAATCAGATGGGCATACCGCCCTCGCTACGCAACCGATAACCCCACCCCGTTCTTAGGAGAGAACACCATGTCCAAATTGAAGGTTCACTATATTTCTCATACCCACTACGATGCAGAGGTCTTTCTTACACGGGACGAAACCTTTGAGATAGGCTACTCGGTACTGCTGGGGGCGTTATCTGCGATGCGAACCGACCCCAAGTTCAAGTTTGCACTCGACCAGACCTGTTATATAGAGCCGTTTCTACGTACCTACCCCGAAGAGCGTCCCTTTTTCGAGCAGATGATAGCAGAGGGTAGGCTGGAAATCACTTGTGGGATGCACGCCATGCCGGATGTCAATATCCCTTCCGGCGAGTCTTTTATTCGGCAGGTAATCTCTGGAAAGTCCTACTGCCAGTCCGAACTTGGGCTAGATATTCGTAGCGGTTGGCTCCTCGATACCTTTGGGCAACACCCTCAGATTCCGCAACTTATGGCAAAATGCGGCTTCGATTACAACGTCTTTCAGCGGCTTGGCTCTGTAGACGGACATACCGAATACTGGTGGAAAGGGCTGGACGGAACCCAACTCTTTTGCCACTGGATGCGCTCTAGCTACTGCGTTCTCTACTACGCGCCCGGCAACCTCCACGAGTTTAAGAAGTTTGTAGATACCCGCCTGAAAGACCTAAAACAGCACGCCACTACTCCCCATATCCTTGCCGTTAGCGGGGCGGATTTGACCCATATTCAGCCCAATGTCACCAGCCTTTTCGAGCAGTATAATCAGACTTATGACGACATAGAGTTGGTGGTATCTACTCCCAAAGAGTATTTCGACACGGTAAAAGACCTTGTGGAGTTCCCCGTGTGGGAGGGCGACCTAAACCCCGTTTTTCAGGGGTGCTATAGTGCGCGTATCGCCGTAAAACAGTGGAATAGGAGAGTAGAGACAGAGCTAGTTATTACTGAAATGGCGGATGCTTTTGCCGCTCTGCTTGGCAAACCCACGCAAGCAAAACACCTTATGCAGATATGGGAGCCCGTTCTCTTCAATCAGTTCCACGATATTATCTGCGGCTCCCATGTAGACAAGGTGTACCTAAACACAATAGACCGCTACAAAGCCTCTCATGTACAGGCAAGCCAGTGCCTAGAGAGTTCGCTAGAGCATATCATCGACCAAGTAGACACCACAGGAGAAGGGATACCGATAGTGGTGTTCAACTCCCTCAGTTGGGATAGAGACGATGTGGTAGAGTGCCGAGTGGGTTTTTCGGAGAAGAGCGTCTTTGAGGTAGAGGTGCGCGACTCGCAAGGCAACTCCGTTCTTAGCGATCTTACCCAGTGTGAGCGTTACGATAACGGTAGCATTAAACGCGCTACGGTTCTCTTCATTGCCAAAGGAGTGCCTTCTGTTGGGTACGAGGTATACCGTGTGCTACCTACTCCCCAAGTATCACCCTCCTCTGAGGTACACTCGAATCAGCCCGACTTCCTCATGGCGAACATCGACACAGACATTATCGAAAACGAGTTCTTCAAAATAGAGGTGGATGCGTGGAATGGAGCCATTAAGAGCCTTGTCAACAAAGCAACGGATTGGGAGGTTATCCCTCAAGATAAGCCTTTTGGTAACACAGTGGTTCAAGAACTGGATAACGGGAACTTCTGGGAGTATAACGGTCACTGCAAAGGAGACGCGCTTATCCCCATGAACCGCTTGCACCCACTCCCTGCGGAGTGCGATAGACGCGCCTCCTTCTCACATCACTACGGCGGGGATGGAAGGGTAACAAACGGACGCGCCCGTACCGACTACAACGTCAATTTTGCCTATGGGAAAGGTTTTTTTGCCACACGGATTCGGCTCTATGCGGGGCTACCGCGTATCGACATCCATACGCGGCTTATCAATGAGGACGAGCGGGTACGCTATCGTATGGCACTGCCCACCACCCTCCAAAACGGCACTATCACCCAAGAGATTCCCTTTGGAGCCATAGAACGTCCTAACGGAGAGTTTCCTGCCCAAAACTGGATGGACTATAGCGACGATAAGCAGGGTATCGCGATACTAAACAAGGGGCTACCCGGCAACAATGTAGAGGGTGATGTACTGCTTCTCTCCCTGTTAAAATGTACCGCTCTGAAAGAGGGGTATGGCGAAGTAGGAGGCTTCAATCGAAGCACAAAGACCACCGATGGCTACGAGTTAGGAGTCTCTCATGCCTTCGACTACGCTTATGTACCCCACTCTGGAGACTGGAAACAGGCACAACTCTATCGGCGTGGTTTGGAGTTCAATCAGCCGCTTATGGCGCGTAAAACCAGCCACCATTCGGGAAGCCTACCACAACGTCAAAGTATCTACTCCCTCTCGGCAGAGAATGTCGTTATCAGTGCGGTGAAGAGTCATCCGGCGGGTACAGTAGTTCGGGTCTATGAGGCGGAAGGCAAACCCTGTAGCGGTGTGGTCTTGAAAAGCGCGTTCTCTATTACAGGGGCAGAGGAGACCGATATGCTAGAGGTTGGTGGGGTAAGCATATCTGTAGAAAACGATTCCGTCACCTTCGATATAGGCGCATTCGAGATAAAGACGCTTCTACTGCGTCACTCCTAGTTCGTTAGAGGAGAGTGCTTTGGCTCATTCGATTACCACTTCACGGTTACAGGTAGGCTTGATTGCTACAGGCTTTGCATCTCTGCTCGTCTGTGCGGGGGTATCGGCACGGCTCTCTCCTAAAACGCAAAAAGTGCCTCTGAGTGTTGCGAGTACCGATTTCACCAAAACGGTACGCCCTTTTCTCACAAGATACTGTATCTCGTGTCATCAGGGGAAACGTGCGAGTGCAGGGCTAAACTTAGAGCCGTACCTCGATTTCGCCTCTTTAAGCGGGAACCGTAAGGGGTGGCACACACTGCTACAGAATGTCGTTTCGGGGGTAATGCCTCCTTCCCACGAGCATTCCCAACCCTCTACAGCGCAACGAAGTCAGTTCACTTCGCTTGTCTCGCAAATTTTGGAGAGACAAGACCGTCAAAGCCCCCCCAACCCAGGGCGTGTTACTCTACGTAGGCTGAACCGTATCGAATATCGTAACACAATACACGACCTTATCGGAGTCGATTATGACCCCGAAACCTCGTTTCCTTCGGACGATGTAGGCTATGGCTTCGATAATATCGGGGATGTGCTAACCCTCTCTCCTGTTTTGATGGAGCGTTATCTGGGGGCTTCCGAAGAGATAATGGCACAGGCTATCAAACCGATTCCCCCTCCTGTTCCTGTACGGCGGAATGGCTCTATCTACATTGAACCCTCTAGCGACCCAAACCGCTGGACAGGGGGATGGAGGTGGATGCTTACCGATGCGACCTCCCCTATAGAGACGGGACCGCTCTCTGTTACCTATCAGTGGGAGCCAGAAGGCGAGTACGTTTTTAAGACGCGAGTGTACGGGCATAGCGCAGATAGTCAGCCTATTCGGGTCGCCCTTATAGTGGGAGGCTCCAACTTAGCCGACCCCTCACCCAGTAGCGAACTGGCAAAGTTCGCGGGAAACATCAAAGAGGCGCGGATTCTGAAAACGTTTACCATCACGGCTCGTAAGCGCGAAGATGCGGAGAGTTTAGAGGTACATATCCCCCCAATGGAGGGTAGGAAAACCACGCTACTTGCCCTAGAGAAGCCCGCAGTGGGTGCGCCTCCTATTCAACTTTGGGCAGAACATCTTACCTTAGAAGGACCTCTGGAGACACGCCCCGCAACACATTTCCGCCTACTTGCTACTCGCGCAAAATCGCTTAATGAGAAGACACAAGAGGTTTTGGAACGATTCTTGACGCGAGCATTTCGCCGTCCCCCTACCCTTCAAGAGGTTGCTACCTCGACCCACCTTGTAGAGAGCATTATGGCAAAAGGGGAGAACTGGGAAGCAGGAATTCAGTTTGCTATGCAAGCCGCCCTCTGTTCTCCCAAGTTCCTTTTTCGTGTAGAGCAGGATGCCAACCCTAAAAGTACCCTGATTCAGCAACTAGACGAGTTTCAACTTGCGTCGCGCCTCTCTTACTTCCTATGGTCTTCTATGCCCGACGATGAGTTATTGGAGTTGGCAAAGCGTGGACAGTTGACGGCAAACCTCACATCGCAGGTACGCCGTATGCTTCTCTCTCCCAAGTCCTCGGCACTGGTAAACAACTTTGCGATGCAGTGGCTCCAACTACGGCGCATGGCGATTGCCGCCCCAGACAAGCACCTGTTTCCTGATTTCGATAACAAAACACGCGCTGCTCTCTTGAAAGAGACCGAACTGTTTGTAGACTCGGTTTTTCGCGAGAATCGTAGTATACTGGAATTAATTGACGCGAACTACACCTTCCTGAATGAGAATCTCGCCAAACGCTATGGTATTCTCTATACTGATAACCGACCTACGCAAACGGGAGAGCCACAGGGTGAGCGGATTCGGGGCGAGAAGTTTCAAAGGGTGATACTGGCAGACCACACTCGCGGAGGCATTTTGACACTCGGAAGCGTTCTCACCGTTACTTCCAACCCTACGCGCACTTCGCCCGTAAAGCGCGGAAAATGGGTTTTGGAACAGATTTTGGGAGAGCCTCCTCCCCCGCCGCCTAGTGTTCAGGAGTTATCCGAAAAAGCGGAGGATACCGCAAGTGCTTCTCTACGTAAGCGCATGGAGATTCATCGGCGTAACCCGGTCTGTGCGAACTGCCATGCGAAAATGGATGCGCTTGGCTTCGCACTAGAAAACTTTGACGCAGTGGGAACCTACCGCACTAAAGACGGCACGTTTTCGATAGATGCAACCGGACAGACACCCGACGGTTCCCACTTTACCGGAGCCGGTGAACTGAAAGCCTTTATTCTGAAAAGAAAAGAGGATTTCGTGCGCTGTTTGACGGAGAAACTGATGATATACGCACTAGGGCGCGGCTTGGAATCTTACGATAGACCCGCCGTAGAGCGCATTACACGTACCTTGAAGACAAACGACTACCGTTTTGCCGCTCTGGTAACGGAAATTGTTAAAAGCGACCCTTTTCGCAAACGACGAGGACGATAGTTTGCCTCAACGCTTGCGAATCTCATTTAGGACAGTATACGATGAACCCAAAAACTCTTTCGCGCAGAACCTTGTTACGTAGTGCAGGGATTACACTCGCCCTCCCTTGGCTCGAAGCCATGCCCGCCGTGAGTTCTTGGGCAGAGGGGGCAAAATCCCGCTCTATTGCGCCCAACCGAATGGCGTTTCTCTATGTACCAAACGGGGTTCATATGCCCGCATGGACTCCTAAAGAGGTGGGAGCCAACTATACCCTCTCGCCCACGCTGGAGCCTCTTGCGAAGTGGCAGAGCAAACTGCTGGTTTTGAGTGGGCTGACCTCCGACCCTGCACGTGACCATGGGGATGGAGCCGGAGGACACGCACGCGCCCTCTC
>OMJJ01000071.1 GCA_900299305.1 bacterium | reverse complement strand
TGTTCGTACCGTAAGCAGTAAGCGGTGCGACCCCATGAAACGCGAAGAAGTTGCCGTCTCCGTCCGCCGACTGTATCATGTTTCCCCGCACACCCATAAACGACTTATTGCGGTTTCTTACTACGACCAGCGAGCCTTTGAGGCGCGGTTCGGAGTTCGCAATAAACGACTTGCGGGGGTTGAACATCTGAATACGCCCCTGCACGGTAGCAAAGCCGCCTTGCAGAGCCATACGCGACCACTTTGAGGGGTCGGTGATGGGCATACGTTGCATTTTTACGTCGCCGGGTTCGTTGGTGTCGGTGACAATGTGCCACATCAGGCAGTGTATCAGTTTGACCTGCTGGGCGACGTTGGCGATATTCACATTTTCGGGGCGGTCAAAGGGGGTATCTATGAGGGCACGGCTGTCGTCAGTAGAGGCGAACGTAATGCCGTTGCCCCCCGCCATAGTAATGACCTCCGAGTCGAACGCAGGTCTTCCAGAGATAAAGTTACGCCAGTTTTTACCGTCTACGGGGTTTACACCGTCATTGAAGAAGCGTTTGTAGTTGAACCCTAAAACGTTCCCTACCTTCTCCGAATTCTCACGGCACACGCGGGCTATATCGCTAAAGCGTCCTTGTATGTCTTCGCGGTAGTCGTAGAACCAGCCCTTATAAAAGATACCAAAGGAGCGTGTCTGGCTTGCAATATCAAGCCCTACCCAGAGGTAGATGTTCTTGACGGGTGTCTCTTTCTTTTGGAACCACCCCGCAGGTTGCCACTCCTCAATATGCTTCTCTACATACTCACGAATCCCCTGCAGTGCCTGAAAGTGACCGCTGGTCGCTACAAACATCATGGTTCGTTTTGGAGGGTTGGCTTTGAAGGCGCGAATGGTCTCTAGCATGGCGGCAAGCCCACACGCACTCTCGGCACCGGGAGAGAGGGCAGGAACCGCAGAGATGGAGTCGTAGTACGCCTGTACCACGATTATCTGGTCTTTGAATTTGGGGTCGGTTCCCTCTATCCACCCGGTGATGTTTTTTGCTTTGCGGGTTTGCCAAGGCATATCACACTTGAGGTTTACCGTGGGGGGCTGACCGCCAGCGCAGGCGGCAAGCAGGGGGGCGGCTTCCTTTTGGGTGATGTAAAAACGCGGTATCTTGATGGGGATAGAGATGTACTTGCTCTCTGCCTCACCGCGCATGGTGTTTTCGGGGGCGACAAAGATAACGGCTTTCGCGCCAAGTCGGGGGGCGTTCAGCCACTCCGCCGCGCAGTTGAAGTCTACCATTACAATAGAGCCGTCTACGTCTTTACCGTTAAAATTGCGAAGTTTGCCGTCTCGTACATAGATAAGCGACCCCTTTACCCCTTCGGTGGGAAGCATGGAGGTGCGTACGAGGTTGGGCCAGAGTGGGTACATCTGGAAAGTTTTAGACTCTTTGAAGCGACCATCGGGCAGTACTTCGATGGTTGCGCCTTTAGCGGGGTCTTCTACGGCGGGGTCAAAGGGGACAGAGACATCAAACGTATCGGTTTGGATATTGGAAAGCCCTAAATCGTGGAACTGCTTTTCGATATAGTCGGCGGCTTTTAGGTTGCCAGGATAGCCAGCAATTCGCGCCCCAAAACTGGAGAGGGTATATACGGTATCGCGCAGGTTCTTTACGTTGACCTGCCCACTAAACTTGCGATAGGCGGCGGCACGGGCATCGGCGGCGGCATCGGCGTGCGCCCCTACCGAGAATCCAGCCAGACATATCAGCCCGACTAGCGCAGTAACGACACCGACGCGCCAACTTTGGCGCACCAAAAGGCTCTTCCGTTCACAAGGCATAGAGGCTTCCCTTTCCTGAAGAGAAACGACAGAACCGAAAGCGACAGGGGGAGTCGCATAACTCCGCGTTTCTTTAGGGCGGTTTGAATTTCGTAGGTATGTGTGTGGAGCAACCCCCTCCATCGTGAGAGAGAGGGGTGGGAAATATACCCTTCCATAATAACACAAGGGATTGCAAAAAATCAAGCAACTTCTAGCGGTTTTCTTTACAAGGGGTTTTAATCACAAACGAATACCCGACTTCTATGTGACAACAGCCCAGAATCGCGCCCTCTCCCTTACGATTGACACCCCTAACGGGCTTTTGTTTCGGTGGGTTTCAAGCTCTGCTCTTTAGTTGCTACGCCAATACCGAGTATACTGAACCTATACATTATTGGGGATGTTACGCAGTGTTAGGCTGTTCTGGTGACTGTAAAGCCCACTCTTCTGCTCACACCCCCTATTCTCCGTCTCCTTTCCCCCGTTTGACACGGGAGAAAGGAGTGCCGAGGGTACAAGGTGTTCTGTTTGAGTACAGCCCCTAGGAGGGCAAAAGGCTTTTAAGTCTCGTGCATTTGCCCTTTCTCCTGCGTGAAGCGGGGGAAAGGGTTGGGATAGGGGGCGTTCGCTATGCAATAACCGCTTTCAGCAAACACACAAGCCTCTGCGTAACATGAGTTATGTATTAGGGGAGAGATTGCACCAGACTACTCTGCGGGGCGAAGCAACTCCTCTGGAGCCTCTTCTGGAGTGTGGTAGACGGGACGCAGAAGGCTGTTTTCTGCCTCTTTGGGGGCATGAGAGGCACGGAGAAGGTGGGTCTTATGGTCTAGGAGTGCCTCCCGCTCTTCCAAGAGGTACATCAGCCGTTGAGCCGTCTCCCGAACCCCAATATCGGCGTGTGTCTCCGAGAGGCGTTTGAGCGTGGGAACGGCTCTTGCATCCCCGACAACCTCTAGGGCGCGAAGCGTCTCTTGTAGTAAAGTAGAGTCTTCCGTGTAGAGAAGGGGGCATAACAGAGGAGTGGTTTGATTAGGAAGCGTTCCGAGATGTTCGGGGGTAAGTAACCCAAATAGTTTGAGTAGGCTCTCTTTTGCTCGGCTCTTCTGGTCAGTGGTTCCTTTGAGGGTAAAGGGGGCAAGGGTAGGTATTGCACTCACCTGCTCCAACGTACCTAGTGTATCCAGTGCTTTCCCTTTGATTTTGTGGAGTTTGGCACTATCCCACACGGTATAGAGAGCGGTGATAGGAAGACAGACGAGAAATGGAATCACAATCAGCAAATAGACCGCAACATTAAAAAACGATAGGCGATAAGGGTCTATCATTGAGTTCATTATCTCTAGGGGGGTACTAAAGATACTGTAAAGTACCGTCTCCCACCAACTAACGGTTAGTTTGATAGGGTCTAGTGGACTGGTTTTGTAAGTCCCCTCTATAGCCAACATTACTAAAGTTAAAGTTTCAATACCTATCAAATTCCAGAAGAGACGGCTTATTTGTCGCCGTCGCCTTGTCTGAAGAAGGTTGGTGACGGCTTCGGATGCCTCCTGCTTTTGTGATTCTGTGAGGTTGGCGTGAGAAAGATACCAGAGTGCCACCTCCTTCTCCCTCCAGTTCGCCTTGAAGTTCCTAAGAAGCGACTTCTTTATGGGTTTAATGGAGTCGGGAGGAGTGGTGTTTACAGTATCTTCTTGAAGAAGCGGTTTCGCCATCTGTTTCACTCTATTGAATGGCGACATAAAGCGCAAGAGCCGCTTAATTCTCTTGTGGTCGGTTGCAGGAGCAGGAGCCTCCTCTTGAGGCGTGACGACCTCATTCACAACAGTGGGGATATGGAGCGGCTTGTTCTCTTCTTGCTCTTCAAATTGGAGGGGCATAGATGTTCCTCTCGTAGTTTTGAACCTATCTGTTGGTTATACTGTAAGGTAGGCAGATAGGTTTCAACAAAATCCAGTTTCTATCTACACACTATTCCAAAGGAGTACCCTCGTGTCATCCAACGTAAAACTCGCCATATCCACCTACTCATACTGGCATTTCCGCGACCCCAAAATCCCCGTTCAGAGCGTTATCGGCTACGCCGCAGAGTTGGGTGTATCCGGTGTAGACATCCTACACCGCCAACTAGACAGCGAGGAGAACGGCTACCTTCAAAGCCTAAAGCGACGTGCCTTTGCAAACGGCATCGACCTTGTGTGCCTCTCTATTCATCAAAACTTCGTCTCTCCCGACCCTCAAGTACGCCAACAGAATATAGACCACACCCTCGCCTGTATCGAAACCGCCTACAAACTCGGTATCCCCGCTATCCGCCTGAATTCGGGGCGGTGGGCAACGGTTGCCTCTTTCGACGAACTCATGGCTCTGGGCGGCGATGAACCCCCTATTCCCGGCTATACCGAAGACGATGCCTTCGGATGGTGTATCGACAGCATAGAGAAGTGCCTTCCCAAAGCCCAAGAGTGTGGAGTCGTACTCGCCCTCGAAAACCACTGGGGCTTAACGCGCAAACCGGAGGGGGTACTCCGCATCGTCAACAGCATCCAATCGGAGTGGCTCTCGGTTCTTATGGATACGGGTAACTTCCTCTCTGCCCCCTACTCCGCTCTGGAGCAACTCGCGCCGCAGACAATTTTTGTACAGGCAAAGACCTACTACGGCGGCGGAGAGTGGTACACCCTCGAACTAGACTACCCACGTATCGCTCAGATTTTGGCGAATGTGGGCTATCACGGCTACATCTCCCTCGAATTTGAAGGCAAAGAAGACTCGTTCACAGGTGTACCCAAGAGCATCGCGCTTCTAAAAGATGCTTTCGGAGTGAGATAATGAGGGGACTCGCAGAGGTTATTCATATTGCCTCTTGAGAGACTTTGAAGAAGTGGTAACACCTTACTGCTTCGTCCCTCCCCGCGTCGGGGAGGGACGCCCGCAGGGCAGGGAGAGGTAAAACGCAAACGAAATTCCCCTCGACTTTCAGGGTATACTTGCGGATAATTCGATAAAAACAGGGAGTAACGCAAACCGATGGACACCAGGGCGATAGCGCAGGATGTGGTAGAGAGAGCGATTCGGGCAGGAGCCGATTCCGCCGATGTATGGCTACAGACCGAAACCGAATTTAACGTACAGGTACGCATGGGAGAGATAGAGACCCTCTCACAGGCGGGAAGCAAGGGACTAGGGCTACGGCTCTTTAAGGACAAACGGCTCGGCTTCGCGTCTACTGCCGACTTTACCCCCGAAGCACTGGATAGGCTTATCGAAACCACGCTAGGCATCGCCGCTTTTGCCGACCCCAAAGACGAAAACGCGCTCGCCGAAACCGCCCCAAACCACACCTTTCCCGACCTCAATCTCTACGACCCGGCTATCGCAGCCCTGCCCACCGACACCAAAATCGGCATGGCGATAGCGTGCGAACGCGCCTCGTTTGAAGCCGACCCCCGCATCACCAACAGCGAAGGGGCAGGATTTGGAAGCGTAGTTGGTGAAACAGTGCTTGCAAACTCACAAGGGCTAGTCGCCTCCTACAAAACGTCGGGGTGTTCGCTCTACTGCCAGCCGCTTGCAGAGCAGGACGGTAAGAAGCAGGTCGATTACGACTATGCCTACGTGCGCGACTGGTCAAAGATGGAGAGCGCAGAAACCATCGGGCATCGTGCCGCAGAGCGTGTACTCCGCAAACTCGGTGCGAAAAAGGTTCCCACTCAAACCGCCCCCGTCGTCTTCGAGAGGCGAGTCGCGTCTCGGATTTGGGCAGAGGTACTCGGTGCCGTAAACGGAGACGCAGTACACAAAGGAATGTCGTACCTACGGGAACGCTTGGGGGATAGCATCGCCTCCGAGATAGTCACCCTTGTAGACGACGGAACCGTTCCCGGTGGAATGGGTTCCGCGCCTTTCGATGGTGAGGGGCTACCCACTCAGCGTAACGTAATCATCGAAAAAGGAACCCTCAAAATGTTCCTCTACGACACCCTCACGGCGCGAAAAGTAGGAGGTGGGGTGGTCTCTACTCATAATGCCCGACGCTCTACCGGAGGCGCAGGAGGCATCGGAGTGTTCAACCTTTTGCTAGAACCCGGTACAAAAAGCGTGGAAGAACTGCTTGGGGGCATCTCAAACGGCTTTCTTGTTACCAGCGTTATGGGGGGCGGTGCGAACACCGTTACTGGCGACTACTCTATCGGAGCATCGGGGCTTTGGATAGAGAACGGGCAACCCACCTTTGCGGTGGAAGAGGTGACTATCGCCGGTACAATGGACTCTATCCTCAAAGGCATCGACGGTATTGCCAATGACCTCGTATTTCATGGAACCATCGTCAGCCCTACTTTCAGTGTAGCCGAAATGACGATTGCAGGGCTATAAATATCTACTCAACCTTGATAGGAGATCTTAATGAGCGACCACAAAAAAATGTCCCTAGACCGCAAACAGTTCCTCTATGGAGCCGGATTGGGAGCCGCAATGTTCCACGTTGGCACAGAGAGCCTTGCCCAACCCCCTAAATCCCCCAATGAGAAAATCAACGTTGCGGGTATCGGCGTAGGTAGCCAGGGCGGTAGCGACATAGACCAGATAGCGGCGGAAGGCGGCAATATCGTCGCGCTCTGCGATGTCGATTTTAAGTACGCCGCAAATGAGTTTGCCAAATACCCCAACGCAAAGCAGTTCAAAGACTATATTGAGATGCTGGACACGATGGATAAAGAGATTGATGCGGTGGTTATCGGTACTCCCGACCACACCCACGCGGTAATTGCGATGGAGGCGATACGCCGCGGTAAACACGTCTACTGCGAGAAGCCCCTTACCCACAACATCCACGAGGCACGTACCCTTATCGCCGCCGCTCACAAGAGCAATGTAGTCACACAACTCGGCAATCAAGGACACTCTTTCGACTCCATTCGCCAACTATGTGAATGGGTTTGGGCAGGGGCAGTGGGAGAGGTACATACCGTTCTTGCGGGGTGCGATGCCTTCATGGATGTCTATAGTCAGATGCGAAACTTAGACAAAATTGGACAGCACTACGATGTTCCCCCCGAACTAGACTATGACCGCTGGGTAGGTCCCGTTCCCTTCCAAAACTATACCCCCTTCTGGGTTCCTTGGAACTGGCGCGGCTGGCTAAACTTCGGCACGGGAACCATTGGCGACTGGTTCTGCCATGTGATAGACCCCTCTTTCTGGGCATTGGATTTAGACGCACCAACCTCCGTTACCGCTGAAGTAAAGGACTGGGACCCGGTAAAGCATGGGCTAACCTATCCGCCCGGCTCCAAAATTACCTTCGAGTTCCCCGCTACCAAAACCCGTAAGGCGGTCAAACTTATCTGGCACGATGGCAGTATGCGTATCCCCGCCCCCGAAGGTTTCCCAGAGGACGACAAAGTTCCGGGTGTGGGTGCCATTTTAGTAGGTGACAAGGGCATGATAGTACACGGTTCACACGGTGCAGGTGGGTGTCACCTCCTCCCCGACAAGGTACGCCAACAGTTTACAGGCTCCAACACCCCTCCGCAGAAAATCCAACGTATCAAGGGACATCATTGGGACTTCTTAGATGCGATACGCACAGGGCGCAAAGCCGGCTCCATGTTCGAGTATGGCGGACGACTAACACAAGCCGCACTCATTGGGGCAATCGCGCTAAGGTTCCCCGGTCAGACCTTAGAGTGGGACAACCGCAAAGCACGCTTCAAGAACCATAAAGCCGCAAACGCTTTTGTGAATCCCCGCTATCGCGAAGGCTGGAAACTGTAGAATAAAGAGAGAGTAGAGCCGATATGTCTCGTACCGCGCTTATGCGCTATAACTTTCGCGTCCTGATGTTCCACAACTGGTGGCTACTGGTCATTCCCATTGCCGTTAGCCAACTCACCGTGTTCTGGTCTGCGACTACCCAACGCTTTCACCCCGACCTACCTGCAACGGTTGTGGAGTTGGTATCTCCACTGCTTGCCGCCTTCTTGTGCGCTCACCTGTTGTCGGCGGAGTATAGGTCGGGGATAGGCGCGGTACTGGCATCTAAGCCTATCGACATTGGTAAAGTCGTTCTCTGGCGGCTCCTCATTGCGATTGGACTCGTTTGGTTTTTAGGCTTACTCTCACTTGCCGCCTTCTATTTTGGTATGGAGCCGTATCCGGGGCTAATGCCTCTTATCGCCATGATGTGCTCCACCCTATTTATGGCGATGCTGGCACTCACCTTCGCCACTCTGTTTCGGCATCCGCTAACGGGTTTTGGGGTAGCGGCTCTCTACTGGGCATTCGACCTCGCACCCGGTCCGCCTATCAACCATTTTCTATCGCTCAAGTCGCTCAGTTCGTCGTTTCTGCTTCCCGGTTCACCGCCCATTCAACCTCTTACCGATAACTGGTGGGTCGCAAAAATTCTACTACTCAGTGCCGCCATAGCTCTCTACCTACTCCACAAGAACCTGCTCTTTACGCTTGGCTCGCCCCTCACACAGCGCAAACGACGGCGCAGTATCGCGTGGGTAGTGGGCATTCTTGCCTTCTATGTAATCTCTGGGGCGACGGTAAAAGTGGTGTTCGGGTACACCCACCGAGGTACGCACTTCCCCGACGATGCCTCTTGGTTCCGAAAACAGTTCGCACCGTTCGGACCGTTACCCGTCTCTATGTTGTTTGGGGGAGATTTTAGGGGCTACTTGGGAACTATTCCAAACTCTTGGCGTATTCAACAAGAGGGTGAGACCGATACACTAGGCGAAAACGAGGCGCACCGCCGCGACCTAGAGGCGATTTTCAAAAACCACCCTGACGGCTTATGGACACCCACCGCGGTAGACCTGCTGGGGCGATTCAAAATGCACTCCAGACTCTCGCCCGATATACGCACAGAGGTCTACAAACAGGGAGTGCAACGCTATCCCAATAGCCCCTATACCGCGCGTTGGATGCAACAGATAGGACACGCCTACGCGGAAGCCGCTCAAAGAGATGACCAGTTCGACGCACTCGCCAGAGCCGCTTTTGAAGACCTGCTAAAACGCTTTGCGAATAGCGACTACTCCCCCGAAGCCTTTCGCTACCTTGCCGAGAGCGACAAACGTAAAGGCGACCTACCTGCCGCACACGAGCACGCAAAACGCTGGGTAGAGTCGGCTCCAGTATACGATAAACTCTTTGCATGGGCTTTTCTCGCCGATTTGTGGCAGGAGGAGAAGAACCCCCAAGAGATGCAAAACGCCATACAAAAGACCCACGAGGCGGTAAAGGCGTTCCGCCAAGCGAGAAATTCGGGTTCCCTCACTATTTCAGAGCAACGGAGTGCCAATATCGAACAGGCGGCAGGAGCCATCGAAAAACACCTTGCAGAGATGAAGTAGGAGTATCCAAGCGTGCAGAAGTGGCACATTCGGCTTTTTGGCGCACTAGAGGTAGAGAGTCCTAGCGGGGTAGTCACCTCCTTTTCCGGCACCAAAGCAGGGGGCGTACTCGCGTACCTTGCGCTAAACCTAGACAAACCCGTAAAGCGAGAAACACTAGCCGCTCTCTTTTAGGGGGATAGTGATACTACCCGCCAAAGAACTCGTTTGCGGCAGGAAGTTATGGGTCTCCGTAACCTCCTTGGAGAGGGTGAGAACTCTCCTCTACAGACAACGCAAGCCACACTAACCCTCTCTAAAGAGCGAGCAACCACCGATGTTATCGCGTTTACAAACCTTTTGGAGCAAGCCAAAAGCCTTCCTGTAGCCTCATAACTAGACACACTCCTCACGGCAACTAACCTATTTCGTGGCGACCTGCTTACCGAATACCCCGACCTCGCGTTATCAGAGCGACTTGGCTTTTCCCAAAACTACGAAACCGCACTACTCCAACTCGCCGAATTACGCCAAACAGTAGATGATTTTGAGGGGGCACAAAAGAGCCTCCAACGCCTTATCAACTACAACCCCCTACTCGAAGAGGCATACCTCGCCAAAATGCGCCTCTACGCACAGTTAGGGCAACCGATTAAGATACGCCAACTCTATGCCTCTCTTAAAGAGACCCTTCTCAAAGAGATAAATGCCTTTCCAACCAAAGCTACCCGCCTAAAGATGGAGGAGTTGTTAAAGGTTGCCGCTCAACAAATCTCTGTACCTCTTACCTCCTCCATTCAAGAGGTACAGAGAGGAGAGCAGATAGATGCTCTTGAGCGTGAAGCACTACAATATCACGCAACCATGCCTCCAGCACAAGCAAAACGCCCAGTGTGGGCAGTAGCACTTGCGGGAGCTCTGCTTCTGCTCATTGTCGCAAAGCTCGCTTATCGCCCTGCAAAACCTACCTCTTCTGCAAAACCCGTAGCCGTGCCTCTACAGTACAACCAAGAGAAGTGGAAGTTCGTGTATTCGTTGCAGGAAGGTGAAAAAGGAGATGCGGAGCCAACAGCTTGTACCGTCAATAACTATATGGGAGACTTCTTTGTTACGGGATTGGTACAAACTGAAAAGGAAGATGTAGATATTCTTACCCTACACCTCTCCAAAGAGGGCAAACTGTTACACCGCTCTCGATTCAGTAGCCCCACACACGACTGCGACAGAGCCTTCTCCATCACCCAAGAGATTCGTAATGGTGACACCAAGGCAGTCTATGTAGCGGGTGAGACTTATATACCCGCTAGTCAGGGCGTACAAGAAGGCTTTCGGCTTACCCTCATTAAGTACGATGCCAACTTAACTCCCCAGTGGGTGCGCTACTCTCCCATTACATCCGAAAACAGGGCGCACAAGATTCGTGTTGAAACCTCTACAAATGGAAGCATTGTACTAGGCGGAACAGCACTGGAAAAGGGAGTACACAAAATCCTCTTATTGAAATACACTCCCGCCGGTGACTTAGCATGGCAACGTGAGTACAACCCTCAAGCGAAAGATACCACCTTTAGCGATATGGGAGTTTCTGCGAAAGGAGAGATATTTCTCTGCGGAACCACACTAAAAGAGGTCAGTCAGAGCGGCTCTCATACCGAATGGGTCACTCTCTGCTACTCCCCCGAAGGCAATCTACAGTGGTCACAGTTCAATGCAGGTAAAGGGCAGGGCGCAGACACCGCTACGCATATCATTCTCGCCTCCTATCCCGATTCTATCTATGTTTCGGGCGTATTCTATAACGGAGATCCCGCAACTGGAGGCACAGGAACCAACCTCGCACTAGCACAATACGGAATAGACGGTACCCCCCACTGGACACGTACCGCACCCGATTCCGGTCCCGAAGTTCTCTCTTCCTCTTTCGCTAAAAGTAGCCGCCCCGACATTATCACCATCGGAGGGACAAAGGCTACCCCCGAACGCAACTCCGTCATCTACCTGTGTCAGTACGATAGCATGGGTAATTTTCGGTGGAAGCATCACTTTCTCGCCCCGAATGGCTTCCAGAGTACCCACGACCCCCTCTTTGTACAATGGGAAAGCGATGAAATTGCTTTTTCAGGCTCCCTCTCCCCTCTTCCTGCGGTATGGCAACACACCAACGACCAGTTTCTCTTCGCAAGGTATACGCTAGAAGGAAATCCCAAAAGCCAATACGCCTTCAAAATGGCTGGAGATATGCACCGCCCCCGATTCACCATCTACTCTAGTAAAGACAACACCGTATTGGTAGGTGGACAAGCACAACAAGCCGACAAAAGAATGGCTTGGGTTGTCTTCAAATACGAGATAAAAAAATAGAGCGGTTCTCACTTTTTGACTAAGAAGTGAGAACCGCTCTAACCTCATCAGAACTTAGCGTAGCGGTGTCTGTCCCGGAACTGCAACGGGGGGTACGGGCATAGGTCCAAAGCCAAGATTGGCAGGCATAAGCACCTCTTCGGAGTTGAGTGCCTTCTCCCACGAGACTTCGCGCCCTGTGTATGCCGCCATTCGCCCCATAATCGCGGTCATGGTACTCTCTGCAACACGCTTTGCCTCATTCAGCAGATTACCGCTTCGGATGCTAGCGATAAGGTCGATATGCTCTTGTACGTAAGGGTCGGTATAGTTGCCTTCCCAACGGTAGAGGTTCTTGCCTTTGTGGTCTTTGATGTTACTGTTGGGGTCGGAGATACCGGTGGTTCCTACAATGCGCTCGGAGACGTTTGCGGTTGTACCATCAATTTGGCGGTAGTAGGAGGCTACCCGCGCCCCGTTGGGATACTCGTATTCACAAGCGAAGTGGTCGAAGATATGTCCGTATTGGGGTTGAACACGTACTTGACGACCCGCCAGCGACACGCACTTTTTGGGGTGGGTATCGAATGCCCAGTTGATTACGTCGAGGTTGTGGATATGCTGTTCTACAATGTGGTCGCCGCTTAACCAAGCGTAGTAGAGCCAGTTGCGAATCTGGTACTCGGCATCCGACCATTCGGGTCGGCGGTCATTGAGCCACAGTCCGCCCTGATTCCAGTAGCACTGAGCGGAGACCAGTTCTCCGATTGCACCGTCATGAATCCTCTTCATAATTTCGAGGTAAGGGGCTTGGTGTCGGCGTTGCGTACCAGAGACTACGGCGAGCTTGTTGGCTTTTGCCAGTTCACCAGTAGCGATAACGCGACGCACTCCCGCACCGTCTACCGCGACGGGTTTCTCCATAAAGACGTGTTTTTTTGCCTCTACGGCGGCTTGGAAGTGATAGGGGCGGAAGCCGGGGGGTGTCGCCAAAATCACCATATCTATATCGGTGGCGAGTACGGCTTTATGAGCATCGAAGCCTACGAAGCATTTGTCGTCGGTAACTTTGCACTGGTCGCCTAGCGAATTTTTGAGGTGGTTACGGCTTCCCTCTAGTCGGTCTTTGAAGAGGTCGCCCATGGCAACAATCTCTATGCCTTTGTCGGCGGTAGCACAGTTACCTGCCGCGCCCGTTCCGCGTCCGCCGCACCCGATAAGCCCTACACGAATTTTGTCGGCTCCTGCCGCAAACGCATAGTTGCCTGTAGTTACTAGGGATGCCACCGCGCCCGCTTTGAGAAAGTTGCGGCGATTTAGGTTATTTTCGGTCATTGTGTCTCCTCCAGATGAGAGTAGTTCTTGTCAAACGGTTCAAAAAATTAGGGTTCACACACAATACGGAAACCGACAAAGGGGCCATCTTTAAGCCACCACTTACTTTTTGGGTTTTGGGGGTCTGTGGCATCCCAGTCGGGAGTATTCTTTTTTCGTGCGTAGGGCGATACAAGGGGGCGTTTGTCGGTAAAGGCTCCACCATAGATATAGCCCTCTTTGTCGAGTTCCACTGTCCACTCTGCGGCGTTGCCGAGAACATCGTACAAGCCCCATTTGTTGGGTTCCTTGCCGGCTACCTCGTGGGTTTTGTCGTCGGCGTTATCCCAGTACCACGCGATTTTGTCGAGGTCGTCGTTGGCGAGGGGATAGGCTTTCTTCTCTCCTGCCGTCGCAAAGTACTGCCACTCGGTGGAGGTAGGCAGACGAAACTTTTTACCAGTCTTCGCCGAAAGCCATTTGCAGTACTCCTGAACGGTGTAGAAACTTAGCCCAATGGCGGGGTAGCCTTCGTGTCCAAAACCTCTATCGGGTGCGCCGTAGGGTTTGCTAGGGCGAGATTTCGCTTCTACTCCCGCCTTTCTATCCTCGTCCGACAGATCGAGGCGGAAGAGAAAGATGTCGAACTCGTCCCATGTTACCTCAGTTTTCCCCACCCACATCGGTTTTACCTCCACAGTTTTGGGGGCGTTGCCTTTTGTGGGGTCAGAAACCGTAATTTTACCACCGGGAATAGGTATCATTTTGAACTTAACGACGGTTCCGGGAATCTTCTCCTCGAAGGGTTCCAGTTTTTTGCTATTTGCATCTACCTCTACCACCGGAATTTGGGGTGCGTCCTGAAGTGTGGCTTTGTGCGCTTTTACAAAGGGGTGTGCGTATGTTATCATTAGGAGGGCAGAAACGCCGCCCAAAACGAGTGTGCCGATTTTGGAGACTGGTATGCGATTCTTCACGTTACAAAATACCCTTTCGCTCGTCTTTCTTAGTCTGTTGTCTGTCTGTGTTACGCCGATAGGGGCGCAAAGCACAGAACTTTCTAGGTATGAGTATACACAAATTCAGATGGGTGTGCAAGCCCGAATTGTGGTATATGCCAAAGATAGAGGGCAGGCAGAGAGTGCAGTCTCTGCCGCGTTCCACCGCATCGCACAGTTGGAGCAGATAATGAGCGACTACCGCCCTACCAGCGAACTGATGCGCCTGTGCAAAAAAGCGGGGGGGCAACCCGTTCCTATCAGCCCAGAACTATTTACGGTTTTAGAACGGGCGCAAGAGGTTTCTGAGCGCAGTAATGGGGCGTTTGATGTTACAGTGTCGCCCTTAGTACGCTTGTGGCGTGCTACCCGTAAATCGAAAGTGCTTCCCACCACAGCGGAACTCAAAACCGCTAAGAGCCTTGTGGGTTGGCGATTCCTGAAACTAGACAAAACCCACCAGACCGCGCAACTACTTCGCCCGAATATGCTTCTCGACCTTGGGGGCATAGCAAAGGGATATGCGGGGGACGAAGCGCAAGCCGTTCTTAAAGCGCATGGTATAGAGAGTGCGCTTGTGGAGGCGGGTGGCGACATCGTGGTTAGTAACGCGCCTCCCAAAGAGGCGGGTTGGCGTATTGAGGTAGAGAACCCTACCGATGAAGCACAAAGATACCTCCTGCTTAAAAACTGCGCGGTCTCTTCTTCGGGGGAAACAGCGCAGTTTGTAGAGATTGATGGGCAGTACTACTCCCATATCGTAGACCCAAAAACAGGGTACGGACTCTCTAACCATGTCGCGGTAACAGTTATCGCACCGAATGGTCTAACCTCCGACCCACTGACCAAAGCCTTGAGTATTTTAGGTAGGCGCAGGGGCTTACAACTGCTAAAACGGTATCCGGGAACCTCTGCCTCCATTCGATATGTTGCGCCCCCACCCCCTAACTTAGAGTCGGAACTTACTCCGATGTTACAACCGTAATGGATAGCAACAAGAAAGGCAGATAACAGAATGCGTATCCTGTTTTTGGGTGGAACCCGCTTTATTGGGATTCCTGCCGTTCGGCAGTTGGTTGCACTTGGGCATGAGGTTGTGGTATTTCATCGTGGGAAGACAACGGCGGAGTTGCCTTCTAGCGTGAAACACCTCTACGGAGACCATGCCCAACTGCCCGATTTTCGAGAGGAGTTTCGGCAGGTTTCTCCTGATGTTGTGGTGGATATGGTTGCCCATACCGAACACGACGGCAATATGCTTCAAGAGGTGTTTCAGGGCTTGGCGAAACGCCTTGTGGTCATTAGCAGTGTGGATGTGTACCGCGCTTATGACCGCTTCCGCAATGTGGTGACGGGCGACATAGAGATAACTCCTCTTAGGGAAGACTCGCCACTCCGTGACCGCTATTTTCCCTATCAGGATAGTACCAAAAGTGCCGACGACTTCTATAATCGTTACGACAAAATCCTGATGGAGCGAACAGTACAGAGCGCACCTAACCTACTTCCTGCCACCGTCCTTCGCTTACCGATGGTATACGGAACAAGCGACTATCAGCATCGCACGTTTCCCTACCTAAAACGCATGACGGAGGGGCGGAAGTATATTCTGCTCTCGGAAGGGCAGGCGGATTGGTGCGGTACACGCGGTTATGTAGAGGATACTGGGCTTGCGATTACGCTCTGCGCCCTCTCGGAACAAGCAGTGGGACGTACTTATCACGTCGCCGACTTGGATAACGCAACCGAATATGAGTGGGTAGAGCGAATAGCAAGAGCCGTTGGGTGGACGGGCGAAATTGTGGTACTTCCCCAAAGTAGTCTGCCTGTTCACCTTCAAGACGAGTACGAATATAGGCAGAGTTGGTCGCTGGACACCTCTCGTATTCGTGAAGAGTTAGGTTATCAAGAAGTTGTATCGTCGGAAATCGCAATGGAGCGCACGATAGCATGGCAACGCAACCACACTCCCAAAGAGGTTAAAGAGAGCGATTTCGACTACGAAGCAGAAGACGCGGCTCTGGCGGCATTCCGCTCCTAAGCATCGTAACAAAGAGAGTGGTATAATATGCATCTATATCGCCCTTTCTAAGGATTAAAGACGAACGATGAACTTTAGTGAGATAACCCGTCAACAACAATTGGCTCTTTTGGAGACGTTTCCGAACCCCCGCCCAGAGCGCGACTACCGCATTGTACACATCTGCCCCGAATTTACTTCGGTATGCCCGAAAACGGGACAGCCGGACTTCGCGACCATCACCATAGACTATATCGCGGACGAAACCTGCCTTGAACTGAAAGCCCTGAAACTCTACTTCTTTGCCTACCGCCAACAAGGAATCTTTTATGAGGGGATAATCAATCAGATTTTGGACGACCTTGTAGCACAGTGCCAACCCCGCTACATGATGGTAAAAGGCGACTTTAATGTGCGCGGAGGCTTCTCCTCCATAGTTACTGCGGAACACCGTAAAGGCTAGGGCTTTAATAGTTCGGGCTTGGTCTCGGTTAGAATTTCTCGAAGAGCGACTCTGTCTGCTTCTGTAAGGTGTGTAAAAGCGTCTGACTTGTCGTCACCATTGAGTATCTGCCCCAAACGGTGAGAGATGTACTCTTTTGCCATTGGAGGCAGAGCGGCGAATTCCGGTGAGTATATCAGATAACTACACGGGTACTTGAAGAGCCGCTTTTTGAGGTCGAACTGCCGTAGGTTACGCCCCTGCTTATCGGTTATTCCTTGTTTGGCGAAGGTCTCTGTAAAGCCAGACAGCCCTGTTATCGCACAGGGTAGCGGCTCTGCTTTGGAGAACAGCATTCCGCGTACAAGGGGTTCGCATACACTCTTTATTCTACTGAGGGTACTCTCAAGGTGGCTTCCTTCGGGGCGACCTAACTCTTTATTCAGTTGTTGTTCGTAGAGCATCGCCATTCGGGTATGCCAACTTGCACGGGTGATAAGGTTATGGATATTAACCTGATGCCCTAAGACCATGAGTGCCACAATATCGCTATGCGAGGTGAGATAAGGAGAGGTATCTACAAGGCTAGAGAGTTGGGTTAGGTTTGCCCCTGCCTCTCTGTCGATTTGAACCTCCTCCTCTCCCCCTTTGGCGATAGCATTGCCCATGTGCCGCATAAAGCCGTGCTTTCCAGTAACATACCATCCACCCCATCGCTCGGAGAAGGGGCTTTGGTCTGTGGTAAGGTAGGTTCCTGCACGAAATTCGGGCTGACCATCTACGCGGGGATAGACGGAGCGCATGATATGCCCCGCTACGCCATTGGTAAGAGAGCCGCTATGGCATTGTAGGCACTCGTAGGTCTGGCGAATGAACTTGGGTTTTGGGTTTGGCATTTGCGGTAAGAGGTAGAAGGTTCCTCCGAGTTTGGGGTCGGTGGTAGAGATTTCGAGGAGAGGGCTATCCTGCACAAATCCGATATAGGTCTGGTCGTTAAAATAGAGGGCACGGGGTTGCCGGGGGTTGATGCGCTCGCGTTGTAGGCTCGTTTTTGCGAAGGTGAGGGTTTGGGTACTTGGCATGATGTGTAGGTTTTTTAGCACAGAACGCAAGTAACCGTTTTTGGCATCGTATTCGAGTTTTACGCGCCCCATATCTATCTCTTTTTGCAGTTGTGCGATGGGGTCGGTGGGTTGGGATTTAAGGTATTGGATTGCCTCATGTTCGGTATCGTCCTGCCCCTGCCCTTTAGCGATTACCATAATAGGAAGAAGCGCAGTTAAAGCTGAGATGGCTCCCCAGATGGCTACTGTACATCTCCACTCCGTTGTGTGTTTAGGGTTCATAGGCTCACCTTATTAGATTACTTATGGATATTTATATCCTATTATTTCTATTGTAGCCTTGACCTATTCTAAAAGTCAAGATATAATCATGGGTATCTTAAAAATAGTGAGGAAAAGCGATGCTTTCTCAAACTGCCGAATATGCGCTTAGGGCAATGGCGCATCTCGCCTCTCTTCCGGAAGAGGCACAGACCGCGCAACAGATTGCTGGGCAAACACTGGTTCCCCTACCCTATCTCTCTAAGGTGTTGCAGTTATTGGGTAAGGCAGGACTGATTTCAGCGCAACGGGGGTTACATGGAGGCTTTAGGTTGTTGCGCCTTCCTACCGAAATTACGATTTATGAGGTGGTGCAAGCCGTAGACCCACTAAAACGGATAACGGTCTGCCCTCTTGCGATTGCCACACATGGAAGCAACCTCTGCCCGCTCCACCGTCAACTAGATAACGCGGTAGGGCAGATTGAGGAGAGTTTTCGCAGTGTAACGCTGGCAGAGGTACTGAGCGAACCGGGGTCGAACCGCCCCTTATGTGCTACTCCCAACCCTGCCGTATAGCTCCTCTTCCTGCCCCTTTTTAGGCTATTTGAGCCATATTGTTACGCTGGTCTGCTTTACGCTTGCCGCCTCATTGACGGTTTTGGAACCTGTCTCGGTTGCCTTAAAGCGCAGATTACCGCGCACCGAAGCCCCTTTTTCACCTGCCTTAGCGGGCGGTTTCCACAAATCACCTACGAGGTCTATCTGTGCCTTATACTCTTTACCATTATAGGTAAAGGTGCCAAGTACTTTGGCAACCGAGGGCTTACCGGCGGCGGGGGGTTTGCTAGCGGCGGGTTGTCCTGCGGGTGCGCCATTTACGATGAGCGCGGTAACTTTGCCGGATATGTTCGGGGTTGTGGAGATAGTAAAGCCTCCAGAGAGAGCTCCATTCCCTCCTGCCGCGCTTACGTGTAGCCAGTAGGTAGATGCCCCCTTACTAGGGTCTAGGGGCGCTTTGTTCCACTGAATAAAGCCGGCTCCTTCCACACGAGTACGTGGTCCGGAACGCCCTCTGGGGCGTGCCGTTCCCCCTGCGGTATCGTCTTGTACGCCGTGTACGGGTGCGGCGTTCAGTGCAAGAACACATACCAGTCCCACAAAACAGGCTTTTGCGCCCCCTTTCGAGAGCGTTTTGGCTAACGCGGAAATCATGATTATTGCTATCCTTCCAAATCTATAAAATCAGGGCGGGTAAAACAAAGCACAGTCGAGCGAAAGTTTCGCTCGACTGTGCTGTTTGCGGAACTACTTTTTGCCGCCTTCGATACCTGTCTTAACTCCGGAGGGTGCTGGGTAGACAGCCATATCGTCTACACCACCGCCCTGAGATTTCCCTTTTTTGCCACCTTCGATATTGGTAGCGGTACTGACAGGAGCTTCTGCATCTTTCTGCTTTTGGCACCCTGTAAAGAGTACCAAGAGAGCAAGTACACCGAGAGAGGCAAATCGCAACTTTTTGTGCAGGTACATGGTTAGGGCACCTGTCCCCATACGGCGTTTAGGTCGCCCCAAACGTAGGTTTCGGGGTCGGTAAGGCGAACGTCAAGTTCAGCAACTCCCTGAGACACATTGGTTCCTGCATAGAGTTGGGAGGGTCGGGCGAATTTCGCGTGCCCATCGACCCAAGTGACGTTCATGCCTTCGGAGTGTCGGTCTATGGTAAAGCCCATCATGTTGGGTTTGGTTCCGGGAACCGTCCAGTCCCATCCACCACCAGGGTTGTGGCTCCCGTTGTTCACGTTGACGCAGGTGTGAGGAGCGGGATAGATAGCGGCATACTGTGCGGGAGCGTTTGCGCCTGCATAGCCAAAGCGTCCGGGGTTCGGGCGAATATCCGTCTGTCCAGCGCAGTTGGCATTTGCCGCGTCGCACTGGAAGTTCGTGTCTACGAAGGCGACGGTGGAGGCGGGGTTGCGGAC
>OMJJ01000070.1 GCA_900299305.1 bacterium | reverse complement strand
GCCCGAATGACCCAATCGCGATAGGGCCACATCGTCCGATGGCCGTCGCGTTGATAGCCGTTGCTATCGGCATAGCGCACGAGGTCGAGCCAGTACCGCGCCCACCGCTCTCCATACTGCGGCGAGGCAAGCAGTTTATCGACCCGCTTTTCGTAGGCGTTGGGAGAGGTATCGGACAGGAAGGCACGAATCTCTTGCGGGGTAGGGGGTAGCCCCGTAAGGTCGAAGTAGAGACGGCGTAGCAGGGAACGCTTATCTGTAGGCGGGGCGGGGCGCAACCCCTTTGCGGTAAGCGTTTTCAGGAGGAAAGCGTCGATGGGATTACGGTTCCAGCCGGGTAGCACAACGCGGGGAGGCTTGGGCTTTTGAACGGGTTGTAACGCCCAGAGCGCGGCGGAGGTGGTCGCAGTCGGTTTGCCGTGTGCCTGTGGGAAATCCCCACCGCTTTTTACCCACTGTTCTAGCACCGCAATCTGCTCTTTGGCTAGTTTGCCCGAAGGGGGCATCTGTAGTTTTCCCCCGTAGCGCACCGCCTGAATGAGAAGGCTACTATCGGGTTGATTGGGGATGAGCAGTTTGCCATGTTCTCCCCCTTTCTGTATCCCTTCCCGTGTATCTAGGCGTAATCCTCCTAGTTGTTGGGTGCTACCATGGCAAGAGGCGCACTGCTGTAGGAGAAGGGGGCGTACCTTCGTCTCGAAAAACTCGGTTTTGTCTTGTGCAGAGCCTTTTTGCCTTGCAAACACCAAAAGTAGAAGTGCCGCAAACATTCGATAGCGCATCGGGTTCCCTTTCCCAACAGAGCGGTTGTAGGGTTAGTATTAGGAAGCGATACGGCGGTTTCCTTCTGGATTTAGGCATAGGAAGCCGCTACTTGGCAAGATAGGCTTGGAGTACCGCTTTCATTCGCTTCGTTCGTGCCGCTTGCCACGCCTCTAGCCCACTACTTCCTATCGAATGTACGTCTGCCCCGCGAGAGAGTAGAAACGCGACCATCTCGGCTTTTCCGCAGTTAATCGCTCTTCGTAGGGGAGTATCTCCTTCGCTATCGTGTGCTTCCAAGTTCGCCCCACAGTCCAATAAAGCACGGGCGGCAAGAAGATTACCGCGCCGCGCCGCCGCATGGAGCGGGGTACTTTGCTTGATATTACCCTGCGCGTCTACATCTGCCCCATACTGTACCAAAAGGTGTATCGCCTTTTCGACGTGTGGATTATCAAGCGTCGCTCCGTTCCCTGCAAAGTAGAGGGGCGTGTGTCCTGCACTGTTCCCGTAATTGGGGTTCGCGCCTAGTTCGAGGAGGTGCTTTACAAAAGTAGCGGCTCCTGACCCCGCCGCGCTATGTAGAAGTGCACTTCCAGAGAAGTAGGTCTCTGTTACCAGCGCAGGGCAAGAAACAAGATACTGATAGGTATAGTCCTGTAGTTCGGCACTATCGACACATCCAATCACCCCCAAAAGACTCGCGCAAACCGTCCTATCCGACTGCATCACCGTCTGAATAGGAAGCGAATCCAGCCACCCCAACACAGAATCGGTATCTCCACTGCGGACTGCCGCAATCATCGTGTCGATACACACTTGGCTATGCCACTTGGTAATGAGTTCGCGTAGTCGGGTATTTTGAGGGAGAGTAGGGGGGCTTGGGGTGAAGGAGGCAGTGGGTTGGTTGATAAGTTCGGTAGAGGCAATAGAGAAGAAGCCGCTTAGAGCCGTTCGTAATTCGGTATCCATAGGCACATCTTGCAACGCCGCCTCCATCGTACCTAACCAAACATCCCGCACCTCTTGCCCAATATGGAAGCGGGCGTGTGCTTCGGTCAGACTGACATAGTAGGCGTGTTTGGAGTACTCTGCCGAGCCACCAAGCAGTTGCACAAGGTAGTGAGTTAGCCCCCGCATCGCGCAGTGGTGATTTTTGCCGTAGATTTGGAGAAGTAGCGGGGTTTCATCTACACGGCGGAAAAACGCCTCTACGATTTTTGTGCAGAGGGTGGTGGTCTCGTCTATCATGCAAGAGCCTCCTCAAGAAGAGAGTTTCTACAAGAAAACTCCCACACCGAAAGCAAGAGCGGAAAGCCGTAGCCCTACTAAGCAGAAGGTTTGAAGAAATAGCGTAAAGACTCGCTTACTGCCTCAACGCCGATAACCTCAATCCCTAGATTAGAGCCGAGTTTGGGAAGGTTGTGCTTAGAGAGAATGGCACGCCGAAACCCAAGCCGCGCCGCCTCACGCAGTCGTTTCTCTGCCTGAGAGACCGCTCGTACCTCTCCCGCCAGCCCAATCTCACCCAAAAGCACCGTAGAGGCATCTATGGGCTGTTCGCGGAAGTTGGAGATAATCGCGAGAGCCGTTGCGAGGTCGGTAGCGGGTTCTAGGATACGGATACCCCCCGCCACGTTCACAAAAACGTCCTGTTCGGCGAGTTTCAGCCCTACGCGCTTCTCCAGTACCGCCAGTATCATATTAACCCGATTTGGCTCCATGCCCGTTACAGAACGGCGCGGACTAGCAAGCGGCGAGCGCGAAACCAGTGCCTGTATCTCCACCAGTAAGGCGCGGCTTCCCTCTATCGTAGAGGCGACAGCGGAGCCTGTACCCCCTTCCAAGCGTTCAGAAAGCAGAACCGCAGAGGGGTTATCCACCCCGATAAGCCCGTTCTCGTGCATCTCGAAGATACCCAACTCATCGGTAGAGCCAAAGCGGTTTTTGGCGGCGCGTAGGAGGCGGTAGGCGTGATGCTGGTCGCCCTCAAAGTTCAGCACGGTATCTACAATGTGTTCTAGTACACGTGGTCCGGCAAGGCTACCCTCTTTCGTAACATGACCAATAAGAACCACGGGGATATTGAGCGATTTGGCGAAACGAGTGAGGTGCGCGGCGCAGGTACGTACTTGGCTGACGTTGCCGGGCGCGGAATCGAGGTCGGAGTCGAACATCGTCTGAATACTGTCGATGATAGCAAGTGCGGGGCGTACCGCGTCGAGTTGTTGGAGAATAACGTGTATCTCCGTCTCTACGCTAATGAGAAAGTTGGCACTCTCTGCGCCCAAGCGTCCGCTACGCAGTTTTATCTGCTCGGCACTCTCCTCACCAGAGATATAGAGGACGGTGGGAGTATCGTCGGGGGTAGTAGAGTTTGCGATGTTCGCGGCGACCTGTGTAAGCAGAGTAGACTTTCCGATACCGGGGTCTCCTCCCACTAATATCAGCCCACCGGGTACAATACCGCCTCCCAAAACGCGGTCAAACTCTTTAATGAGGGTAGAGCGGCGCGTTTTCGCAATCGCAGTAACTTCGGTAATGGGTACGGGCGCACTGTTTGAGGGCAGAAAACTACGGCTCTTGCCTACCTCTTTTGCGCTCCCGCCACCCTTCTCCTTTAGGTTTACCTCTTCCACAAACGAGTCCCAAGCCTCACATTCGGGGCATTTCCCTAGCCACTTGGGAGATTCGTAGGCACAGGTTTGGCAGATGTAGCGGGTTTGAAATCGAGCCATATTAGTCGTCTTCTTCGCGGTCTCGTTTGTCGGCGGCACGGATGAAGAGGCGGATAGGAGTTCCCTCCAGCGGGTAGAGTTCTCGGAGGCGATTCTCTAGGTAGCGTTGGTATGAGAAGTGGCACAGTTCGGGGTCGTTACAGAAGAGAATAATCGTGGGCGGCTCCACACTCGCCATCGTTGCGTAGTAGATTTTAAGCGATTTACCATGTGCGGAATGGGGACGACGCTCCACCGATTCGCGCATAATGCGGTTTAGTTCGCCGGTAGGGATGCGGTGCGCGTGGTTTTGGGCGGCAATAATGGCGGTATCCAAAACCGCGTTGATGCTAAAGTTCTCTTGCGCCGAGATAAAGACCAGTGGCGCAAAATTTAGGAAGGGGCACTCATCGCGGAACTTGTTGGTGAACTTGGTAATCTTTGTCATGTCTGCCTTCTGCATTTTGCCGTTTTCAAACACCACACCGGGGTCTACCAAGTCCCACTTATTTACCACGATAATACAGGCGCGTCCGTTTTCGTGCGCCATACCTGCTACACGCTTATCGCCATCCAGTATACCCTCTTGACCGTCTATTACCACTACTGCTACGTTGCTTCTCTCTAGGGCAGAGCGGGCGCGAAGCACCATATAGTACTCCACTGTGCCTTGAATTTTGCGGTTACGGCGTATACCGGCGGTATCTACCAAAACCAGTTGCTGATTGTCCCACTCGAAGGCGGTGTCTACTGCGTCGCGGGTTGTGCCGGGAATAGGACTAACGATAGAGCGGTCTTCGCCCAGAATCGCGTTCAAGAGGGAAGATTTTCCTACATTGGGTCTTCCGATAATCGCAAGGCGAATCTGGTCAGCTTCGTCTCCCTCTTCACCCTCCTGTTTGGGAAGCAGTTCGTTTACCTTGTCGAGTAAATCTGCCACGCCCCTACCATGAATTGCAGAGATAGCAAACAGTTCTGCGTACCCTAGCGAGTAGAACTCGGTAGCGTCTGCCTCTAGTCGCGGGTTATCGGTTTTGTTTACCACCAGTAGGATGGGGCATTTCGCAAATCGGAGGGCATCGGCGAGGTCTTGGTCGGTACGGGTCATTCCATCGGCAGCATCCACAATAAAGAGAATGAGATCTGCCTCTTCCATAGCGACCTCTGCTTGTATTCGTATCTGTACGGCGAGAGGGTCTTTTTCGTTGGGGATAATACCCCCTGTATCGATGAGCGTAAACTCACGTCCTTGCCACTCTACATTATGATAGAGGCGGTCACGGGGGATACCGGGCGTATCTTCAACAATAGCCACTCTTCGCCCGATAAGGCGATTAAAGAGGGTAGACTTGCCTACGTTGGGTCTTCCGACAACGGCAACGAGAGGGCGGGACATAGCGGCGAACTCACTTTCTGCTGTCCAGCCTCGTCTGCATGTGATTAGGGGGAGGAGGACAGGGGGAATAGGCTAAAAAGCCACAATTTCAAGGGTATATGGGTGTTCAATAGCTTCTCTGTGAATGGAAATGGTGCGAACTTTGTGCGCGTTACATGGGAGTATTCTCAGAAGTAGTTTGGGTTGTATTGGAGGAGATTGTACTCAAATTTAAGGGAAATGTCAAGTTTTCGGGGTAGGGAGAGACTTCGCCCTGCGTGTTGGAAGGCGAAACCACTCTCTGCCCCGATGAGACTTACTTGCCTTGCTTCTTCTCTTCTGAGGCTTTACAAGTACGCAGATGCACCTGATTCGGAGGGTTTTCGTACCCCTTCCACTGGTAGGGGTCAATTCCAGATACAGGGATAATGCAACGCCTATCTGCCATAGCGATGTACTCTCCCTCCTTCAAACTCCAAGGGAGTAGCGACCATGCGTTACAGTAGTGATTTACCAGCACACGCCGATAGATTTCGCTACGGTTCTTGAAGGAGCGATGGAGCAAGTAGCCGTTGAAGAAGACAAGCGTTCCCGACTTCACCTCTACAGGAACCGCCTCCGATTCGTCGAAGCCGTAGCTCTCTGCGGCAAAATCGAACTCGTCAGGGTTTCCGTGTGCGCGTTGGGGGTGCAGGTAGCCTTTTCTATGCGAGCCAGGAACCACCCATAGACAGCCGTTTTCGAGAGTCGCGTCGTCGAGAGCTATCCACGCTCCAATCAGAGAGCGGTCACGGGTAGGGATGTAGATTTCGTCCTGATGCCACGCCTGCCCCTGAAACTGCGGCGGCTTCACAAACACCATCGACTGCATACACTTCACACTGCCATCCCACCAAGGCAGGTGCGCCGCCGTTATCTGGCTAAGGATGCCGCAGATTTTGGGGTGACGCACATACTTCTCCATTATAGGGCTAACGTAGTGAGGTTGATGGATACACAGGATACGCTCTAGCACCTCTGTATCGCTTAAACCCTCTGGTACGGGCTGTAGCGATTCGCAAGGGTAGCCCCCGCGTGCCAGTTTTACGAGGTCTTGTTTTATCTCCTCTACCTCGTCTGGTGGTATCAAGTCGGGAACCACCAGATAGCCTTGTTCCACAAAAAAACGTACCTGTTCCTCGCTAAGTATCGAAGGAACCGCAATACGTTCCGTCTCTGCAATCGCCATAACTACTCCCTTATCTTTCCGAATATCTTCTGTATTAAGCCTCTTTTTTACCCGATAGAGTACCTAGTAAAAATAGGGGTTTTTCTAAAGCCTTTGGGGTAACGAAACTACCCTTTTCTCCCATAATGTGAGATAGCAATAGGGCAAAAAGAACTTTTCCGAGAAGAGAAGATGTTGCCCTCTACCCCCTTGCCATAACTGCCCAAACGTGCTACATTAAACACGATAAAGTTGTGAAACAGATGGGTGGCTGTTCCGCCCGATAGTCGATAAAGACTGGAAGGGCTTAGATTGTATAGTTCAGGAGGACTTTTAATATGAGTAACCCCATGACGGGTCAACCCATTTCCATCCTACTGGTAGACGACATACCTATCCTCTTAGAGATGCTAAAAGAGATGCTTACCTTAAAAGGATACCATGTCGTTGCGGTAGAGAGTGGTACGAGTGCCTACACCGCGCTCACACAGTCGCAAACCAAGTTTGATATTGTGTTTACCGATGTGCAGATGCCCGATATGTCTGGCATTACGCTGGCGGAAAAGATATACGAGTTCGACCCAACTCTTCCCGTTCTACTGGCGACGGGGGACGACGACCTAGATGTGAGCCTACCCGCCAACGTTAAAGCGGTTATTCTCAAGCCTTACAAACCCAAAGAGATTGCACAGCACATCAATAACCTGCTTGGGGGCTAAACGCCCTCGCTCTGCTGGTGAGGTAGGTCGTCGCGTTGCCCCCACTCGTTCCAAGAGCCGTCGTAGTTGGTTAAATCGGTGTAGCCCAGCATAGAGAGCGCGAACAGCACAGAGGTCGCCGCTACCCCTCCATTGCAGTACGCCACGACTCTTTTGGTTGGGTCTACGCCACACTCGCCCACCGTCTCCGCAATCGCCTCCACAGACTGAAACGTGTTCTCTACGGTAAAGAACGCTTCGCGGGGTAAGTGCCTTGCCCCCGGAATGTGTCCACCATACTTTCCGCGCCGTATCCTTCCCGTATACTGCCCCTCGTCCCGTGCATCTAGTAAATCTATTTGCGGGTTAGCAAGGTTTTCTAGTACCTCTTGCGCCGTCATGCGCCAGTGCAGTTGAGGGCGCGGGGTAAAGGTCGTTTTTGGAAAAATGGGAACCTCCGCAGTGGTGGGTCTCCCCTCTTTTAGCCATTTTGCCCACCCACCATTCAGCACACGCACGTTTGTATTTCCGTAGTAGCGTAGCACCCACCAGAGGCGCGTCGCAAGTTGAGATGCGGGGTGCGCGTCATACGCTACTATCAGGGTATCGTCTCCTATTCCGCTCTCTTCCAGTATGTTGGCTATCCTCTCTGCCCCTGCGACCTGAGCGGGTACGAGGTCGTCTGTGTCCACAATATCCGTAGTCCAGTCTAGGTAGACCGCTCCCGGAATATGTGCCTCTAAGTACTCCTTCCGTGCACCCAGATAGTCGGCTGTCTGGTAGCCGTCGTGTTCTGTTTGGGTCTTTACGTAGCCGCGCATATCTACCACCCGCAGGTTTTGGTTTCCTGCCGCAATCTGCTCGGCAAGCCACTCCGTCTCTACCAGATGTTGGGCGCGTAGCCCTTCCAAACGCTCTCGCTCTTCCTGCACTTTCCAACCCCTTTCCCCTAATCGTGTCTTGAGGGTTAATTCCACAAAGGGAGAGGCTGTACCTTCCCTATCCTGCTACACTGTTAGCACGGCTTTCGCCTCTATCTCTTTCCAGTCGGGGTGAGGTGCAATGCCCGGCGTGTTGGGAACCGTGAGGTAGCCGTCTACAATGCTCAAATCCCCCTGAGATTTCAAGCCCTTTATCTGCTCTGTACTGATAACCAACTCCTCGTAGTAGTCGTTATTGGGGATAGCGGCGCAGAGGTGAGCGTTGGCGTAGCCCCCGCCATGTACCTGCGCCCTCATGCCAAACGATTCGGCGAGGTGAGCAATCTTTATCGCGCCTGTAATGCCCCCCTTATACCCTGCACTCGTCCGCATCATGTCCAGAGCGCGGTACTGTATCCAAGTCGCCGCGTTCCAATGACACCCGTCGGAGGTCTCGGCGGCAAGCACGGGAATATCTAGGCTACGGCACATCTCCGCATAACTCGGTAGGTCGAACTCACGCATAGGCTCCTCGTACCAAAGAAAGTCTACCTCTTCCAACCCTCTACCAAACTTCAACGCCGTTACGTAGTCCCACCCCGCAGAGCCGTCGAACATCAGGTCTGCCTTGTCTCCCGTCCACTTTCTTAGGTTGCGCGACAATCGCAAATCCTCCCGATAGTCACCCCACGCATGGAGTTTGAAGGCGGTAAAGCCCTCGTCTTTGCACGTTTTTATGTGCCGTTCGTACTCGTCCATCGTGTTCCAAGTGACGGTAGAGGCGTAGGCGGGTACACGGTTGCTATTTCCTCCCAACAACTGATAGAGCGGTAGGTTCGCCTTCTGCGCCTTGATGTCCCAACATGCGATGTCGAGTAGCCCCAGTTGGCTCATCTGTATCTCTTCAATACGGTCTATCTCCCAAACCTCTTTCCAGAGGCGTTCGGTAAGGAGGGGGTCATGCCCTATCAGTTTTTTTAGGCGGCGGCGCACAAGGCTTGCTACGGCATGCCCGTTTCCCGCGGTTGCCAAGCCCACTATCTCCTCATCTGTCTCCACTTTGAGGTAGGCGTTTGCGGTAGGCTGTCCCGGAGGCGTTCCATCTCCTGCCCCTGCCAATCCCGTTCTCCAGCGAAAGGCGGGTTCGGGGGCAGGTGACTCTAGTACGTAGCATTTGATGTCGGTTATCTTCATGGGGTCTCCTTTACACAAGGGGGAAGGGTTATCAAACAGTTCGGCAAGAGTAAGCCGAGTTCCTGCAAGCAGGAGATTCGTGCTTGCGCCGCGAATAGAGGGGTACAACAATCTACAAGAGACCCTGCCTCAGACGGCAGAGCGGAGGAAGAGAACAGTGTCACAGGTTGAGATGGCTCCTTGGCGGAATGGACTACTAAAAGAGTTACTCCTCACCGTTCCCACCGAAGGAACGTGGGAAGAGGTGCTAAATCGGGTCGAAGCGAAGTTGCTAGAGACCAAAAATAGCCAACTAGGGCGAAGCGCACAGATTACGCTTCACTTGGGCGATAGGCTTCTCTCCTTAGAGGAGTTGGAGGCGTTTGTTCACCATCTAAAGCAGGCGTATGGCTTACTTACAGTGGCAGTAGTGGCTACCGACATGACGACTCAAGAGGCGGTGCGCCGCCTTACCCTAAACGCCTACACCATGCAGCCCGGCTCTAACCTACTCTCTACCGCAGGAGAGGAGGCAAGCGGAAACAACGCCCTCTATATCCCCAAAACAGTGCGCTCTGGTCAGCGCGTGGTGCATCAGGGAACCTTGATTATTGGGGCGGATGTAAACGCGGGAGCGGAGGTAGTCGCCACAGGCGAGATTATGGTGTTCGGAAGCCTACGCGGGATTGCACACGCGGGGAGTGAAGGCGATACCCAAGCGCGAATTATTGCAGGAAATATGCGCCCCCAACAGATTCGTATCGCCGACAAAATCGCACGCGCCCCCGAAGACTCCCCCAACACACGAGAACGGTTTACCGAAGTGGCACGCATCGAAAACGGCGAGATTACCGTCGTTCCGTACTAAAAGCAAGCCTGTTACCCGAAAGCGGGTGGCGGTGTACGAAAATAGTTGCACTCTTGAACAGGGTTACAGGGTATAATAGACCTTCATTACTACCTTACGTACACAGCACAGAGAGAGGACATAAATCTCAATGTCTGAGAATAACACCAGAGTTATTGTCATCACATCGGGTAAAGGGGGAGTCGGGAAGACGACCACTACCGCGAATATAGGAACGGCTCTCGCCAATATGGGCGAGAAGGTCGCTCTGCTGGATGCCGACATTGGCTTACGCAACCTAGACCTTGCTTTAGGCTTGGAAAACCGCATTGTATACGACATTGTGGATGTGGTAGAGGGAAGAGCAAAACTGCGCCAAGCCCTTATTAAAGACAAGCGTACTCAGAACCTCGCGCTCCTTCCCGCCGCCCAAACTCGCGACAAAAGTGCTGTGAACCCCGCACAGATGCGCCAGCTGATTCAAGAACTGCGCGAAGACGGCTATACCTTCATTATTATCGACTGCCCCGCAGGAATAGAGCAAGGGTTTCGTAACGCTACCGCAGGAGCCACCGAAGCCATTGTCGTTACCAACCCTGAAATGTCGTCGGTACGTGATGCAGACCGTATTATCGGGCTACTAGAGGCGCAAGACCTCCGTAACCCCTACCTGATTGTAAACCGCCTCCGCCCCAAAATGGTGAAAAACCAAGAGATGCTTGCGGTGGAAGATGTGCAGGACGTACTGGGCAGTAGCGTGAAACTGCTCGGTATCATCCCCGAAGACGAGGTTATCATCACCTCTACCAACAAGGGAGAACCCGCCGCCACCCTAGAGGGGAACCTTGCAGGGCAGGCGTACCGAAACATCGCCCGACGCTTGAGAGGCGAGACGGTGCCGTTTTTGGATTTGGAAGAGAAGACCGGCTTTTTAGACCGGCTAAAAGGGTTATTTGGAAGCAAGAAGTAAGGGTATTTTGTTCAGGGGAGATGTGCCGCTATGCCTAGTCTATTTGAACGTCTATTCGGTAAGAGGGAAAAACCTGCCGAAACCGCCAAAAATCGCCTCAAACTGGTGCTGATGCACGATAGGGCAGATATTCCTGGACCTATGATGGAACAGATGCGCCAAGAGATTCTTACCGTTCTCTCGAAGTACGTAGTAATAGACGAACAACACCTTGATGTGAGTATCGACAAAGCAGATGGGGGTATCGCGCTGGTTGCCAGTATCCCCATTGTTCGCGTCAACGCCGATTAACGACTTGCAAGGCTCAGTAGTCGCGCCCCTCTGCCCAACGGTAGAAGGGGCGCGTTCTGTTTTACAAGGCTTTTGTGAGTATCTCGGTAAGTTCCGTCTCCGTTAGAGCGATAGGGTTGCCCTGCATCGAACTCGCGACTTTTGCCTTTGCTACAACCACAGGAAGGTGTTCTGAAGTGATGCCGTAAGCAGAGAGTGGTGGTATCTCGCACTCCGCAACCAACTCCTGCACCCATACTATCCCGTCTTCTATTTTGGAATCCGCCTTGCCTGTTACCCACACGGCTATCTCTTCATAACGGGCTAGGGCGGGATGGTTTGGCTCTCGTTCCCGCAAGGCACTCGCGTTTGTCTCCATCACCAGCGGCAAAAGACGGGCGCACACCGCCCCATGCGGCGCGGGAAACATTCCGCCTAGCGGTGCGGCGAAACCGTGTACCGCCCCCAAACGCCCATTCGCAAGCGCAAGCCCCCCAAACAGGCTCACCAACGCCATCTCTTCCCGCGCCTCTGTGTCCTCTCCAAAACGATAGGCATTTCGTAACGCTTTCGAGGCGCGTTGTAGCCCATCTCGGCAGAACACATCCGTCATGGGGGTAGCACGATTAGAGACGTAGGGTTCCATCACCTGAGTAAAAGCATCTAGCCCTGTGCTTGCCGTAAGGGAGGGGGGTAAAGAGAGAGTTAGGTCGGGGTCTACGAGGGCGACGGTGGGGAGCATTTTGGGGCTTCTCAGGCTCACCTTTACCCTCTCCTCTGGAACCGAGATAACGGCGTTACGAGTCACCTCTGCCCCCGTTCCGGCAGTGGTCGGAACCGCGATATAGGACGCGGGGGCGTTTGTAAGCGGCTTTCCTTTGCCCACAACCTCTAAGTAGTCCAAAACCTCACCGGTGTTGGTAAGCAGAGCAGAAATCGCTTTTCCCGCATCTACCACACTCCCTCCGCCAAAGCCAACCACTATGTCACAACCTTCCGACTGCGCGAGGCGCACACCCTCTTGTATCACTTGTAAAGTCGGCTCATGGGTAATTGCGTAGTGCGTTACAGAAACGCCCGCCTCTGCAAGTAGAGCGTGGGCAGACTCTGCTCGTTGGGGGCTTGCGCCCGTTACAAGCAGAGCGCGTCTGCCCATACCCGCCGCCAACTTACCCAGTTGAGATAGTGTACCTCTGCCAAATACGATTTGATTTGCCGTTGCGAACTCAAAAGCCATAGTCTAGCCCCACCCCTCTTCATTGGGAAACACATTGCTATATTTCAGGCTCTTACGTGGCTCTGCCATCATCTCCTCCACGGTATCGCGCCATGTTTTGTAGTGGGCGGTCTCTTTGTGTTTGGCGGGGGCATCTGCGTCTCGGTAGACCTCTACCAGTAAGAAGTGAGTAGGTGAATCGTTCTGCTGTATCACATCGAAGCGGGCGATACCCTTCTCTTTTACGCTTGCGGTAGCGTTGGCAATAGTTGCCGCCCGAAACGCCTCCACATACTCCGGCTTTACATGAACCGAAACCATCACAATAAGCATCTCTACTCCTCTCCTTCTCTATGGCACGTTGACGATAACTTTGGTACTCCCTTTGCCGTTTGCGGCATTGAAGGCGAGTATCTCAATGGTATGTACTCCCGTTGTTAAGGGGAGTGTGGTAAGCGTAAAGGGTTCATTGTAGCCGTCAAAAATCGTATCTACAGCACGGGCAGGGAACCAGTCGCCATCGTCTACACGATACTGTACCGCCGTTATCGTAAGCAGTTTCTGGAAGGCACTCCCTTCGATACGCACTGCTTTGGTGGGTAGAACGGTAGACTTTACCCCGCTAATTTGAGGCAGTGCATTACATATCAACACCGATTCCGAAACCACGCTTCCGGGTTTGCTATCTGCGGGGTCATTTAACGAATCGGAGGCAACCACCTTAAAGAGGTAGTATCCATCCGTCAGTATCGTGGTATCTAAGAGGCGCGTGGTGTCTTTGGTGGGTTGTGGGTTGGCTGTGGTGCTAACCCCTCCGATTTGCTTCTGCAGCGCCCTCTCTAGGAGTAAGTCCCGCATGGTTTGGGGCATAACGGTACGGTCTAGTTTCGCTTTCAGCTCCTCAATAGAGACATCCCCTTGTGGGGTGGGGTTGGCGGCAGAAACAATCTCTGTTTTGCCAGAGGGAAGGGGTCTCCATGTAGAGCCGTTATCTGCCGAATAGTAGACATCGTAGAGCAGGAATGCCCCTTCCGCCTCGCTTACACTCCATCTTAGCGACTGGCTTCCACTCCAACGCTCTCCGCCAAAGGGACTCTGGAAAGTGAGTTTGGGGGGCTGACTCCGTGTGATGTAACTGAGGCTTATCTCTTTCAATCTCGGAACCTGCACTCCACTTCCCGCTTCCAAACGCACACGATACTGAAGAAAACGGGCGGAAGGCGAGACGATTTTGCCGCCGTCGGCTTCGTCTTGTGATACCTGCACCCACTCGCTCCACGTACTATCTGGCTCTGCAATGTTTCCGCTACGAGTCTCCACACGAATCCCCGTGCCTTTGGGAAGTTGCGCCGACCACTGCACACGTCCCCAACGCGATTCGAGGCGTGTATCGTGTACCACCGACTCGAAACTGCCTTCGCGTACTTGGCTCGTGTCGGCAAGGTAGAGTTCCCCAATGTTTCCGGTTCCTACTGCCAGTTTTCCGTTGGGTAGAGGTAGAGAGGTAAGGAAGTCTAAATCTGCGGGGCTATCCAATGTGGTTATTAGGGGGCTACCATCAGGAAGGCTATTGGGGCGGATGTGGTACACACTGTTTGCTGTTGTTGCGTAGAGGGTTCCATCTGTAGCCAGTTTCAGCGAGGTAAAGTAGGAGGTCGCTTTGTCGTAGAGGGTAGAGACCAGCCCCTCTGTGTTAATGACCATCAGGTTGCCACGCGGTCCGGTTCCAAAGTAGGTAGTCCCCTTGTTATCTACCGCAATAGTAAGAACGGTGTTCTCTTTAGAACTGTAGAGAATAGAACTTTTGCCGTCGGGAGTTACTCGGTAGAGCGTCCCTTCTAGT
>OMJJ01000069.1 GCA_900299305.1 bacterium | reverse complement strand
CGATGGTGTTGATACTCCAAAATCTGTTGGGCGAGGTCGCCGAGTGTGTCGTAGATGGTAAGTTCCTCACGTTTGATATTGCGGGGCAAAATACGCTCCAGAACTTCGTCCAAAATGGTATGCGCGGCGAGTCCGTCGGGGTCATCTCCGTAAGGAAGCGCGTAAGGGAGATAACGCCGAATATGATGATAGTCCGCACGAGGACGACCCTCTAAAGTAGCCCCTGCTCGAATGACATCGAGGAAGAGGTTTTCACGGCGCAAATCGGAGGAGAACAACCCCGAACGCCCCAAGTGCATATCTTCCTGACAACGGCGATGAAACTCTCCCGAAATCCAACTCTCGGCGAGGAGTACGCCCGGCGGAACCCCCAGATGCACACACTGCTCCGAAAGCTCCTTTACCTGATCCATATCGACGAGGGGGAGGTGAGGGGCGTGACCGTGTGTGTGTAGATATACCTGCCCCGTCTCGAATCTTCCCCAAGAGGAGGTGACTTCCGGCGGGGTAAATCGGAACGCGATACGGCTCCATACCGCTTTCCACTCCTCACCATGGGGGGCTTTGTTGGCGGTAAGAATCGCGCTGTGTAGCTCCGCAGGGATTGGCTCTTGGTCTTTCACCTCAAAAACCCGTTCGTAGAGTACCGTGTTTAGGCTACGTGCCAGGGCTACCGGACCATCGGTAAACTCTTCCAGAAGGGCAAAGTCGCAGTTTAGTATCCCATGGTCGGTATTGTAGACCTGCTTACCCTCTTCCAGATAGGTGTGAGGGATAGGCGCACCGACGAGGTGGTCGGGCATGGTATAGGCGGTTATCTGGGTACGGAAGAGGCGAGCGTGTTGAACGCAACCTGTAAAGAGACGAGCGGGGTACGATTTCCCGCGACCGGGCTTGCCTACCAGAAGCATATGTTGCCCCGTAAGCAGTGCGAGCTTAAACTGCTCTACACCATCGTCATAACCAACCAAATGCTCTTTGAGTGTATCCAGTGCGTCCGAAAAGGAGGTATCGCTCATCTATGTTGCCTCGTTGCAGGGTAGGTTGCCGGCGGCTTACCGTGTCTGTTTGTGAAAAAGGTTGCAAAGCAGAAATCGCAATCTGATTTGTGATTATCCATACAAACGAAAATTCCTGCTTATTCTCAAAAATAGGCAAAAGTCGCTAATTTCGCGGGAACTTACAGAGTTGATAGAGGGTATAATAATTAGGAATGGTTAGTCCTAATTTTAGAAGATACGAAGGAGTTTGTGTTAAAATGCCTTTACGAACAGGAACCCCTCTACCAGAACTAGACGGTGCGACGGAGTGGGTACACGGCGAAGCAAAACGTTCGGAGTTGGTGGGTAGCCCCACACTGGTACACTTTTGGGCGATAAGTTGCCACATCTGCCACGACAATATGCCCACTATCCAGCGGTGGCGCAAAGAGTATGCCGACAAGGGCTTGAAGGTAGTTGGGGTGCATATGCCGCGCCAGCAAGAGGATACCAATATCGAAGCCGTGAAGCACGAGATTGAAGCGTTGGGAATAGAAGAGCCTTGTGCGATAGATAATGACCACACACTAGGAGAACGTTTTCAGAATCAGTTCTGGCCCGCCTACTTCCTTTTTGATGCAGAGGGGAACCTGCGCGGGCGGGCAGCAGGAGACGCGGGCATCAGCCTGCTAGAAGGCTCTTTAAAGCGAGTGATGGAGGCGGAAGCAACTACCGTCTCCTAGTTCAAATAGTGAGCCTCATAAAGATGCGCTTAACCAGAGATGGGAGGGCGCATCTTTTTATGTTTTTTTTCACTAAAATTTGCTATGTAACGGTTTATGGGGTCGCTATGTAACGCTTACGTCACTATATCCCTGTAGAATAGAGGTGTAAGCAACGAACAAAATCTAATGAACTAAAAAATGCGTTCGTTTGCTTAATAATCAAACATAACCAAAAGGAAATAAAAATGAAAACCACCATTAAGACGGCTCTTTGTGCATTAGGTATCTCTTTAGGACTGCTTGCGGGGATGCAACCCAAAGTAGACGCGAGCGACCAAACTAAAGGCGCACCCGACTTATTCATTGCCCAACTCCAGCCCGGTGCTTCTTATGAGAATAAGATGTCGGTCTATGTCTATAACAAAGGCAATAAGTCGGCGAGTGCTTCCTATCTAGGGGTAAACGTCTATACGTGGATTCCCAAGTTCCGCTCTTCGATTCTGCACACCTATAAGATAGCAACCCCTGCCATCGCACCAGGGACCGGGCAGTGGGTATCTATTGTTCCGTATCAGGTGAGCCTGTTTAGTCCGGGAACATCGGTACAGTACATCGCAGATGTCGATAATACGGTGACAGAAAGCGATGAGACCAACAATGAAATCGACCTGAGTTACTAATGAAAAATCGGATTGAAACAAAAAGAAGCCGCTATTACGCGGCTTCTTTTTGCTACGAGGTAGCGATTTTCTTAAAAGAGAGAGCGGCGTGAGAGGCAGTTCCCTAGCCAGTTGGTCTCTCTACCAAAGCCAGTAATTAGGGTTGCGCCTATTCCGAGCACCGTTACCAGCCCTTGCAGTAGCAGAGCGAATGCCGCTAAGGGAGAGAAGATACCGCTTAGCACAATACTAAACAGGAGGAGTGTGCCTGCACCCAGTAGGGTACGCCCAAACAGAGTTCCTTCGTCCGTGTGCCCTATCTTGTTTGCAACATAGTTTCCTATATGGTGTAGCCCACACACCCACCCAAACGCGACGATACCTAGCATAAGGACGGCGAGACCGAAACCAAACGGCGACCATGCAAGGCTGATAAGATGCGGTGAGAAGTGGAGCAGATTCGCATTGAGGACGGAGACCATGCTCAGAGCGATAGCGGCTATCGCCCCCATAATAAGACAGCGCACTGGCTCCGCAGAGACCTCCTCCGCGACTTTATGAGTAGCAACAGGGGCGGTGTAGGCAAACACTCCCGCACATATCACCAACAACAGTGCAAGCGAAAACTGCTGTACAAGCCAACTGGTGCGCGGGGCGGGAGGGGTAGCCTCCTCTTTGGAGTACTCAATACGGGCGATGTCGGCAACGGCAGGGGCAGTAGCGGCTTCTTGAGTGCCTTTTACCCGAATAGCCGACGCAGAGTGATTCTCAACGGTACTATCTTCCAGATAGAGAGAGCCCTCCACACTTCCTTTGTTCTCGATAACTATCTTGCTCTCTTTGGCGTGGATGTCGCCTTTCACCTTCCCGCGAATAGTCGCTTTTCCCTCTAGTACAGTGAATCCGTTAACGGTCTCCCCCTCTTTTACCAACACTTCTGTTTCTGAGGAGGGCTTGGGGGCGGTGGTAGTGTGTGAAGTCTCTTTCGTTTTGGTGGTGGATTCGTTAATCTCTTGGGGGGTAGCAGTTGGTTCAACGGCTTTGCTTTTTGAGGTCTGTGCGAAACACCACTGAATCCCTCCCAAAACCAACAGCACTATAAGAGCAAGGCGTACCTGTTTGGTAATCATTGCGAATCGTCTCCTATATTCCCGCCTGCTTTGCTTTTTGGTTACGTCCCTGATAGAGTAGGTAGATACCTGTAGCCAGCGCGACATCGAAGAAGACCCCACGCATGGCGTTTGCCCCGATATGTAGGTAGGTCTCTTCTAGCAGGTGAACCGACTGCGCGAGAACCCCAAACCCTTCTGCGACAATCGTGCCTAAAAAGGGAACGCTTTCGGTTGCTTGTGCTATCTGCTGAAGCCAATCGTGGAGGGTAGACATACTCGCGCCTAGCGAGGTACGCCCCCACCCATTGGTAAGAAAGAGAAGGAGAGTTGCAAAGAAGGCTCCTAGTAGAATAACACGTTGCCGCAACGGAAGCGTGCTTTGGCTAAGTAGTTGTACAATAGGTTCGGAGGAGTGCGAACGGTTTAGCGGGTTAGTTGATTGCGCGGCTTCCCCATTCCATGAGGAAGTCGCCCAGTTAGGGGGGAGCTCCATTAAAGGATATAGCCCTCCCATCTCACGCTCTATGCGTTGCATTATCAGTCCGGAGTAGTCGTGGGGCAGGGGAGTCATGGGTAACGAGTTAAGCACCGCTACAATACGTTGTAACTCGTCGAACTCACGGGCGCAGTCTCTACAGACGGTAAGGTGAGCAAATATCGTCGCCGCCATTTCAGGGCGAATTGTGCCGTCGCTCTCCACGAGGGCGGGTAGCAGTTCGCGTACCTGCTCACAGAGAGCCAAAGAAGCCTCTTTAGGTTCATACCTCTGCACTAGCGGAGCCGAATTCTGGGCAGAAGCTTCCGATTCTTGGGAGGGCGAAGAGGTTTGAGGCGGCTTTACATAAGCCCCCCAGTCCTGCTTCTCCTCTTGTTGTTTTTCAAATCTATTTTCCATCTGCTTCCATTTCCAACACCGGACGGAGACGACCTCTTAGCATCTCACGCGCCCGGAATAGATGTGTTTTCACCGTTCCTGTGGGTAGGTCTAGTGCTTGAGCAATCTCTTCTACGCTCATATCTTGTAGGTGTCGCATAACGACCACTTGCCGGTACCGTTCGGGTAGGTTCTGAATCGCATGGTGTACGACCTCTTGAACCGCACCTCGCACCGCCATATCCTCTGGGGCACTGCATCGTGCTTCGGAGGCGGGTTCGCGCCCCTCTTCACGCTCACTGTCGAGGCTCAGGGCACTTCTCGTTTTGCGAGAGCGCAACTGGTCGATACAGAGGTTCGAGGCGATTTTGTAAAGCCATGTTAGGAAACTCGCGTCTTGGCGGAACGACGCAAGCGCACTATAGGCACGCAGGAAGGTCTCTTGCACCAAGTCTCCCGAATCTTCGGCGTTGCCGAGCATTCGGTAGGCGAGGTTATAGACCTGTCGCTGGTACCTTTGTACGAGGGTATTATATGCCGTTTTGTTGCCGCAAAGCGTCTGCCTTACCAAGTCGGCATCCGAATGTTCCACCAGAGTTTCCGTCCTCATCTTCCCCTCTTAGCGAACGCTATCAATAAAACTACGCACGGCAAGCGAAATGGGTTTCAAATTATCCCCAAAATAGTCCGTGTTATTATGCACCAACCTCTGCGTTCGCGATAGGAGTATACTACTATTTTACTCTGTACAGGGCTGAGATTCAATATAGGAGTACAGAAATCTACTGATTTCGCAGGTTTTTCTTGGAAGGGGATACAAAACTGGAGGCAAGATACGCTCTTGCCTCCAGTTTTACGAAAATTCCTACAGTCTAGTGTATCTGCATGGGCATCAGCACACACAGGTAGTCGGAGGGTTCGGGGGCTTCACCCTCTTTGGTCACTACGGGGACAGGGCGTAGAACACCCGGCTTCAGGGGGTCGGAGAGGTCGAGATGTATGTTTTCGCAGTCCACAACATCTAAAACATCGAGCAGGTACTTCGAGTTGAAAGCGATTTCAACGTCATCACCTTCCCGCTCGACCTCTATCTCCTCGTAGGCGTTTCCAATTACTTGGCTTTCGGCGGTAAGGATAAGCCGTTCGCCGTCGGTACGGAAGATAACCCGCTGAGAGTTCTCTCGTGCCACGATAGAGGCGCGTTTTACCGCGCTCTGCAAGGGGGCGGCGGGGATAGTGAGCCGTTTCTGGTGGTCGGCGGGTATTACTCGTTGAAAGTTCGGGAACTGCCCTTCGATGAGGCGGGAGACTATCTGCACTTGGTTCTCACCCGGCAAAATAAACATTATCTGATTTCCCGATAGGCGTACCTCTACGTTCCCCTCGTCAGAGGTGAGGAGGCGGGTCAGTTCGTTCATGGCACGGGCAGGGACAATCACATTCTGAGAGCCGTTGCCCTGTGTCACTTTGGTACTCTTCACCGCAAGGCGGTGCGTATCGGTGGCAACAAACTTGAGGGTTTCGCCATCGAACACCATCAAAATACCCGTCAGTATGGGGCGAGCCTCGTCGGTTCCTACCGCAAAGCGGGTTTGCCTAATCAGGCTTCGCATTACAGATTGCGGTATCGTAAACGAGACGGTATCGCGTACTTCGGGCAGTTGGGGGTATTCATCGGCGGGAAGCCCCAAAATCTTATAGTCGGACTTCTCGCAGTTGACACGGGTGGTGTGGCTCTTATCTACCGAGATAGCGACATCGCTCTTATCGGGCAAGTTGCCCAGAACTTCGGTAAGGGTACGGGCAGGGGCGGTCAGTGCGCCCGCCTCTTGTACCTGTGCGGGGATATAGCACGAGATGCCCAACTCTAGGTCGGTGGCGATAAGCCGAAGTCCGTTCTCTTCGGCACGGATAAGAATATGGCTCAAAATGGGAAGTGCGCTTCGCCCACTAACGGCATGACCAACGGTCTGTACTGCCTCATAGATGGCTTTGCGGGGGCAGGTGGCTTTCAAACTGGCTAACTGTACCTCTGCGGTGGGGGCTACCATAACAAGACTCCTTTTCTCTGTACAACCCTTACGAAACTCTTGCCTCTTTTGGCAAGTTGGGATGAGTGATTACATAGAACAGGACTCGGAAATCCGCCAAAAAGTGTCGCACGGCGGCGTAACTTTTTCAAAGAATCTGGGGTCTATCTTTATAGTAGAGCAGGCGTTCAGAACGATAGAGAGAGTGAAGATTAAAAAAAATTAAAACAGTTGAAACCAAACGGCTTTCTCACCGTCTAAAGCCATAGAAGAGCAAAATTTGCATTTTGTAGCAAAATATGCTATAATTCGCATATAACAACTGTTTTCGAGAATGTGCTTCCCCAGACCTACTCAGTAGGCGGGAGAGATAGAGGCGAGAGACGACAGCCGCCCCAACGAAGCAATCTCCCATTGAAAAAACCCGTCCTAGCCCCCTTTAGGACACGACTAGCAGGAACCTCTTATAGTAGTAGGGGAGAGTGGTTCCGCTTTTAGAGAGTGTGGAGAGGAGATACTGAAAATGAATGCGGTTCAACCCAAAATTCGTGCGGTACGGATGTACCGTTCTGGTGAAGACGTAGACCCTGGTGTATACATTGATATGGATTCGGGAGATGTGATAACGGTAAATGAGCGCGACACGCTCCCCGAAGGCATTGAGGTCATTCGCTACCTGCGCCGCTTTAGGCGGGTAGAGGCGAAAAATGAGGTTGCAAACGGTGCGTACTAACATTAAAATCAGGTAACGAAAAAGAGAACCTTCCAACGTTGAGGGGCTTGGGAGTTTAGCCCCAAGCCCCTCAACCGGTTTTACCCTCTTGACGGAGTTTGCGGTAGTCACGAGGGGCTTGCCCAACGTGTTTTTTGAAGCGCAATGAGAAGTAGAAGGGGTTATCGAAGCCCACCTCCTCCGCTACGTCTTGTATGGGGCGTGAGGTGAGTTCTAGCAGTTGGGCGGCGCGATCTAGCCTCTGCTGTTCCAAAAACTGTAGCGGAGTTACGCCCACCTGCTCGCGGAAGAGGTGTGCCAACCGCGACACTGAGAGGTTACATACCTGCGCCAAGTAGTCCAAAGACATCGCGTGAGAGAGGTGTTGGCACATATAGTCCATCGCCTCTTGCACCCTTCCGTCGAGGTGCGCCTGTTCGGAGCGCGGATTTACGGTGTCGCACCACAGCAAAACCTCTTCTAAGGCGTTCATTGCGAACTCTTCGCGCCGCCGCATCGCCCCCCGTGCAAGGCTGTCTGCCCGAAAGAATGCCTGTTCTACCTTGCAAAGCAATGCAGTATCTTGTAGCGAGAGGTTGAGAAGACCGGGAGCAATCTCTGTCCAGTCGAGAAGGGTATGCCAATGAGGGCGCGGGTGGAAGTGCGCCCACACCAACTCCCAGTACTGTAGCGAAGGCTCTACTCCATAATCGTGTAGTGTGTGCGGCTTTAGAAGCGTGATGTCGCCCTTTTGGGCAATATACTCCCCGCCTTGATACCCAAATCTGCCTCTGCCCTCCCGTGTCAGGATAAGGAGCCAGTCGTTGGTTCCCTGCTCTCGCCAGTTGGTATAGCCCTTACCTTGTCGGAAATGCCCCGTAACTACCTGTACCAGAGTAGGCATAGGGGTCTGAGTGCGTTCCATAGCGTTCTCCTCCAAATAGCAAGATATTATAGGTAATAAGACACCGCTTAACTGGATATGTTACCAAGAATCTTGTATAGTATCCCAAAGTTTTTAACCACAGAGGGAGGAACTCCACTTTGCCCGCTATCGCAGAAGGTTATCTGACTCAAGAGCAAAAAAATGCTTTTCAGAGGGACGGTTATCTTATCGTTCGCGCCCTGTTTTCTAAAGAGGAGGCGGATACAATTCGCCAAACTTTTATGGAGGTAAACGCAGAAGGACCGATTCCCGGTCTCTCTGAAATCAATCCGAACTACCAACCCAACGACCCACTCTCTTTCTACCCCCGCATGATGCACCCGCACCGCCACCCCGAACTGCCCATCGGAGACCTCTCGATGCGTACCATGCTGGATAGTCGGGTAGAGACCATCTTAACCGAGTTATTTGAAGAGGAGCCAGTAGCCGCTCAGAGTATGTTCTACTTTAAGCCGGCAGGAGCGCGGGGGCAAGACCTACACCAAGATAACTACTACCTCCGTGTAAAGCCCGGAACCTGTATTGCTGCATGGACTGCGGTAGACGATGTGGATATGGAGAATGGGGGGATGGTACTGGTTCCCGGTTCGCACGTACTAGATATTATGTGTCCCAGTAAGGCGGATAGTAGCCAGTTCTTCACTACCGACCACGTAGATGTTCCCGAAGGGATGCACCCCGTACCCGCCGTAATGAAAGCGGGGGATGTGTTGTTCTTTAATGGAAGCGTGATACACGGTTCCTATCCCAACACCAGCAAAGACCGCTTCCGATGTGCGTTTATCTGCCACTACTTGCCGCGCCGTAGCCAAGAGGTTTCGCGGGGGTATCGCCCTCTTTACAACTTTACAGGGGAGATTATTGAGGATATTGGCGACGCAACAGGGGGCGGACCCTGTGGTGTTCCGGAGTTTGCTTCTCCGCACTAACTACCTTCTGGCAGAGTATGGAGTGCCTACCTCAAAATCGGTACTCCATACCTTTACTGTTTTGTCCGAGCTCCCCGTTACCACTCTTTTCCCATCCGAAGACCAAGCAACCGAAGTCACCATACCGGTATGTCCCTCTAAGGTTAAGAGCTCTTTGAAGGTGTTTGCGCTCCATATCGTCGCCGTGTTATCATAACTACCGGACAGAATACGCCTCCCATTGGGTGAGAATGCGATACTGGAAATACGCCCTGTATGTCCTAACAAGGTAGCGATTCGCCTACCCGTGCTTACACTCCACACTGCTATCTTTTGGTCATCTCCACCGCTTACTATCTTGCTTCCGTCCGGAGAGAACGCTACGGCGAATAGGGCAGCAGTATGCCCCGAAAAAGTACGAAGCCTCTTGCCGTTAGCTGCGTCCCAAAGTATTACGGTGCTATCGTAACCACCGGTAACAAGGTACTTACTGTCCGATGAAAAAGCAAGGGAAGTAATGTCTTGGGTATGTCCTTTGAGGGTGAGAAGATGCTGGCGGGTATGTGCATCCCAAATCTCTGCGTTATGGCTACCCATTCCCGCCTCTAGGTGCGACCCTTCGGAGGTGATGTGCCATTCTGCCGTAGCGATTCGTTTGCCATCCGGTGAGAAAGCCGCCGACATCACCGATTCCTTTTGAGAAGGGTAGGCAAACATTTTAGTCCCCGATTTTGCATCCCACACCTCTACGGTTCCGTCATAACCCCCCAACAGGAGGCGGGTTCCATCGGGGCTGAAGCGGAGAGAGTTTGTTGCTGTGTTATATCCTTTTAGGGTTGTAGCTTGACTACCGGTAGAAGTGTCCCATATCTTTACGGTTTTATCCCAACTACCCGTACCTATCCGCTTACCATCGGGCGAAATTGCGACAGACTTTACTCCTTTGGTATGCCCTGATATCTGGAAGGGAGATGTATTTGCACGTGTCGACCATACTTTGGCACTGCCATCTCTACTGCCAGAGACCATTTTGTCCCCTCTGCTAGATATCGCAAGAGAGGTAATAAACCCTGTATGCCCTTTATGTTGCAAAAGTTCCCATCCCGTTTGACTATCCCAAACCCGAATCACTTGGTCGTTACCGCCCGTAACAATCTGTTTTCCATTCGGGGCATACGCAACCACCATCACTTTAGAGGTATTTCCTTGTAGAGTGAGAAGAGGGGCTTCCTCTGTCACCTCCCAAATCGCAACCGTTTTGTCGCTACCCAAAACAACACGCTTACTATCTGGCGAAAATGCCACTGTGTAGATACTACTGTTACGAAGCGTGAATGTCCTTATCTCTTCACCAGTCTCTAGATTCCAGAGTTTGGCGGTGGCATCGGCACTCGCCGAAGCGATAAGGCGTGCATTGGGAGAGACGGCAACGGTAAACACAGTTCCGTTATGCCCTTTCAGCGTATATCGCTCCTGTCCGGTCTGTGCATTCCATACTTTCAGGGTTTTATCGGCACTGCCTGTTACGATATGTGTGCCATTAGAGGAGAAGATAGCGGAGTTTATAGGGGCGGTATGCCCTATCAGGCGAAACTGCTCTTTCCCCGTCTTGCTATCCCAAACTCTAGCTGTTTGGTCATCACTGCCTGTTACAATATACTGCCCGTTTGGAGAAAAGCCAACAGAGTTGATTCCTGCGGTGTGTCCTTTTAGGGTAAGGAGAGAGAGATGGCTCTGTGCATCCCACACTTTGACGGTGGTATCCGAACTTCCGGTAGCGATACGCCTCCCATCCGGAGAGTACGCTACACAGTAAACCCCTCCAGTGTGTCCTGTTAGGGTTGCTTGGTCAAGATGGCAAAGGTGGTTCCAGTATCCCCACTCGAAATCCCTATCTCTATAGTTACGTGTCTCTTCCAAGAGATCTTCTACCTGTTGGGTGTTACCGTTGTCCCACTCTCTCCGAATGGTGTTCATACTAGAGAGGTAGGAGGTATGCTCGGCGAGTTCCGTCTGCTTACGTGCCTCCGCCGCTTCTCGTGTCGCCTCTTTTTTGGCGGTAGTTTCGGCTTTGCGAGCAGTATTTGCTTCGTTTAGTCGGCGTTTCGCAAGGTCTAGGTTTGCATCAGAGATGCGTTTTTGCTCCTGTAGCTCCTCCGTATACTGGTAGACCTGTTCGGTGCTCGCTTCTGCAATTTGCCTCTGTTTTTGTGCTTCTATGAGGGCGGTTTGCGCTCGGTTGCGCTGTACATCCGCATCGGCTCTTGCCAAACGCTCTTTTGTGGCGGCTATCTTTTCCATGTTCGCATTATCGGTAGCAATCTGTGCGACACGGGCAAAAAGTGCCAATATGATACTACTCAGTCCCAATGCGCGTATCCAGCCGCGTCGAAATGCTACTTTTTGTCGCCTGAGTTCGGCATCCGGCATCTGAGACTCTATCCATTTGAGGTCGAATACACTCTCATAGATACGGTTGCGAATCTTCAGCACACCACTCTCTACCCGCGCTACCCCTGATAACTTGATTACTCCCGCCAAAGGGTTCGCTTCATCATCCAACACTCTATGTTGCTTGCGAACCTGACGGAGCATATCCAATAAACTCGCTAAGTCCACCTCACTCCTCAGCAAGCGGTTGCGAACAAACATCAGGTTATCATCACTCTCACGAGCCGACTGAGTGAGGAACAACTCTCTACATACTCTGTCTACATCTCCATCAACACTCTCCGACACCGCGACACACAACCTCTGCGTTAAGTACGGATGACCGTGCGTCCAGTACAACACCCTCTGTAACGCCTTCTCTCCTCCCGACAAACCACCCGCCAACACCATCGCCTCACTCTCGGTAAAGTCTCGTATCTCAATACGCTTCCCGATGTTGAAGGGACTTATCTTCGTATCCTTTATTAGTTCGGCGGGGGTCGCCGTCCCCAACAGGCAGAAGCAGAGCCTCTCTAGTTCTGGTTCCTGTACTCTTCCTACATAACACTGCCGTATCGCACCAAAGAACTCGTCGGT